>JANOWT010000081.1:0-8929 GCA_031418115.1 Gemmatimonadota bacterium
GCCGCCTTCGACGCGATGGGCTGGCTCTACAACGTGCGCGACGCCTTCGACCTCTACTATCCCGGCTACTACGACTCGTGGCCCGCGCTCAATGGCGCGATGGGCGCGACCTACGAGACGGACGGCGGCCCGGCGCTGCTCAAGCGACGCGAGGACGGCACCATTCTCTCGCTGCGCGACGGCATCTCGAAGCACTACGTGGCGTCGATCTCCACCTTCGAGACCTCGGCGCGCAACGCGCGCGAACTCGTGCGCGACTACGCCACGTTCCGGCAGAAGGCCGTCACCGACGGCCGCAACGGCACCATGAAGCGCGTTGTGTTCGTCCCCGGCTCCGATCCGGCCCGCGCGGCCGAGCTCGCGGCGGCGCTGCTGCGCGCTGGTGTCGAGGTCACACGTACGACCGCCGCGCACACGAGCGTGCGCGCCCACGGCTACGCGACTGACGCGGTCGCCTCGCGCACCTTTGCCGCAGGGTCGTACGTGGTCGATCTCGCACAGCCTCAGGGCAAGGTCGCCAAGGCTGTCCTCGAGGCGGACCCGACGTTGGATTCTGTTTTCGCCAAGACACAGTTCGACAAGTTCGCCCGCAACCGCGACAAGTCACCAACCGCGAACGACACCGAGGGCTACGAGTTCTACGACATCACTGCGTGGGCGCTGCCGGTGGCATTCGGCGTGGAGGCGTACTGGACCGAGGACGCCGCAGCGCTGCAGTCGTCGCCGCTCTCGCTCACGAACGGCACGCGGATGAACGGCGAGGTGCTGCCGCACGCGATCACCGGTGGCATCGTCGAGGGCACCAACGCCACTTCGTCGTACCTCTGGCGCAATGATCGCAACGGCGCCGGCAAGCTGGCAGCGCAGCTGCTGCAGGAAGGCTACCGCGTGGCAGTCGCCTCCGAGCCGATCCAGACGGGCACCACCAACTGGCCGCGCGGCACCTGGGTGGTGAGGGTCGGACGCAACGATGCCACGCTCGCGGGCCGCGTGGACGCGCTCGCCAAGGCAGCGGGCGTCGAGGTCCGCGGCGTCAACACGGCCTTCCCCGATGCCGCGCAGTTCGGTACCGGCTCGGGCGTGGTCGTCTCGCTCAAGCAGCCGCGCATCGCGCTGGTAGGTGAGACCGGCATCTCGCAGACGAGCTACGGCGCGACCTGGTGGACGCTCGAGCAGCGCTACGGCATCAAGTTCACGCCGATCTCCTCGACCGCGCTCAACGGTGACCTCTCGGCGTTCAACGTGATCATCATCCCGAGTGGTGGCGTGACCGGCAACGGCGCAGCGCTCAAGCGCTGGGTCGAGGGGGGCGGAGCGCTCGTCACGTTCGGCGGAGCTACACAGTGGGCCACCCGAGAAGACGTCGGCCTCACCTCGGTCCGCCGCATCGTCTGCGAACCCAAGAAGGATCTCAAGCCCGCGCCGGCCACCAAGGCACCGATCGATTCACTGCGCACGGTGGTGAGTCCCAACGCCTGCGCCGACGACATCGCCGACCTGCCGGGGAGCCACTTCGATGTGGCGTTCGACCTCACGCACTGGCTGACCATGGGCTTCGAGCAGCAGCGGCAGACCGTGCTCGTGGGTGGGAGCAGCTTTTACACGCTCTCCAAGGACGGCGGCAACGTCGCGGTCTTCCCGACCACGGGGCCGATCCGCCGCGGTGGCTTCACGTTCCCTGAGAACAGTGAGCGGTTGCTGCGCGGGAGCACCTTCATCACGCAGGAGAAGGTCGGGTCCGGCAATGTGGTGATGTTCACCAATGAGCCGATGTTCCGCGGCTGGTGGCGGGCGCTCGACCGGCTGGTGCTCAATGCGGTGCTTTTGGGGACTGCGTTCTAGACTGGATTCTCTGGACGATCCCCAATCACCCAGGTTTCGCCGCCCCAGGTTTCGCCGCCCCAGGCCCATTCCGCGTCCAGATCACCACCACACCACACCCCGCGTTGGACCCGGCGAACTCGCCGGGGACATCGCTGGCGCCGGTGTAGAACTCCAGCCCTTCCACGTCGCGGATCGCGACCATCGGTCCGAATACGTTGTCCGGCCGGCCGTCCACGATGAACTGCGGGTAGCAGGACTGGCCCGCACGGGCCATCCGGACCTGGCAGCCGCGAGGCCCACCGCACTCCACGAGCACGCCACGAAGTACACGAGCCGCGTCGCCGAGCGTGTTGTAGTTGCGCGCCTCGATCTCCTCGCGGGTCACGTACTGCCCGCGCCCCGTCTTGAGGCGGCGCTCGAAGTCCTCGTACCTCACGCCACGTGATGGCTCGGCGGTGATGTCGACCTGGGCTAGGCGCTGAGCGCGCGCGCGCTCCGCCGCCGAGTCCGCCGACGAGAGCACCATGTTCGCCTCGAGCTCGAACCGCTGCACCATCGTCTCGCCCTTGGCGAAGGCGAGCACCACTGAGGTACGCGGGTAGCCGTCGGCGTTGAAGAAGAACCGGATGATCCCCGAGGGCAGATCGGGCAACTCGAACCGACCGAGCGAGTCGGAGGTGGCGAAGCGGCCGGTGGCGGCGATCACCACCCGTGCGCCGCCGATCGGAGTTTGCGTCGCGGCGTCATGGATCACGCCGCGCAGGCGCGCGAACGGCCCCTGGGCGCCGAGGGCGGCCAGAGGGAGGCTCAATACGAGACAGAGGCTCAGGAGCGAACGTCGCATCGGGAATGCACCCATGTGGGTCGCAGCGGCAGAAGCAGGACGCAGAAGCAGGACGCAGAAGCAGGACGCAGAAGCAGAACGAGGAGCGCCGGGAAACACCGAGGGGGAACGCCGGGACCGGTGCTGCGTCCGCTGCGTTCCCCCTCGATACTACCCCGATCCGCCGCCGTCGGTCACCCTCGGTCCAAGCCGAGTGCCGACGATCAGCGGTCGATCATGATCACGGAGGTGTGGCGGAGTTCGGCGTCGCGCCACCCCAGGTGTACAGCGCCTGTCCGAACACACCGAGTTCCTTGGCGGGCACCGGCATCTCGCGCGGCGTTCCGACCAAGAGACCGCCGGTGACCCGGCGACGGTGATAGTACGAGGCTGCGCCGAGTCCGAGCAGTTCGATCTCCTGCTCGTACCGGAGCTTGGTGCGCAGCCCAGCCACTCCATCGCCTGCGACCGCGGCCGAGAGCCCGCCACGGGTCACGCGAGTGTTGTTGATGAGCGTCGCGGCCAACGCAAGGTTGCCGGTGGTCTCGATGATTCCTTCCGCCCAGAGCAGGTCGTTCTGACCGGCCGAGAACGCGACCGCCGGACCGAAGCCGCCGTAGGCGCCGTTCGGATCCTGCGTGCCGCTCACGTCGTAGCGGATATGCGCGATGTTGGACTGATGGTACGAACCGCGGGCCATGTTGAAGATCGCGCTGGCCGACCAAGCAAAGTCGGTTCCGGCATTCGCCGTCTTGGCGTAAGTCGCGAACGACGCCGCCGTCGCGGCGTTGCCGAACGATCCGTCGCCAAGACGCCGGTCTGGCGAGTTGGGCTTCGGATTGCCGGCGAGCGGCCACGGGGTCGTCTGGGTCCCAGGATCCATCATGTTCGCCACACGGGTGTGCAGCCGCCCGGTGTCGATCGCGTTGAACCAGGCCAGGATCTCCGGATACCAAGCGCTACCGTCGCCCGTGAACACGTAGTCGAAGCGCGTGCCGGACGAGATACCATTCGACGCGAGGGTGACCACCTGCGCCCAAGGCACGAGCGCGTTCTCTGCCGCATTGCGCGGCCAACTGGCCAGCGTGTGCGCGGCCATCGTGTTCGCGATCTTGGCGATCTGGACGTTCGTGTACGCTACCGAGCCCGGGCCCGACCAGGTGGCCGGGATCGTGAACACGTTCGCATTCGCGAGCGTCGCTGCGTCGGCGAATTTCGCGACCGCCGCGTCCCGCATCTCCTTGCGGTTGGAATACGCCAAGGCGCCGAGATCGGTATTCTCGTCGATGATATAGCCCTTGTCGTAGTTGAGCGCGATGCCGGAGAGCGCGGCACCCTGCATCAGGAGCGCGACCGCTTCCGTGCGCTTGGTATCGGTGGCGTTATTGATCACCAAGCCATTGAGCCGGATCGCCTTCAACACGTTCGTCGAGAGCGAGAGACTGCTGTAGTAGCCGTCCCAGAAGTGCTCGATGCTCGCGCGTGCGGCGGCAGCCGGACTGTTCTGCCACGAACGCGAGTTGCGCGTGCCGTCGGCGTCGATCGACGCGTAGAAATTGACGTTGAAGTTGTTCCACGACATGCTGTACGTCTGCGCCTGGGTGACGAGGGGTCCCACCGCCAAGAGGCCCTCGTACGTGTTGAACCAGATGCGCACCGAACCGCCCGCGACCGCCTCGATCGCGGCCGGGTCGGAGAGTGCTCGATCAGCGTCGGGCTGATTGGGATTCGTGATGTCCAGCGACTTGCAGCCGGTCACCGCTAGCGCGGCGACCAGACCAAGCCCCCGAACGAAGGTCGTCATGTGCATTCTCGATCTCCTCGTTTGGGCGCGGCTTAGAAGCCGAGCTCAAGCATGAATGTGAAGGTGCGGAACTGCGGGTAGGTGAAGTAGTCAACACGGTACGTGAACGGGTTGCCCTGGAGACCCGAGGTCCCAGTCACGTCGGGGTCGTAGCCCTTGTACTTGGTGCTGGTCCAGAGGTTGCGACCGACGACGCCCATGCGCGCGCTCTCGAAGCCGAGGAAGCTGATCGGCTGCACCCAAGCCTTCGGGAGCTGGTAGTTCACCGCGAGTTCACGGAGGCGGACATAGGTGCCGTTCTCCACGAAATAGGTGTTCGCATCGATGTTGTTGTAGAACGTCTGATAGTAGGTCACCGGCTTGCGCTCGAGCGCCGGCTTGGCGCTCTGGTCGAACGCCGGATCGCGCTGCTCGTTGAACGGCCACTGACGCGTGAGGTTGTAGATGTCGCCACCCACCACCGACGTCACCAGCGCATTCACCGACAACCCGCGCCACTGGAAGGTGGAGCTGAAGTTGAGGTTCATGTCCGGGTTCACGTCGCCGATCTGGCTGATCGAGCTCCCGAGGGTGTCATACGCCTTGAGCGGGCGCTCGGCGAGCGTCCGCCAAGCGGACGTGCGCACGTAGAAGCCTTCCTCGTTCACCTGATAGTCAGCCGCGGTGCCTGTCAGACGGCCCGACCGCAGCGTCGCGGCCAACTGCGCCGGAGTCTTGATCCAGCTCTCACCATACATCACACCGAACGGCTCACCGGCCGCGACGCGGAACATCTGGGTCGTTCCGTCCGGACCGGCGAGGAACGGCGCCACGTTGAGCTCGGTGATCTGCTGACGCGTGCGATCGGCGGTCACGTTGAGGCGCCAGAACATGTCACCCTTCGACACCAGCACCGCGCCGAACGCGATCTCGTGCGTCTGTCCGGCAAGCGTGCCGGCGTTGATCCACTGGTTCTGGTAGCCGGTCGCTGCCGACACCGGGGCCGAGAGGATCTGGTCGCTCGTCACCTTGTCCGAGTAGCTGTACTCGAACGTGAAGTTGGTGAGGAAGTTGACGTTGAAGCCGATCTCCGTCTCCTTGGAGAACGCCGGCTTCAGGTTCCGGTTACCGAGGGTTACCGGCGTCGGGCTGCCACCGACCAGCGAGTAGATCTCGTACTGGGCATCGAAGCCCGGGCGGAGACCGGCCGTGCCGTACGACGCGCGGAGCTTGAACTCGTCCACGCCCGGCAGGGTGAGGTCCTCGGAGACGCGGTACGCCGCCGAGACGCGGTTGTACAACGCCGTGCGCTCTTCTGAACCGAAGAGCGACGACGCGTCCTGACGGATGAGTCCGTCGATGATGTAGCGATCCTTGATGTCGAAGGTCGTGATCGCGAAGACGTTCTGGTTACGGATCGTGATCGTCTGCGACCCCGCACGGATGCCGGCGATGTCCGCCGCAGCGAACTCCGGGATGCGCGGCAGCGTGAGCTGCTGCGCCGACGCGGTCAGCCGGTTGTTCGACTGGTCCTCGAACACATACGCGATCTTGGTCGTGTTGGTGAACCACTCGAAGTTGCGCACCGACGTGAGCGTCGCACCGATGTTGCTCGTGCGCGCCGAGGTCGCGGCCTGGAACAGACCACCCGTGCTCACGTTGCCGTTCGACGACTGGAAGCCGCGCGGCGTGAAGGACTTGTACATGTCAGCCGACTGCTCGTAGTTCACGTTGCCTTCGGCCGTGAGCCAGGTGAGCGGCTTGTACGTCAGCTTGAACGTGCCGTTGAAGCGGTCACGATCACGGCGGTTCGGCGAGTTGGAGAGCCCGTACAGCGGGTTCACCACGTTGCCCGAGAGCGGCGGCCGGTTGATCTTCGCGATGAACGGCGAGCCGTCCGGGTTCGGCCTCTGCAGGTCCACATCCGGCTCCAGGAAGCGGAGACCGAAGAAGATGCCCGAGTTCTCACCTTCGTCAGACGCCGAGCGGCCGTAGAAGGCGCCCGCCGAGAAGGTCAACTGGTCCGTGAGCGCCTGGTCGAGGTTCACGCGGAAGTTCTGGCGCGTGAAGCCGTCGAGCAGTCCGAGCACGCCCGTCTCGCGGCTGTTGTGGAACGAGACGTTGAAGTTCGTGTTGCCGCGGCGCTGCCCGACCGAGGCGTAGTTGGTCATGTAGTTGCCCGGACGGAACACCTGCCCGAGCTGGTCGAAGTACGCCGGGTACGGGTTGTCCGCGATCAGGTCCGTCTCCTGCACACGCTGGCCGTTCGCATTGAGGCGATAGCCACCGTCCGGCAGGAGCTGGAACTCATGCGACTGGTTGCCGGGCACCTTGTTGGGCAGCCAGCTCTGACCGTACTCGTTGCGGAACGTGAAGTTCGTCTGGCCCTCGGCCAGCTGCGCTCCGCGCTTGGTGAAGATCTGCACCACGCCATTCGCGGCGTCGGAGCCGTAGAGCGAGCTCGCCGCGGCGCCCTTGATCACTTCCATGCGCTCGACGTCTTCGGTGTTGATGTCGGCGAGCGTCAGGCGGGTGATCGTGCCGTCCACGATGATCAGCGGGTCGGCCGAGCCGGTGAGGCTGGTCGAAGAACGGAGGCGGATCGCCGGGGCCGCACCAGGCTGGCCGGAGACGGTCACCACCGAGGCACCGGCCACGCGACCGGCCAACATGCCCACTGGCGACGAGGACGGAGCTTCCTTGATCTGCGAGGCATCGACCACGCCGACCGAGAAGGCCGTCTTCTTCTGCGACGTCGCGTCACCCACGCCGGTCACCACGACCTGCTCGAGGTTGAGCACGTCCTTCGAGAGCTCGAAGTCCTTGTCGATGCGGCCCGCGGTGAGTGTCACCGGCGCCTGCTTCGGCGTGTAGCCGATCGCGCGCACGCGGAGCGTGACTCCACGCCCAGCGTTCTGCGCGATCACGACCGTGAAGGTGTAGCGTCCATCGACTCCGGACGTCGCGCCAACGCCCAACTCGGCGATGCCGATGCTGGCGCCGCCGAGCGGCTGACCCGCTGACGTGACACGGCCGGCGAAGACGACGTTCTGCGCGAAGCCCACCGTGGCGAACAGCGCCACCGCGGTGAGCGCGCGCAGCGAAGTCTTCAGGACACGGGTGGAGACACGCGCCATTGCGGACCTCTCTGCGAATGAATGTGAAGTGTGCTGGCCGGCGATCATGGCGTCACCGTCGCGGTCATCGTTGCACCCGTGCCCGCGGTGTAGACGTCAATGAAGATGTACCAGGTGCCCGAAGCAGGATTCGCGAAGGCACAGAGTTCGGTGTTCCCGCCGTTCCACGAGCGGCACCCGAAGGCGGCCGTCGTCGGGGGGTTCGGGCCGCGCTGGACATAGAGGTCCAGGTCGCCGGTCCCGCCGCCGAGTGTCACCGAGAGATTCGTCTTGCCCGTCGGAACGAAGATGCGATACAGCAGCGTCTGGATCCCGACTGCGCCACCGATGTTCGGCACCCCGACTCCGCTCACCACCGGCGTGCCGAAGAGGGCGTTCACCGTCATGCTCGCTGACTTCTTCGTACCGTTCGCCTGCGTCGCCGTGATCGCGGCGAATCCGTCGTTGATCGGCGAGACCAAGCCGGTCGGCGAGACGGTCGCGACGAGGGGAGCACTGCTCTCCCAGGTGACCGTCACGGGGTTGGCGCCCTGCGTCGCAGCGAACTGGATGGGAGGGAGCCCTTCGTCGACGCCGACGAACGCAGGGGTGACAACGAACTGGTTGCTCAGATCCGTGGTCTCGTACCCATCATCGGCGCAACCAAGCGCACCAATGACGAGAAGAAGGCCACTCAGTCGAGCAGCGGAACGCAGATTCATCTGACGTAGCTCCGTCTGACGGTTTTCCGCCGAAGCGCGTAGTGCGCTCCGCCGGGGTGGGGGGTAATGGGACGCAATGTTACGATACCCTGCCAAGAAGGGCAATAGCACATTCCTATTTTCGTTCGGCCAGCAACTCCGGAGCCAACGTCGGCCCCACGGCTCAGGGTACGCGGATCACGAACTCTTTCCCGCGTGCCCGTAGAGGTACGACCGTCTCGGCGCCCGAGGGCCATCGCACGCGGACCGAATCGGCCTTTGTGCTCCCCCCCAGGACCTGCACCGGTGAGTCAGTCGACCAGTACCCACTCCCCGCCACGAGGGGACGCGCCGGACCCCGCCATCCATTTCCGGAAAGCGACACCCGCGCTCCGATCGCCTGCGGGTTGCCCACTGGACCGATCAGCCGCACCCGCATGCCGGGCTCGCCGCGACTGTTCCGCCAGAGGGTAGTCACCCCGCTGTTCTGCGAGACTGCCAAGTCGGTCCGTCCGTCACTATCGAAGTCCGCGACCGCCGACCCGCGCTGGTCGCCCCGCACCACGACCCCGGCCTCACCCACGCTGAGCGCGCGAAACCCACCCGCACCGTCGCCGAGCAGCACGAGCCCGACCCCGGCGTCGAATCGCATGGTCGCGATCTCGGTGGGGAAGAAGTTCTG
>JANOWT010000082.1:0-3612 GCA_031418115.1 Gemmatimonadota bacterium
CCGGTGATGGGCGGGCCGGTTTGTGTCGCCGCCGTCTGTGACCGCGTCGCGGTGCTCCACTGTGGAAAAGTGGCGGCGCTGGGACGGGCACGCACCCTCGCCGTCCGATTCGATCACTCGGCCCGTTGCATAGCTCACTGCCATCTTGAGCGGCGCGCCGTAGCCGACAGCAACCATGCATCGCCCCCATCGCGTCTGCGCTTCGAGCGAGCGCGTTGCGCCGGCGAGCATGACTGCAACCGTGCACGCCATCGAAAGCGCAACGCGTGGAATTCGCATCAGAACTTCAATCCGCCGGCTTCAGCAAACTCGCGCATCGCTTTTTCCTGCGCGTCAGAGAGCGTTTCGGGAACAGTGATTGTGACCTCGACAAGGAGGTCGCCCTTCTTGCCATCCTTTTCGATTCCCTGCCCCGTGATCTTGAAACGCTTGCCGGCCGACGTGCCCGCGGGAATGCGAATCGCGACCTTCTTTTCGTCGAGCGTCTTCACGGTGATGCGCGAGCCGAGTGTTGCCTGCGCGATGTTGATCGGCACCGTGGCGACGAGGTCGAGTCCTTCGCGTTTGTAGAAGCGATCGGCAAGGACTTCGAAGGTGATGACGAGATGTCCCGCCTGTCCGCCTGATGCGCCTTTGCCGCCCTGCCCCTTGAGACGCACTTTTGCGCCGCTTTCGGCGCCCGGCGGAACCGAGACCAGCACACGACGCTTGGATCGCGTTTCACCACTACCGTTGCACGTCGGGCATGGTGTGGTCGGAATCTGTCCGCGACCCATGCACACCGGGCACGGACGATTCACGGCAAAGCTTCCCTGTCCGAATGAAATCACGCCGCGTCCACTGCACTCACCGCACGGTTTGAGCATCGCACCCGGTGCAGCGCCCGATCCACGACAGGTTCCGCACTCTTCGTTCACTTCGAGTTCGATCGGCACCTTGCCGCCGGTCACCGCGATCTTGAATGGCACCTCGAGCGTCGTCTCCACGCTCTGTCCTTTCTCGGGGCCGCTCGGGCGCGCGCGCCCACCGCCGAACATCGAGCTGAAGATGTCGCCGAAGCCACCGAATCCGCCCACGTCGAAATCCTCGACGCGCGGGCCGCTACCGGTGGTGCCCCCACTGGTCGCCCCCGGACGCGCACTGCTACGCGGTCGCGGCGCGTACGGATCGAATGCCCCCAAGCGGCGCATCTCGTCGTACTGCTTCCGCTTCTCGGCGTCGCCAAGGACGTTGTGCGCCTCCGAGATCTCCTTGAAGCGCTCCGCGGCTTTGGCCTCACCCTTGTTGGCGTCGGGATGATACTGCTTGGCCATGCGGCGGTACTGCTTCTTGATCTCGTCGGCGGTGGCGGACGCGTTGACGCCGAGTACCGCGTAGAAGTCCTTCTGCGCCATGGAGGTCAGCGGTGCGCGCTCACCCGTTCCACTGCGTCACGACGACGCGAGCGGGACGGAGGAGTGTGCCATTGTGCACGTAGCCCACCTGATAGACCATCGAGACGAGGTGGTCCTCCTCGGCCGACGCTGCGGGCGTGGTCGTGATCGCCTCGTGCAACGCCGGATCGAACGGGTGCCCCTTGGGATCGATCACCTCGAGCCCATGCCCCGCGAGCGACTTGAGGAGCTTCTTCTCCACCATCGCGACGCCCTCGACGATGGTCTTGGCGTCGGTGCTCGCCGGGTCGACATGTGCGAAGCGCGCGACATCGTCGATCGTCTCTAGCAGCCCGCGGAGGAGATGCTGCATTCCCTTGAGTTCGGCATCCTGCCGCTCGCGCACCGTGCGGCGACGGAAGTTCTCGAACTCGGCGTAGAGACGCAGATACTTCTCTTTCTGCTCGTTGACCTCACGCTCGAGCGCGCCGGTCACGAGCGCGATGCCCTCGCTCTCTGAGGCGTGCTCGTCGGCGGCATCGGACGAGTCGGCCGATGAGGCGTCAAAGCGGGCTCGCGCAGCCGCCGCGGTCGCGGGGTCGATCGCCTCGTTGTCGAAACTCGAGGTCTTGGTGGGGTCCTGATTCACGTTCGGATCGCTCATGAGGGGAAAGTTCGCCGTTTGCCCATGTGAGGAGCAACCGGCGTGCCAGTCGATTCGTGCCGGAACTGCAGGTGCGGCACGACTCTGGGTCCCCTACGGCGCCCCGGAGGGAGGCGTTTCGGTCGTTCTGGCGGCTCGGGCGGCTACTCGTCGAGTGCTTCGCGAAAGAGCGCGGGCAGGTCGATCTCCAGCGGGGTGGCGGCGCCTTCGGGGTGCCACACGAGCGTCCCGCTGATGATCTCCGGTCGCGTGTCGGTCGGCCGCCAGCGCTCCAGGAGCCGCGCCGCATGGTCGACGATCCAGTACTCGTGCACGCCGGCGCGCTGATAGAACTCCCGCTTGCGGCCGCGGTCCGTGCGCGCGGTGCTCAGGGAGAGCACCTCGATCGCGAGCAAGAGGTCGCGAATGTCCGCTGCCTGCATGATCTTGACAATCCCGTGCTTGCGCCGCGCCACGAAGATGTCGGGCTGGACCAGTGTCTGAGGCGAGATCTCGACGTCGGCCGGAGCATGGAAGAGCCTCGCATCCGGTCGGAGTGTCCGCGCGAACTCACGGAGCGCATCCAGGACGGCTTCCACCACGTAGCCGTGGGGCACCCGCGGCGCCGGCGTCACGAGCAGCACCCCATCGATGCACTCGTACCGGTTGCCGTCGTCCGGCAGCTGCCGCACGTCCTCCGCCGTCCAGTAATGCACCCCAAGGTCAGGCATGGCCATACGGTACGCTCGGCGCGGCGGTGAAGTAAAGAGGGCACGGGCGACAATGCGCTCCGTGCCCTTACTTCTCGTCATCACGCCATTGCGCTGGTCAGCCTTCGAGCGCTTTCCTCACCAGGCTCAGCGCCGCCTGCGTCGCCCGCTGACGGATCTCATTACGGTCGCCGACACCCGAGGTACGCAACGAACGCACCTCACCGCGCACATCGACGGCGACGCAGAACGTTCCGACGGGCTTGTCCGGCGTGCCACCACCCGGCCCCGCCACGCCTGTGATGCTCACGCCAACGTCCACGCCCATCCGCGTGCGCACTCCACTCGCCATGGCGCGCGCGGTCTCCTCGCTCACCGCGCCATGCGCCGCGATCGTCGCCTCGCTCACCCCGAGGTCGCGCACCTTCACCGCGTTGTCGTAGGCGATCACCCCGCCCTGCACCACGTCACTCGACCCGGGGATCGCCGTGAGCCGCATGCCGAGCATGCCGCCGGTGCAGCTCTCGGCGACGGCGATCTGCATGGTGCGCGCGCGCAGCGCGTCGAGTACGAGCACGCTGAGATCCGCTTCGTCCACGCCGTAGACCCAGCGCCCGACCTTCTCGCGCACCGCGGCCTCGGCGGCAGCGAGTCGCGCCGTCGCCACGTCCGGTGGCACATCACGCACCGTGAGGCGCAGATCCACACCTTCCCAACCCGGCAGGTACGCGAGCGAGACACCCAACGGATCCTTGGCGAGCGCTCCGAGCAGGTCCGCGACCGCCGACTCGGCGATTCCTGTGGTGCGCAAGGTGAGAGATCGGATCACCGTGCCGGTCGCACCGAGCGCGACGATGCGCGGCAACAACGTGTCACCCGTCATGCC
>JANOWT010000083.1:0-3218 GCA_031418115.1 Gemmatimonadota bacterium
GAGCATCGAGAGCGCCGGCCCCTTCCAGAGCATCCACGAGATGCCCGCGCCATCGAGCGAGCGGGCGACGCTTCGCAACGTGGCGATCGCGTCGAGCGCGCGCTCGGCGGCGAGACGGGATTCGTCGTGAAGGGTCGCCGCTAAACCGGGCGCGACGTCGGAGAGAGGCCCGGGATCGTGATCGATCCGCTGATTGCCGGCGCCGCTCGTGCGCGTCGAGCGCAGCGCGCGCGCGACGGCAGGGACCAGGCGATTCGCCGCCAGTGTCTCGTGGAGCGCCGGGAGATCGTCACTCGGAGACAGGGTCGCTCGGCCGTCCTCGCAGAGCCGACGACACCACGTCGCGAGTGAAGCATGGGTCATGAGGGATGCGTCGACCACTGACTTCGCGACCCGCGACTACCGCGCACAGTGCTCCGCGCGTTCAGACGGGCGACCGCGAACTCAACCCGTTCTGCTGTTGTTCGGTCCGCCGTCCTTGGCTCCGGCCGGAAGTCGACTCTTCGTCAACTCCAACATGGTTCCCAAGCGGCGAACGCTCGGCGCTGTGTAAGGCGATCTCCGGACTTCGCCGGTCATACCTGAGGTCTGCTCGGCCTGCGTCATCTGCGGTTCCTCCCCAGGGGTTCGGAATGTGGAGCCCTTGCACCATGAACGGTGCTACACCACGAATGATGGTGTGCCGAGTACGCCTGTCAACAGGACGAGGCGAATATCGCTGAAGGCACGGCGGAGTCGCATCACGTCGTGACGATTCCCAGAAGCGCGAGAGTCGCCTCGAGGCCCGCACGACCGCCACCCACCACGAGGCGCCGGACGGAGACGTCGCGCGCGAGCACCGCGAGCAGAGGCAGCTCTCTCCCCTGCGCGGCGATGTCGAGTACGTAGTTCACGTATCCGTTCGCCAGGAGATCGGCGAGCACCTCCGCACTGCCCAGTGGCTCCACGAGCGGTGGGGTCCCGAGCGTACCGCGCACTCCCAGCAGGAAGATCCCGCCGAGCGGCGTCGCCTCGTTGGCGCGCGCGAGTCCACGCTCCGCAAGATCGAACGCACGCTTGGGCCAAGTCGGGGTGAGCGTCGGCAGCGTCTCGTCAGGCGAGGTGACGAGACGTGCTCCCGCGTCCCAGAGCCGAATCTGGGCGTAGGCGGGCATCGCGAGCCACGCTTGCCCCGACCGTCGGAGCGCGAGGACATCTTCGGTCAGGACCGTGAGCCCCGCCGCCGCGCCGTAGGCCGCGAGCGTCGACTTCCCTGCGCCGGCCGGGCCGACGAATGCCCACGCCTTTCCCGACATCACGAGCGCACTCGCGTGCAGGACGAGCACGCCGCGCTCACGGAGCACCGCACCGAGCGCCGGACCGAGCAGGAAGGTGACCGCGTCAGCTTCAGTGAGCGGCGCATCCCAGTCGGCCCACACCTCGCCACCACCTCTCGCGATATGGATGCGCATCCCCTCCGCGTACCGGAGGCGAACCGTCGCTCCGTCGGGCCGGTCCGCAACGAACACGGGACGACCGTCCGCGCGCGCCTCGCTCTCGTACATGCGCCCCGCGCCCAGCTCCGGCCAACGGTCTGCCCCCTCGGGGACCGTGCCTAAGTGGATCACGACGTCAGGCGGCCCATCGGCGGCGGGTGGAGCAGGCAGCGGTACCGGGGACGAGATCCGCAGCCCATAGACTTCGAAGAGTTGATTCATGCGGTGCGCGCACTCGGCTGCGCGAGCCATCGGGACAACTCAAGCACCCGCCAAGCCGCGACGGTCTCCTCGGGGTCCGTTGATGTCAGCGAAGAACGCCACGCTTCGACATCCACCCACGCCTCCATGCCCACCGGCAGCGCTGCAGCGGCACCGAGTTCCCTCCACACACGCACGCGGGCCGCACTGTAGCCGACGAGGGGTGACTTGGGGCGTGCCAGTAGTTCGCTCGGCAGCAGACCTTGCATCGCCCGTCTCAGGAGCGTCTTGCGCTGGAGCCACGGCACACTCGGCAACGAGAAGCAGAACCGGATCACGCGCGGATCCATGAACGGCATCAACACCGCGACCTCGGCACCACTCATGCGAGGATCCCCGAGCCAGCAGGTCGCGTCCCAGATCGGGTGTGAGAGTGCGCGCGCCGCGAGCATGCGGGTCGGGTGTTCGACTTCCCTGCCGAAGTCCGGGAGGCGGCTCGACGCGACCACCTCGCCACGGAGCCACCGTGGCGCACGTGTCGCGCGACGCTCGCGCCAGCGTTCGATCGTCGCACTGCTGCGTCGGGCGCCGATCCAGGGGCGCTCGCCCGTGTGCGCGCGGTACTCGCGCCACGAGGCGACGGTCCGTGCGAAGCCGTCGTGTCGCAACTGCGCGAGCAGTGGTAGCGGCGTGAGCAGCGCGTCGACGTCTTCTCCGAGGAGCGTGATCGGCGCGAGTGCCGCGAGGCGCGCGGCCTGCGTGCGCCAGAGCCGTGGTTCGGAGTCGGGCATGGGCTCCGGCGAGCTGAACGGCAGCGCGTCCACGAAACCTTCGTCGGGCTCGTGCTCCCAGACTTCGTGTGCGATGCCCGCGGCGGCGGCAGCGAGGCGCGCGCGAACGGCTTCGTCGTCGCCGAGGAGCCGCGCCCACGACGCGGTGACACCGCGCAACGATACCTGCGGACACGCTCGGTGCGCCTCGACCGCGAGCGCCGGCGAATCGAGACCGCCGCTCAGGAGCAGCGTCGCCACCGGCGCTCTCAGGCGGTCCGAGATGGCCGTGCCGACCACGTCATGGAACTCCTCGATCACGGCCGAATCTCTCAGACCATGCCTGGTCTCGGGCACCGGCAACGCCCAATGCCGCTCCAACCGACGGCGTCCGTCGCGCTCCACCACCAACGTGTGCGCGGCCGGGATGCGCGTGACACCTTCGTGGAAGGTGAGCGTTGGCGTGGCGAGATAGCCGAGACGCAGGAACTCGGCGACCGCACGCTCGACCGGGCGCGCGACAGCGCGATCGACCGGGCGACGATCGGGACTTGCCAGCGCGGCGAGGAGCGCGAGGTCGTCGCTGACGCATTCGACTCCGCGCACGGAGGTGTGGAAACAGCTGCGGACTCCGGTCACCCCGCGCGCCACCACCATCCGCTCGCGAGTCGCGGTGACGGCGGCGACGGCGTAATCGCCGAGCCAGTGTCGCGCGGCATGTGCCCCCCACACTCGCAACGATCGCCACGCGAGCGTTGCGTCGTCCTCCGGT
>JANOWT010000084.1:0-7749 GCA_031418115.1 Gemmatimonadota bacterium
TCTCCACCAGCGCGCGGGCCGACCGGCCCATGATGTCGATCATGTCGCGCTGATCGTCGGAGAGCTGCGAGTCGTGTAGCAGGTCGGCGAGACCGATGATCGCACTGAGCGGCGTGCGGAGTTCATGCGCCATGAACGCCAATGCGCCGTCGTTACCCTGCTCGGCCAGCGGAGTCTCGGGTCGGCGGCGACGGCGTACGCCGGCCTTGCCGCCGCGCGCGTCATGCGCCGCGCGCGCGGGATTCTCGGGCGCGCCAAGCTCCCGATCAGGCTCGCCGCCCTGAAACGATTCTTTCTCGTGCAAAGGCCTGGCTCCGGTCGAGTTCGTACGGGTCGTCGGTTCGGCAGAAAGCGCGTGTTGGCCAATCCTTTCCTTGCAGTTGGTATCGATGCATTTCGAGGGCCGTGCCGAGAAAATGCTTAAGCTGTTGTCATGAAATACGTTAGACTGTTTTGTTGGACTGCGGACCAAGGCCCGAACGACCCGAGCATGGTCATTTCGTCCACGCCTCGACCAGGCATGGGTTACAATTGACTCTCTTCAATGACAACCGGTGCCGCGCCATGCTCGCTTTCCCCTCAATGCCGCGCTGACATGCCCCGAAGCGGACTGACGGCCCGGTGGCGAACGATTGAGCGCGTGGGACCATGACGGTCCCACCGTCGATCTGCGTACTCAAGTTCTCCGATGCGTTCGAGAGCTTCTGGTCGGATCTCGCCATCGATCTGCAGGCCACGCTCGACTCGCGGCCGGCCCGCACAGCCGGCGTCGTCGACGCGAAGAGCGCCGTCTTGATCCTCGCGGCCGGAGGCGCGGAACGTGACGCGCTCCAATGGCTGAACGACCACGAAGTGCCGCCGCGGATTCCCTGCTTCGTCGTCACGGCCGACGCGTCCCGCCGAGTGGCGATGCAGTTCGTGCATGCGGGGGCCGCTGACTACTTCGCGCTCCCCGACGACGTCGAGATCCTGCGGAACGCTGTCGCGGGAGCGCTCCCACTCTCGATCATTTCCACTCCCACCGCGGGTGTTCGGCGCGCGACATCCGTGCACAAGACCGCCTTCTCCGCGATCGTGGGTGAGAGTCCGATCCTCCGCGAACAGGTGGCGCGGGCCGCGCGCCTCTCGCGCCACCGGAACGCCAGCACCCTGATCCTCGGCGAGACGGGGACCGGCAAGGAGCTCTTCGCTCGCGCGATCCACGCGGCGAGTCCTCGCAGCGAGGGTCCGTTCGTGCCCGTCAACTGCTCTGCACTGCCCGACAATCTCGTGGAGTCGGAGCTGTTCGGGCATGAGCGTGGTGCCTTCACCGGTGCGCATGCTGCCAAGCCGGGACTCTTCGAGATCGCCGACGGCGGCACGCTCTTCCTGGACGAGATGAGCAGTCTGCCGCTCTCGTTGCAGGCGAAGCTCCTCCGCGTGCTCGACGACAAGCAGATTCGCCGGGTGGGAGGCAACAAGTCGCGTGGAGTGGATGTGCGCGTGCTCGCCGCGGCGAACGAGGATCTCGAGGAGCGAGTGCGCAACGGCAGCTTCCGCGAGGACCTGTTCTATAGGATCAGCGGCGTGACCTTCCGACTGCCACCGCTCCGCGACCGCGGGGACGACCTGATCCGAATAGCCGACGCACTGCTCACGCGACTCGCGACCGAGCACGACCTGCCGGTCCCGGTGCTGACGCCAGAGGTGAAGGAGTTGCTCAGCGCGCACGGCTGGCCGGGGAACGTGCGCGAGCTGAAGAACGCGGTCGAGCGCGCGCTGCTCATGTCTCCCCCCGGAGAGTTGCTCGGCGCTGAGCTCGTGCCTCGCCCGCGCGCTGCGAGCAGCACTGCGAATCCGATCCCATTCCCGGCACCGCTCGCGGAGATCGACACTGCAGCTGCCAGAGCGATGGTGCAGTGGTGTGGCGGCAACCGCGCAGAATCCGCTCGACGACTTGATATCTCGCCGCGCCGACTGCGTCGACTCTTGGCCGGCGAGGATCAGGACGAAGAGAGCGAGCCACCGACCGCCTGATCGGTGTCGGTCCGGGCTATTCCGCCCTGCACATGGTCAAAATGACCACGCTCTTCGCAATCGCCTTCGCGCGGCAAGTCCGAGCAAAGTGTTGCGCGGAATGCAGATAGCGATGTTCTCGGACTCGGAACGGTTCCTGCCTTTGGTGTGTGTGCGAGCAACGACTGTGCGTCGGTCGCGACCTACACAACCACTTGAGGTGTTCAACATGTCGAGCCGGCCGATCGTTCGTCGTTCATTCCGTGCCCTGATCTCGATCGCTGCGGTCGGGCTCTTCGCCTGTTCGGAGCCGACGGCGCCTCTGGCGTCGACTGACGACCTGCGTCTCGAACGCGGTGCCGTGGGGATGTCGGCGCCGGCGTTCGCCGACGCGCCGGTCGGTGCGGCCGCTGCGCCGCCCGTGCTCAAGTTCGCTGCCTGGGCTCCGGCACTCTCGACCTACGACACGAGCTTCGCCGTCGTGGTGGGAACGGCCTCCACCCATCAGGTCATGTTCAAGGGCACGTCGATCCCCTTCCTCAAGCTCGAGATCCCGACGAGCGCGGTCTTCTTTGACGCGACTGGCGCCGCATTGAAGGCGGGCACGAAGGTCGCGGTCACGACGCAGATCGATCGCGTGAACGCCGCCGTCCGGTTCGGACCGCATGGCACGCTGTTCTCGGAGCGCACGCCGGCCAAGGTCTCGCTCAACTACTTCGGGCTCGATCTCGCGGGGCGGCGGCCGGAGCAGCTCGCGCTCTACTATCAGCCGAACGACATCGCTGAGTGGGAACCGCAGTCCACGAAGCTGGACGTGCAGCTCTGGTGGCTCACCGCGAACATCTCGCACTTCTCCAACTACGCGATCGCCTACTGACGTATCCTGGCGCGCGTTGCACGCGCCAACGAACCTGCGAACGGAAACCGTTCCCTCGCACCTGGTGATGAATGCCAAAGGATCACTAATTCATGGCAGCCCCCTCGCTCTCACAACAACAGCAGCAGACCGCACTCCGTCTCGGTGCGGACGGGCGGCACGCCGACGTGCTGACTCTTCTCGCGGACTGGTCGGCTGACGTCGAGAAGTCCCCTCAGCTCTCGCTGGTGTATGGCACCGCTCACGCGAGATTGGGGCGGAACGCGGAAGGGCTTCGTTGGGTGGAGCTCGCACTCGTGGGCGCACGCAGTGCCGGGGATGGAGCGATCGAGCGCCGAGCGCTGAATGCGCGCGGCGCGATCGCGCTGGTGCAGGGCCGTCCGGATGAGGGCGCGGACTACTTCACTCAGGGCCTGATCGCCGCAAGTAGGGACAACGACCTCCCGGCGATCGGACGCTGCGCGAATAACATCGGGATCGTCGCGAACATCCAAGGGCGTCATGCCGAGGCACTCTCGTCCTACGCCATGGCGTTGGCCGCGTACGAGGAGGCCGGGCTGCAAGTGGGCATCGCCGAAGCTAACCACAACCTCAGCATCACGAAGCGTGAACTGGGTGATCTCGACGGCGCATTGAAGTCGTCGTTGCTTGCGACCGAGGCGGCTGTCGCCGCCGGCGACCAGAATCTTGGTGGATTGGTGCTCAGTGGTCGCGCGGAGATCCGCATTGAACGAGGCGAGCTGGATCTCGCAGGACGCGAAGCCCGAGAAGCACTCGAGCTGCACGGCACACTGAACGATCCGGTTCAGGTGGCGAATGACCTCAGGATCGTCGCCAGCGTTCTCGTACACGAGGGTCACGAGAAGGAGGCCGAGGCGCTCCTGCGCGAGGTGATGGGGCAGGCGACGGCTCTCGGTCGACCGCAGCTGTCCGCCGAAGCCTCGCGCGACCTCTCGATGTTGCTGCACCGACTGGGCCGCGGCGACGAAGCCCGTGTTGCCGCCCGCGCGGCGAAGACCATCTTTACCAGCATGGGAGCGGAGCATGAGTTGCGGCGGCTGGCCGCCTTCGAGTGGGACCAGGAGTTCGGCGCCGAGATGCGCCGTTCGCTCCGGCCGCTGCACGAGGCGCAGAAGCATGCGAACGCCGGACGCTACGCCGAGTTGCTGGACTATCTGGCGGAACTTTCCCGAGAGGACCTCGAGCGGTCGCCTACGTTGCTCCTGCTCAAGGCCGTCGGTCATGCGCGTCTCGGGCAGATGGACGCGGCGTCAGCCTGGGCGCTAAGCGCGCTCATGCGCGCTCGCATGATCGGGGATCGCACGGTCGAGGTGCGGGCACTCAATGTCAGTGGTGCCATCGCGCTCGAGCGCGGAGGGATCAGTGAGGCGATCCACTATTTCGCGCGTGCACAGGAAGAGGCGATGCTCGCGGGGGACCTCGCGACCGTCGGACGTGCAGCGAACAATCTTGGCGTCATCGCGAACATGCAGGGCGAGTACGGCCGCGCCGTCGGGTCCTTCACCACCGCCATCGGTGCGTACCAACGGGCGCGGAATGAGCGTGGCGTCGCCGAGTCGCATCACAACCTCGGGATCGTCTACCGCGATCAGGGTAAGCATGCAGAGGCGTTGAGTGCGGCCGACGACGCCGTGCGCGAAGCAACGCAGGCCGACGACGCCAGTTTGCGTGCGCAGACCCTTGCTGGCCGAGCAGAGATCCGCACGGCAGCGGGCGATGCGGAGCTCGCCATTCGCGAGGCGCGCCTCGCCATCGATCTGCATCGCGCGCTTCACGATCAGGTGCGCGTGGCAGAGGACCAACGGATCCTCGCCAACGCGCTCGCGGTGACTGGGAAGATCGACGAAGCCGTAGCGCTCCTGACCGAGGTCATGGCGCAGGCGGAGGCGTTCGACCGGCCGCTCCTCTTGGGCAGCGCGCAGCGGGACCTCGCGCAACTGACGTTCCGGCGCGGGGAGTTGGAGGTGGCGCGGGACCTCGCGCAGCGCGCGCGGGGGGTGTTCGTGCAACTGGGCGCCCGGGTGGAGGTCGAGAAGGTGGATCACCTGCTCGGCCGGATCGCGGCGCCGCTGCGGTTGTCGTAGTTGCTGTCCGGCGCCGGTCGCGGGATCCGCTCGTGATCCGCCGCATGTCGTTCTGCATGGGAGACCCAATGCAACAGACCTCTCGGAACGCTATGCGCTATGTGCTACTCGCCGCGATCGGCTTCCTCTTGGCCTCGTCCGTCCGCACCGCTCACGCGTCTCCGACGCTGCGGGCCTCCAACTACGCCGTCGCCTATGAGTATGGCGTGGCCCGCTGCTCTGGAAACCCCGGCACCGAGTGCGACACGCCGGAGTACTGACCAGTGCAGTTGAGGGAGCGCGCGCGGCGCCGCGCGCTCCCTCAACTTGGGTGTGTAGCCCGCGCGAACCCGGACTGCTCGACGGTCCGCCACGCCATCCGGAGTCCTCACGAATACGAGTTGGCCAAGTTGTTGCCTCGATCGTCGCGGTCGCCACCGGCATCGCAGTGGCGAACCTGCCGACACGGGGCGCTCCGTCGCCCACGGCGAGTACCGATCCCACGCGCTTGATCGGTACGCCGGTGCCGAACGTGCAGTTGCGGACGCTCTCAGGCGACAGCATCAGCCTCGATTCGGCTCGCGCCGGGAAACCGACCTTGCTCATCGTCACCAAAGCGAGCGACGGTGCCAGCTGCGCCAGCTTTGCGTTCGAAATACGGTTGCTGCGACGAAAGCTCCCTGAGATGACAATCCTCCTCGTCGGCAGCGGCCCTGAGGCGGAGGCGTTCCAATCCTATTTCGCCGAGGAACGCGTTCAGCAGTACGCTCTCCTCGACCCCGAGCGCGCACTCGCGCTGGCGCTAGAGATACGATCAGAGCCCACCGTCCTGTTCCTCGACAAGGAGGGCAATGTGCTTCTCGTCGACAGCAGGACCCCCGGCAGAGCGGCGCAGTTTCCGATCGGGCGCGTGCTGCCCGGACTTTCCGAGAGTCTTGTTCCGCTCCAGCCGTAGGGCGACACTCGCTCACACAACCCAACGATGCCATGACTCCAACGGCCCGACTTCTCCTAGTGCTCACGGTCCTGATGGCTCCGTCAGTCGCCAGCGCGCAAAGGGCTCCAATACCGTCCTCGGTCGAACCGTTCGACTCGGTGTTCAGGCTGATCAGGCGCGTCCCGCTCAGTGCCACTCCGCAAGAGCCCATTGGAGACGTGCGCGCGCTCGCAGTGAACGGGCAGCAGTTGCTCGTCGTCGATGGCAGCAATGCGAACATCAAGGTGTTCGATATGACGAGCGGCAAGTTGATCCGAACGATCGGGCGGTCGGGCAACGGTCCAGGGGAAATGCGTCGCGTGGTGGGTATCGTCGTCGATGTGGAGGGGAGCATCACGACGATCGACAATGCCCGCAAAGTGATCGTGCGACTCGACTCTACGGGCCGATTGATCGCCGAGCAGCGTTTGCAGGGCACGTGGGGCGGAATCTCACAGATCCGAATCGGAACGGAGCGCCGCATGGTTCTCACCGGTCGATCGGGGGTGACGACCCGTGAGGGCGGCATCCCCGTCGAAGAAGCGCCGAACGTTCTGCACGAGGTGGATTCCACGGGGATCGTTCGCTCGTTCTTCCCTGTGGCGTGGCCACCGACTCCATGGCAGCGATCCTTCGCGAACTTCTTCTCGAGCGCCGTCGGGTCCACGGTGGCTACAGGCGACTACGGCAAGGCCACCGTGCAGTTCCGGGACTGGTCGACGAACCGCGAGTGGGCGGACACGCTGAGCGCGAGCTGGCTGAAGCCGATCGCGTGGCCCAAGGATGATCAGTTCGGCCCCGGTACGAAGATCGAGCAGATGAATGTGTGGGTGAAGCAGCAGACGCTCGTGAACCGGGTCTTCTTGGGCTCGCCTGATTGGTACGTCGCCGTGGTGGAGATGCACGACGCGGCCGGGGAGCGGCTGTGGGGCCACATCGTCTCGATGACCGAAGGCCGCGGGCAAACCGTCACCGTGCCGGTGTCGCACAAGATCCTGCATTTGCGCGGCGACGCCGCTTACTTGCTGAGGGAAGACGAGTCGGGGGACTACGTTCTCGAAGTACGCCGAGTTCGTCTGAAATGGTGAAAGCGGTCTTCTCGGCCTGATCGCCGGTCCTGGGGGAGCGTGGCGCGACGTGCGATGAATCGTCATTCTCACGCACCGCGATCGACGTCCATGCAATGGTGTGGCAGCGCCGATCGCTCTCCGCCCAGCCTCCCGAACGCCATGCGCCGTCTCCTGTCGTGCTTCGCTCTCTGCGTCGTCGCCTCGTGCGGGGGCGACCCCAACGCCGCGCTGAACGGCGGCACGGTCGTGATCGGCGCACCGGCCGACGCCGACGCGCTCCTCATGCCGCTCGTGGACGGGATCCAAGGCAGGATCGTCTCCGAACTGCTCTTCGATCGCCTCGCTGACATCGGACCATCGCTCAACACAGTGGGCGACGCCGGATTCGAACCGCGACTCGCCCGCAGCTGGCGTTGGAGCAGCGATTCGCTCGCCATTGTCTTCGCGTTGGACGCGGACGCGACGTGGCACGATGGCGCGCCCGTGCGGGCCGTGGACGTCGTCCTCGGCTTCAACGTGATCCGTGACTCCGGTAACGTCTCGTCCCTCAACGCCGCCACGGCGAACATCGCGTCGGTGTCCGCGCTCGATTCCATGAGCGCCGAAGTCCGCTTCACCCGCCGTTCACCCGAGCAGTTCTACTCGGCCATTCAGATCGTTCCGCTCCCGGATCACGTCTATGGTGCGATCCCGAGCGGCGGGCTCCGTTCGAGCGCGGCGGCGCGCGCGCCTGTGGGGAGCGGTCGC
>JANOWT010000085.1:0-3012 GCA_031418115.1 Gemmatimonadota bacterium
GTCTATTTCGTCGGCGACACCGGACTGCATCCGGAGTTCGAGGCCATCGGCCGGACGCTCGGCACACTCGACGCGGTGCTCATGCCCATCGGTGCCTACGCACCGCGATGGTTCATGCGGCCGGTGCATCTCGATCCTGACGAAGCACTCCAGGCCTTCGGAGCGATCACCGCGTCGCACGCCGCGCATCCCACGGTGATGATCGCGATGCACTGGGGCACCTTCGTCCTCACCGACGAACCGCCGGACGAACCGCCGCGACGCGTTGCCGAGGCCTGGCAGCGCGAGCGACGGCCCGCGAATCTCCTCTGGGTGCTCGCCCCGGGAGAGACACGCAGCGTCAGTAGCGCGCCTTGAGCCACTCCACCGTGGTCGCGGCGAGTGACTCCCAGCCGTAGTCGACCGTGAGCACGTGACCGGCACCGCGCGTCCAGATGATCGTCCGGTCCTTGGCGCCGATCCGAGCCAGCGCGTGCGTCGACTGCTCGTGCGGCAACCGGTTGTCGTCTTCCGACTGTATCACGAGTGTCGGCGCGTGGACGAACCCCAGGCGTACCGCGACTCCTCTGGCCACGAACTCCAGCGCCTCGAGCGAACGACGCGTCGAGCAACCGTACGCGATCATCCGACGCTGCGCTGCGGGATCACGGATCGACCGTCGCCCACCGCCGCTCAGGTACTTGGTGAAGAGCCCCCAGAGTCGCGCGGTGCTGACCGCCACCTGCATCGGCGCCGGCACGAAGAGCATCGGTGCGTAGAGCAGCACGCCTGCGGCGTCGCTCTCCGCCGCGAGCCAGCAAGCCACCGCTCCGCCCATCGACAGTCCGCCGACGACGACCGTCCGGTGCGTCTGTCGCAGGGCCGCGTACTCCTCGCGTACCTGTACGAGCAGCTGGTCAGCGGTCCAGTCGTCGAACGCCTGGAGTGACCGACCATGTCCAGCGAGCAGCGGGAGTCGCACGGTCCAGCCCGCGGCGTGCAACGCTTGGGCGAGCGGCAGCATCGACTGCGGAGTGTCATTGTATCCGTGCAGCAGGAGGATCGCACGACTGCCATCGGCCTTGAGCGTGTGCGGTTCCGCACCCATCACGATCCCATCATCGTGCGTTGGGAAGCGGGCGTGCCATCGTCGCTCGCGACGCGTCGCGCGCAGGGCGCGCTGCGTCCACATGCCGGCGCCGATCAGCAGGAACCAGAGCGCGCCCGTCACCTCAGTACCGCGGCACGCTCGGGTCCACCTCGACACTCCAGCGGTCGATGCCGCCCTCGAGGTTGAGCACCCGTGTGATCCCCACGGTCCGCAGGTACTCCGCGACCATCGCGCTACGCATCCCGTGATGACACAGGACCACGTACTCGGTTTCACGCGGGAGAGAGCCCTGCCGCGCCGGCATCGACTGCATCGGGATCAGTTCCGCTGGCTCGAGCGAGGCGACGGAATGTTCCCACGGTTCGCGCACGTCGATCACGCGCAGCGCGTCGCCGCGCGCGAGGCGTGCCGCGAGTTGCCTCGGTGTGATCGTCGTTGCGTCGGGAGCACCGCCACCACTCGCATCGGCGCTCGCCGCGGCCGGCCCCTCGCCGCAGAAGGCCGCATAGTCGGCGAGCAGCTCGCGCTCGGTCCGCGTGCCGCACCACGCGCATTCTGCATCGCGGTCGACAAGCACTTCCTGGAATCGCATGCCGAGCGCATCGACCACCAGGAGCCGCCCCACCATGGGCGCCCCGATACCGAGCAGGAGCTTGAGCGCTTCGGTCGCCTGCATCGTCCCGAGCAGTCCCGGCAGCACACCGAGCACGCCGCCCTCGGCGCAGTTCGGCACGCTCCCCGCGGGCGGCGGCGTGGGATGCAGACAGCGGTAGCAGGGACCGCCTGGCGCACCGAAGACGGAGAGCTGACCCTCGAACCGATGCACGCTGGCGTGCACATAGGGCTTCCCCTCGAGCACGCAGGCGTCATTGACGAGATAGCGCGTGGCGAACGAATCGGTACCGTCGAGGATCACGTCGTAGTCGGAGACGATCCCGCGCGCGTTGTCGCGCGTGAGCGCGGTGCGCCACGTCTCCACACGTACGTACGGATTGAGCGCCTCGATCCGCACTCGCGCCGAGTCGACCTTGGGCGCACCGAGCGTGCTGGTGTCGTGGATGATCTGGCGCTGCAGGTTGTGCACTGCGACGGTGTCGTGGTCGAGCACGCCGAGTCGCCCCACGCCCGCAGCGGCAAGGTAGAGCGCGGCCGGTGAGCCCAGTCCACCGAGTCCGACGATCAGTGCCGACGACGTGCGGAGCCGTTCCTGACCGACCGCACCGACCTGTGGCAGGACGAGATGACGCGCATAGCGCTGCAGTTCGTCGGGAGAGAGCGGCATCGGGAGAATATACGCGAGGGGGCATCGTCGGCCGTGGCCGTCGATGCCCCCTCGTCACGGGAGTGGTCCCGGAACCACCCCCGCCCTCACCTCGGACACACGAACCGTCCGGCGAGGTACGTCGAGCTCAGCGTTGCTGCACTGCGATGCGCGCGGCGTCGAGCGCCGCCGTGGCCGCGTCGAACCGTTGCACCAGATCGGCGAGTTCTCGACTGAAGAGCGTCGTGTCGCCATAGCGGATGGCCTCGTTCACCGACGGGAACACCATGGTGCTGTACCCGTTATCGACGTCCGCCACGTATATGAGATTCCTATACCACGGCCTGGAACGCAAGCCCTCCGCCCGAGTCATCGCGCGTTCGACCTGCATGAGGGCACGGTTCGTCGTGACCTGACGCGCCGTTGGAAGGCCCGACGCCAGCGCCGCATCGCGCGCCGTAGCGAAGTCCGAAGCCGCGCGTTCCATGCGATCGATCGCCCCTGCGAGCGGCGCACTCGACCCCGCCCAACCCTTCGTCCTGAGATTCTGATCGATCGGTGCGAGGTAGCGCCGCATGGTGCGCGCGAACTCCACGTAGTCGTACGGGAGCACGTCGGCGTTGGCGAGACGCATCATCATCGCCGTGCCGACGCGCGCGGC
>JANOWT010000086.1:0-4371 GCA_031418115.1 Gemmatimonadota bacterium
TACGCGGGCGGTCCGTGAGTCGCTGGGAGTCGGGAGGCGAATGTAGCGCCAGTGCACGGGTACCGCCTCCGCACGCAACGCGGCATCTTGCATTCGTACCCAAGAGTCACTGGAGCGTTGCCAGGTGCGGATCGGAATGGACGTGGCCGTCGTCGGTGGAGGGATCGCCGGACTTTCGGCAGCCTGGCGCCTCAGCGCGCATCATCGTGTCACGCTCCTCGAGCGACATGCGGTCGCCGGCATGGACGCGTACTCGCTCGACCTTGAGCACGATGGGCGGATCACGCGCATCGATGTTCCGCTGCGCGTGATCTACGAGGGCTACTACCCCACGCTCATCGGTCTCTACCAGGCGCTCGGTGTCGAACTCGAGCGCACCAACTACGCGGGCTCGTTCAGCGAACTCGGCGGACCTGTCTACTATCGCTACGCCAACCTGACCGTGGGTGGCCGATCCGTGCCGCTCCCGGCGCTGCCGCTCGGCCGAACCTCGTTGCGGATCAATCGCGATCTGCTGCGATTCTTCCGATCGGCGCCGTTGGCCCTCGAGTCCCTTGGCGAGAGCGAGGAGCCGCTCGGCAGTTGGCTCGAGCGCGCCCGCCTCGGCACGGAGTTCACCGAGGGGTTCCTCATTCCCACCTTCGCGACCGTCTGTACCTGCAGCAGTGCAGCGGTGCGTTCGTATCCCGCCCGAACGATCCTCGAGTACCTCACGCGCGGACTCACCTTCGGCGGCGTGCGACGCGTGGTGCTGGGCACGCGCGAGGTGGTCAATCGACTCACCGAACCCCTCGCGGCAGTGCGCTGTGGAGTGCAGGTACATTCGATCGCGCCCGTGGCGGACGGTGTGCGCGTCGCCTGGAATGGCGGCGAACAGCGATTCGATCATGTGATCGTAGCGACGCAGGCCAACCAGGCTTCCGGGATGCTCGACGCCTCGTATCGACAGGAGCGCGATGCGCTCGGGCGCTTCGCCTACGAGCCGAGCGAGGTCACGGTGCACACCGACGTACGCTTGGCGCCGCAGGTGCGCCGGCACTGGGCGCCAGTCAACCTCGTGGTGAGCCGCGAGCACGACAAGCCGATGGCGACGATCTGGATGAACCGCGTGCAGCCCTCGCTGCGCGCGCTCTCGCCGGTGTTCCAGACCTGGAACCCGATCATCGCGCCGCACGCCGACACGGTGAAGGCGCATGCGCGCTTCGAGCGTCCACTCGTGAATGCCGCCTCGCTCGTGGGGGCGCGGGAGATGTCGCTGCTCCATGAGCAGCCCGGGCGACGACTCTGGTTCTGCGGCTCGTACCTCGGTCCGGGGATCCCGCTGCTCGAGAGCGCGACGGCGACGGCGGCTCGTGTCGTGACTGCGATCGGGCTCTCGTCGGCTTCGCCGGCGAACGCTGCGTAGGCTCCGCCTGCTCGACGCCTACGCAGCGCCCCAGATGCGCTCGGCCTGATCCACATGTCGTAGCTCGTGCCGCACCAGAATGCGGAGCGACGAGTAGCCATCGTAGAACATGCCGGGCGCGAATGGCGACTCGATCCGAACGCGGTCGACCGGCATCGATGCCGCTTGGTGCAACAGCGAGCGCTCGGCCGACTGCCACTCGGCGAACTCCGTCATGATCGTCTCGCGCGGTAGCGCTCCCTGCGGGATGAACGGCGCTGGTGTCTTGACGCGACCCAGCCGGAAGCGCCCCACGCGCGGCACCGGACCGACCATCGCGGCGAGGATCGCGCCGACGATGCTCGCCTTGTAGCGCTCCGGCGCCGCGCCGAGGACGCGCGCCTCAGGCCAGACTGCGCGCAGGCGCGGCACCATCGCCGCCGACGTGAGATTGAGGTGCGCGAAGCACTCGGCGACCGACCACGCCGCCGGATCGTTGCGCACGGTCCAGCGCGAATCGGGCGTAGCGCCGAGCAATCGGCGCACACGTTCGTCGAGGCGATCACGCTCACTCGCGATCATCGCGAGCTGCCGAGGGATGGACGCGGCACTCATTGTCGTTAGAATCTACCTTGTGGGGCTCGTCACCTGCGACGCCCCACCCCACCGCTCCCTCGAGGCCGACCGATGCTCCGTCGCTCCACTCGCACCATCACGCTCGCGCTCGGACTCGCTGCGATCACCTTGCCCGCATTGGCACAGCCGTCGCGCCTCTACGCCGAGCTCGACCGTCGCGTCACCGAAGTGAATCCCAAGGTCTTGACTTGGCGGCGCGACATCCACGAACATCCTGAGCTCGGCCTGCAAGAGACGCGCACCGCCGCTCTCGTCGCCGCGCACCTGCGCGGCCTCGGCATGGAGGTACGCACCGGCGTCGGCGGCACCGGCGTCGTCGGCGTCCTGCGCGGTGGGAAGCCCGGCAAGGTCGTCGCATTGCGCGCCGACATGGACGCACTGCCGGTCACCGAGATGACGGACCTGCCGTTCAAGTCGCGCGTGCGGACGCAGTGGAACGGGCAGGACGTCGGCGTGATGCACGCCTGCGGTCATGACAACCATGTCTCGATCCTCATGGGCACCGCCGAGGTGCTCGCCGGGATGAAGGCGCAGCTCCCCGGCACGGTGGTGTTCATCTTCCAGCCTGCAGAGGAAGGCCCCGGTGGCGCCGCCCCGATGATCCGCGAGGGCGCACTCGAGAACCCGAAGGTCGACGCGATCTTCGGGCTGCATGTCTGGCCCGGCGCTGCCGGCAGCGTGTTCATCCGTCCCGGCGCGACGATGGCGGCTGGGAACGAGCTCATGATCAAGGTGCGCGGCAAGCAGACACATGGCGCGGCCCCGTGGGGCGGCGTCGACCCGATCGTCGTTGGCGCGCAGATCGTGCTCGGACTGCAGACAGTCGTGAGCCGCCAGGTGAACATCACCGAGCTGCCAGCGATCGTCACCGTCGCGCAGTTCAACGGCGGCATCCGATCCAACATCATCCCCGACACGGTGATGCTCGTCGGGACGATCCGCACATTCGGCGCCGCACAACAGAAGCTCATCTTCGAGCGCGTGCGGCGGACCGCCGAGGGGATCGCCGCGAGCGCGGGCGCGACCGTCGAAGTGACACTGACGACCGGCTACCCAGTGACCGAGAACAACGTCGCGCTCACCGAACAGATGATGCCGTCGATCCGCCGCGCGGTCGGCGCCGATCGCGTCGGTGTCGCGCCGATGGTCACGGGCTCTGAGGACTTCTCCTACTTCCAGGAGAAGGTGCCCGGCGTGTTCATGTTCCTTGGCGTCACGCCGCGCGACCAGGACTACACGAAGGCCGCACAGAACCACTCGCCGTACTTCTTCGCCGACGAATCAGCGTTGCCGGCGGGCGTGCGGACGCTCTCGTCGCTTGCGCTCGATTTCCTCACCGGCACCACTCCGCCTCCGACGGCCACACGCGGCGGGATGTGAACGGAACGGACGCGGGGCATGCGCCGAAGGCGCATGCTCCGCGTCACATCAACTGAAGCGTCAGGCCGCGAGCGCCGACCCGCACTCCCCGCAAAAGCGGGAGTGCGGGTCGTCGATCGTTGCGCCACAACGCAGGCAGCCCGCGGAGAGGTACCGCCCGCAGTCGGAACAGAAGATCGCGTCGCCCTCGTGGCGCGGGCCGCAGTGCGCACAGACTAGCGTGCGCGACTTCATCCGGGAGATCAGTTGCTCAGCGGCATCGCCAGCGGTCGAGGCGCCAACGCCGATCTCGCGCGCCGCCACGCCCGACGCCTCGGTACCCACAGCTCCAGCGTCACGCGCCTCCAACTCCGCGAGCGCGAGCGGCGCATAGGTCGCCCGCAACGAGGCGTAGTCGTCGGGCGAGAGTTTGCCGGTGGCTTGGTCGAACTCGATCTCGCGCAACGCCTCGATCGCGCTCGCTTCTTCACCCGGAGGCGCCATGATCGCGGCGCCGGTGTACCCAGCGCCGCGCAGCAGCGGCACGAGCACGTAGAGCAGTCCGAGCACGGCCAGCCCGCTACCGACGAGCAGAGCGAGCATCAGGCATCCTCGCGCATGGCGCGCTCGAGGCGGGCGAGGTCGTCCGTGCTCATACCGGGAACGCTCGCGCCGTGCGACGGCGCCACCGCCGCACGCGCTTCAGCCGCAACGCGCGCCTCAGCGCCCCACTTCCGCAGCAGCATGGTGATCACCACGGCGCCAGTCGCGATCGCGACGCTCGGGGCGAAGTACCCTGCCCAGTTGAAGCCCTCCTTCTTCGGCTCCGTGAGCGCCACCTCGCCGAAGGTCTGCACGAACGCGTCGAGGATCTCCTGCGCGTCATAGCCGCCCGCGACGAGCCGCAGCACATCGCGGTGCATCGCCGGCGAGACCTGACAACTGAAGTCGGTCGTACGGCAGGTGTAGATGTCGAGGATGCAGCCGCACTG
>JANOWT010000087.1:0-3420 GCA_031418115.1 Gemmatimonadota bacterium
GCGATGGTGCCGAGGTCGCCGCCAGCGCGCTTCCACTCGTCGAGCACCGACGGCGCATACCAGGTGCTGACGCGGTCGAGTCCGATCATCGCGAGTTCGCGCACGGCCTGGTGCACCGCGCCCTGATCCTCGGCGACGAGATGGATATCGACATCGTACGCCACCAGCCAGCCGGCCCAGGTGGAGAAGCTCTTGTTGAGCGGGATGTTGATGGTGCCGGGCACATGACCCTCGGCGAACGCAGCCGCGGTGCGCGTGTCGATCACTGCGGTGCCGCTGCCGAGCGCACGCTGCAACGCACCGAGCACCGCATGCGCGGGCTGCGGGAAGCTGCCGAGGATTCGCGGACCTTCTTTGTTGATGCGCTTCATCTGCGCGAAGTACAGAGGCGGCTCCGGTTGACCGGCGAGCACCATCGCGACGAAGTCGGCCTCGTTGGTCGTGCCCACACCCCAGTTGAAGCGCTTCTCATAACCGACGGTCGACGTGGGCACCGCACCGAGCGACTTGCCGCAGGCGGAGCCCGCACCGTGACCGGGCCAGACCTGCACGAAGTCAGGCAGCGCGCGAAAGCGCTCGAGCGAACGGAAGAGTTGGCGTGCGCCGTCCTCCATGGTGTTGGCGATCTTCGCTGCGCGCTCCAGCAGATCGGGACGGCCGACATCTCCGACGAACACGAAGTCGCCGGTGAGGATCCCCATGGGCGCATCGGCACCAGCGGTGTCGTTGACGAGGAACGAGATGTGCTCCGGCGTGTGACCCGGTGTGTGCATCACGTCCAGTCGAATGTTGCCGACCCTGATCGTGTGACCGTCGCGTACGAGCGTCGCACCGTCCCGCTTGGCGAAGGCGTACTGCCAGTCGGTGCCACCCTCGGCGCTCAAGAAGAGCGCGGCGCCGGTCGCATGCACGAGCTCACGCGAGCCGGAGACGTAGTCGGCGTGAATGTGCGTCTCGCTCACGTGCGTGATGCGGAGCTTCTCGGCGGCGGCCACGGTGAGGTACTGCTCGATGTCGCGGTTGGCGTCGATCACGATCGCCTCGCCGGTAGCAGCGCAGCCGATCAGGTACGAGGCCTGCGCGAGGCCGTCATCGTAGAATCGCTTGAGGAACACGGGAGACTCCCGAGGTCAGACGGTGAGGTATTGGTAGAGGATCATGGAACCGACAACGACGAGTAGCGCGGCGAACGCCTGCTTGAGCGCGCGCTGCGGTACGTACTGCACGAGCGACGAGCCGGCGAGAATGCCGATCGCGGTCACGCTGCCGAACTTCATGACGAGGGGCCAGTCGATGTCGACGGTGCCCCGATAGCCGAGGAAGCCCGCCGTGGTGTTCATCGCGATCACGAGCAGCGAAGTGCCCACGGCCTGCGGCATGGAGAGTCCGCCGAGGATGACCAGCGCAGGCACGATGAGGAACCCACCGCCCGCGCCCACGAGTCCGGTCACGGACCCCACACCCACACCGATCGCGAGGAGGGCAGGCCAGCTCTGTGCGGCGCGCGGTGTCGCGGGTTGGGCGGCACGCGCGCTGCGGAACATCGCGAAAGCGGCGGCGATCATGACGAGGGAGAAGATCGCGAGTTGCAGCTGGCCGTTGAGTCCGCCGGCGAGACGCGCGCCTGCGAACGCGCCGAGCATGGCGGCGGCGCCGAACGGAAGGGCGGTGCGCAGTGCTACGTTCCCTTTGCGCCAATGCTGGACGGCGCCCACGAGTGCGGCCCCTCCGACCACGGGGAGGCTCATGGCGATGGCGCGTTTGGGGTCGAGCCCCAGCGCGTAGACGAAGACGGGAACGGTGAGTATTGAACCGCCGCCGCCGAGGAGGCCGAGGGTGAGTCCGATAGCGAGTGCGAGGACGACGGCGAGGATTGACATATAACTACATAGTAGTGTATTGAGCGATGAGTGACAAGGGATGAGGCGGCGGTACTTCCAGCGGTACTTCTATATGAAGAGGAGGGCAGGGTGCTCCAGATGATCTGGGTGGGGCTCGGGCTCGGCGTCGGGCTGCTGTTCCTTCTATGGATATGGCACCTGCGCCTGCGGAACGCCGCGGTCGTCGACGTGGGGTGGACGGTGGCGATCGGACTTCAGGCCGTCACGGCGGCACTGCTCGGGCCGGGCGACCTGACGCGGCGGGTGATCGTCGGGGTCGTGGGAGGGCTCTGGAGTCTGCGACTCGCGTCGCACCTGGCAGTGCGCGTGGCGTCGGAACCGGAGGACGCGCGCTACGCCGAGATCCGCGCGCGGTGGGGTGGGAACCTGAAGATCAAGTTCCTCGCGTTCTTCCTCTTTCAAGGTGTGCTCGCGACCGCGCTCGCGATGCCGTTCTTCGTGGCGGCGGCGGACACGTCTCCGGTGTTGCATCCGTTCCTGCTGGCCGGCGTCGTGCTCGCAGTGATCTCGGTGGTGGGCGAAGGGATCGCGGACGCGCAGCTGCGTGGCTTCAAGGCCGACCCCGCCAATCGAGGGCAGGTGTGCCGCGTTGGGCTCTGGGGTTGGTCGAGACACCCCAACTATTTCTTCGACTGGCTCGTGTGGTGCGCGTTCGTGTTGCTCGCGCTCGGATCGCCCTGGGGATGGGCGACTGTGGGGAGTCCGCTGTTGATGCTCTACTTCCTGCTGCGCGTGACGGGGATCCCCGCGACCGAGGCGCACTCGTTGCGATCGCGCGGGGCGGCGTATGCGCAGTACCAGCGAGAGGTGAGTGCGTTCGTGCCGCTGCCGCCGCGAAAGCGGTGAGTGCGCTCGTATGCTTGCGCTGACTATCTTGCTCTGATGGTCCGGCGCTCCGTTGTGCTTCTCACGTCGTACGTCACGCTCGCGCTCGCGCTCGCGCTCACGCTCACGCTGGCGCTCTCCGCGTGCAGCGAGCGGCCGTGGCACGGGATCGTGCTCGACCCCGCGTCGGCCGCACCGCCGATCGCGCTCGCTGGAGCAGCGGCGGACCCAGCGACGCGGTTCGATCTGGCCAGTGCCAAGGGGAGCGTGGTGCTCCTCTACTTCGGTTACACGCACTGCCCCGACGTCTGCCCCACGGTGCTCTCCACCTGGGCGCGCGCCAAGCGTGCGCTCGGCGCCGACACGACAGGCGTACGATTCGTGTTCGTGAGCGTCGATCCGCAGCGCGACACGCCCGATCTCTCGTCGGCCTACGCGAAGCAGTTCGACAAGGCGTTCGTCGGCACCTCGCCCACTGAGGACGAGCTCAAGCGATTCGTGCGCGACTGGGGCATGGCGGCGTACCCGGAGGGAGACCCGCGCACCAACGAATACACGGTCGCTCATCCGGCGCAGACCTTCGTGGTGGACGCCGAGGGGCGGCTCCGCCTGATGGTCCCTGCGGGAGTGACCAGTGATGATCTGGCCGATGACATTCGTCGACTGCGCTAGAGTGCGGTTCTTCGCGACACTC
>JANOWT010000088.1:0-5129 GCA_031418115.1 Gemmatimonadota bacterium
TGGGACTGTGCAGTGGTGCACTCGGACTTGCCGAGCGGCACTCCGGATCTCGCGGTGGCGCGGCCGGACCTCGCGACGGGACCAGCGGACGTGGACGGTCGCGCCCCTATCTCTCTGGACGCGAATTTGCGAGAAAGTCAATAGTTCCTGACTTTCTGGGGTCCGTTCACCCATTTCGCGTTGAGCGGCATTAGAAGGGTATGGGACTCTCACTGATTCGCGGACACATCCATATGGAGCGTGCGGACGAGGCGGCGTTCGTGGAGGAGGTGCGCCGGATCGCGCTGGCAGTCCTCCCGCGCACCATGGATCGCGCGGTCCGGCACGATCTCGCGCAGGAGACCTGCGTCGACGTGCTGGCGCACCGGGACGCGCTCCATCGCTATCCGTCGCTGGCGGCGTGCGTGAATGGGGCGGTGCGCCTGCGCCTGCGCACCTTCCTGCGCTCGGAGCGCCGACGGGCCACGATGGCGGAGGCGTACCAGGCGCGGCGGGTGGCCGAGCCCGCGCCGCTGTGGGGGGATCCACACGCGTCGGTCGAGATGGAGGAGGCTACGGCGCTGGCGACCCGCACGATTGCGGCGATGCCGCGCGTGCGGCGCGAGATCTGGGTGGCGGTGCGGATGGACGACCGGTCGCTCGCCGAGGTGGCGGAGGCGCGGGGCATCTCGCGCGAGAGCGTGAAGACGCACTTGCGGCTGGCGTCCGAGCAGATGTGCCGAGTGGCGGAACACTATGTGAGGGGGGAATGATGACGAACGATGCGGATATCGCGCTCATCGCGGACTATTTCGCGGGGGAGCTCACGGAAGCTGAGTCGGAGCAGGTGGAGGATCGCCTGGCGTTCGATGCGGCCTTCTATGAGAAGGTGGCGCCGGTGATCGGGATGCAGACGTCTGGGCTGGACTATCGGCGGGTGCTCCGGGAGGTCGAGGAGGGCGGGAAGGTCCGCCGCGTCCCGACTGCGCGGAGCGTGCGCCGTGCGCGCCTCGGGCGAGTGCTGCTCGCGGCGTCGCTGGCGATGATACTCGGCGCGTCGGGCTGCGCGGGGTACGCGTACGCGACGGGGGCGGCGGAGGCAGCGGCAATCGTGGCGCTGCAGCCGGAGGCGAGTGGGGCGCCGGCGGGCACCTATGTGCTCGTGCCGCCGGGGCAGCGCCAGCACATCGACTTGGAGGGGGGCTCGCGGCTCCGCCTCGAGCCGCAGTCGCGCGTGACGTACCGTCGGCGCACGCAGTGGCCGGGGGGGTACCTCGTCACGCTGCGTGGCGAGGCGCTCGTGAATGTGTCGGACGCCGACGGCGTGATGTTCGTGGCGACGATGAAGGGGACGGCGATCCTGCTGCCGGGAACGTATGGGATCCGCTGCAGGCTGGCCTGCGAGACCATCGAAGTGAGTGTCGGCGCGCGGGGTGTGGCCTGGCTCCGCTCCGATACGCGGGACTGGACGTATTGGCCCGTGCAGGCGTTCGGGCATGTCGAGCATCGCCGTGGGATCGGCTGGATGAAGACCGAGGGCATCAACTATCCACCGACGCACTGAGGGCATCGCGATGATCCCGCTTTCACCCACGCTGCTGATCGCCACCGCGAACGCGTTCGTGGGGCTCGGCGTCGGCCGGTTCGGCGATGCGCTGCCCGCGCTCTTCCGGCGGGAGTGCGCGCCTGGGGCGGAAGACCCCGGGCGCGCGTGGGACGCCGCGTTCGTGCAGCATGTGGGCCACTGGTCGCACTTCGACGAGCGAAGCGGCACGTCGAGCTGGCCGTTGCCGGTGACGGGGGACGTTGCGGTGCTGGCGACGTTTGCGCGCGGACGCTCGGTGCTTCGAGAAGATCCCAGGGTGGGCGACATCTTCCTGCTCGCGTCGTCGCTTGGCGGCGGCTTTCAGCGTGTGGGGATCATTCTGTCCGCCGGCGACCCCGGCACGGCGACTGACGGCACGCGGTATCGGGAGTGCGTGACGATCGAGGGGGACAGTGCGCGCGACTTCTCTGCGGCGGGAGGGCTGGTGCTGCGGCACAGGCGAAAGCTCTCAGCGGCGCGCGGCGATCGGTTTCTGCGCTGGTCGGCGCTCGACGTGCGGCATGTGGCGGCGGGGGATGTGGGGAGTGCGGCGGAGGCGATGGGGTTGGCGCGGCTGCGGGCGTCGGCGTGACGGGGCGCGCGGCGGTGGTGACAGCGGTGGTCACGCATGACGAGCAGCGTCAGGTGTACGGCTGGGCGCGGGCGTTCGCCGAGTTGGCGACGGCGTGGCGGCCTTGGCTGGAGGCGCGGGCGCAGGGGCTGACGTCGAACCGGGACCTGCAGGAGGACTTGGTTCAGGAGGCACTGATCGCGCTGTGGGAGCTGGATCCATCGCGGTTCAGTGCGGCTGATCACGGTCCGGTGCGGGCGCGGCTCACGATGCGGATGGCGGCGGTGCGTAAGTCGGACCATCGGGCGCGGGGCGGGGGGCGTCGCGTGCAGGGCGCGGTCGGACGAGCTATATCACCTGGGCTCGCGCTGCACCGCGGGTCCCTAACATCGGAGGGCGTGTGAACGAGATCTCGACGTGGGCGCTGGTGAGCTGGACGGTGAGCGTCGTGCTGTCGACGGTGATCGGCGGGCGGAAGGGGGAGTTGCTGGGCGGGTTCGTGATCGGGTTGATCCTGGGGCCGCTTGGGGTGGGGGTGGCGCTGGTGAGTTCGGGGCGGCGGAGGGTGGAACGGGGGGTTTGATTCGGCGGGAGAGGGGGGCGGGGGCGTCAGCGCGTGGGGTGCGCTGGCGCCCTGTTGTGTTTCCGATTTCGGTGCGCGAGTCGAGTCCGCCCACTACACCCTGAACTGCTCGGCCCGCTTGGGCGGCGACGGGAAGTGATAGATCCCGCCCTCGCGATAGCTCCTGCTCAAGACGACACCAGGGAACACGGCGTGGAAGTCCGCCTTGGACATCTCGAAGTCGCCCACCGGAGTTTGCACGCGGAATCGCGCAGAATCGAGGAGAGGATCGATCAGGTCCCGCCTGAAGAGCAGGCGCGTCGCGCGGTACGTGACCTCGGCGCGCCGCCCCGAGACCGCAATGCGAACCGGGACCTCGGGAGTCTCGAGTGCCGGCCTACGCCGCGTCCTCCGGAGCGCGCCCTTCGACTCCTTCGCCACCGCCGCTCGCGGACGATCGGGATCTCCTCCGAACTCGACGCGCGTGCTCCCCAGTGAGCCTGCCGGCAGCGGCCGATCGAACTCGGCCAGCTCGGCGAACTCCCCCCAGATGCTCGCGTAGCGCTCCCGATGGACCACCGCGAAGTAGTTCACGATGTCGGCATCGTTCCCGAGCCGCTGCCAATCGGTCTTGGGGAGCAGGAAATAATTCGCCGGATGGATATTCCGGATGAAGCGCCGCACGACTTGGCGACGACTCCAGTTGGGGTAGTCGAGGTTCCGATCGTTGACGTTCAGGATGTGCGCGATGTGCCAGCCCACGTTGTTCGGGACGGGCGCCGACCGCGGAGCGATGTCGAACATGTGGCAGGGAATGGACTCGATGACCGCCGCGATGGAATCGGGAGCGATGCGGTGACCGGCGCGCAGAGAGGCGTACATCCACCACGCGGGTGAGTTGTCGGTGGCGCGAATGCGGACGCCGTCGCGGGTCTGGTAGTCGTGACGGCGCTCGGTGCCGCGGATGTGCCGGATGAGGAACAGCGGGTCCGCGTGCTCGACGTGCGCCATAAGATGGCGGTGGACGTCGAGGACCAAGTCGACGGCCGGGAGCGCGGGGAGGATGTATCGCGCTGCGAGTTCTTCCAGATCGCCGCTGAACACTTCGGGCGCTGCGGCGAGCGACGGAGCCTCTGAAGGCGCGTGCTTCGCTTCGTGGGCCGTCCTCAGCAATGCCATGCGCACCGCCAAGCGGTGGTCATTCGTCCTCGAAGTAGTTCTGGTCGAGCTCGAGCAGCTCGATCGATCGCTCCACACGAACGCCGATGTGGTAGCGCATCATGAGCTCGATCAGTTCCTCTCCATCGACCAGTACCACCTTCGTGTTCGAACCGCGCTGCACGAACTCCTCGGCGCTCTGCGCGAAATAGCTCGTGGTGATGAAGATCCCCTTGGTAACGCCCTGGCCAGCGAGCGACCCGATGAACGCTTGAATGGTCTTCCGGTCGATGACGTTCTCTCGCGCGTAGCGCTTGGCTTGGACCATGATCTGGTCGAGGCCGAGCGGATCCTGGTTGATGCGACCGTCGATTCCTTCGTCGTTGCTCTTGCCGAGGTGGGACGCCGCGTTCGCGCGGGATCCGCCGTAGCCCATCGCGACGAGAACGTCGAGTACCAGATGCTCGAAGAACGTTGGGGACTGGGCGAGGATCTGGTCGAGGAGCCGAGACGCGAGCTCCTTCCGCAGTGTGCCGACAGCAGATTCGAGGACCTCAGTCGGCGTCGCGACCGCGTCGGTGTCGGCCTCGTCGACCGATTCCACCGCGCTACTGCTCTGCTTTTTCGAGTTCCAGGCACTCGCCCAACCCGGCTGCGCCCTAAGATGCTTGACGCGCAATTCGACAGGATGCTCAATCAGGAAACGCCGGCCGTCCTCGGTGATGCGGTACTCGCCCCGGCTGAGCTTTGAGATCAGGCCGGCCTTGGTGAGGAAGGTCATCGCCCAGCCGGTCCGGTTCTTCACCACCCCAGCACCACTCGGTATTTGCGCTTCGCGTTCGGCTGGAGAGAGGTCGAAGTGCGCGGCGATCTGGTCGACAATCGTCCGCCGGCTGATGTCCTTGCCCGCCGCGATCGCGAGGATCGGGCGCATCTTCTGCTCATACGTCGGGATTGCCATCGGAGTCGGTGCCGTCGAGATGTGGGGTGCCGAGCAATCGCGGCGTGCGAGCCCTGCGCTTCGGCTGGCCTGATTCTCGTGCTCGGACACGGGCTCGGCAAGGCGGGAAGACGAGTGCGGCGCGCTCAAGTGCCAGCCGTCACGGCTGCTTCGGCCCTCTCCTGTCAGTGAACCAATGGGTCGAGCAATGGGCACTCGACGCTGCGAAGGGTGCGGACCTCAGGCCCACGGTCCGCCGGATGCCCACGTGCCGTCGCGCGCTCGGCCGGCCGCGACATCCGCGAGGATCGGAAGCAGGAACGCGGAAAGCACG
>JANOWT010000089.1:0-4421 GCA_031418115.1 Gemmatimonadota bacterium
TGACTCGCTCTTCGATGTGGCCTCGCCGCTCGAGGCCGACGCCGTCGTGCTCGGCCAGGCGTCGATCCTCGTCGAGCAGCCGGAGTTCGCGAGTGGGGAGTCGATGAAGCGCCTGATCACGCTCACCGAGACGCGGTCCGAACTCGCCACGCTGCTGCGTGATCGCGCCTCGGCCCCGGGAGCCGGTGCGACCGGCGTCTCGATCACGATCGGCGATGAGCACGGTTCGTTGCTGCTCGGAGGACTCACGCTCGTGACCGCGGAGTATCGCGCAGGGGGACTGACGGGCGTGATCGGCGTGATCGGTCCGACGCGGATGCCGTACGAGAAGGTCATCTCGCTCGTGTCGCATACGTCCTCGCTGGTGTCGGACCTGTTGACCTAGTCAGCGAGACTGGGGACATGACGAGACTTCCGGACCGCGTGGATCCGCTCTTCCTCGAGTTCCAGCTCGCGGTCGCGGGTCGCTATTCGATCGACCGTGAGCTCGGACGCGGCGGCATGGGCGTGGTCTACCTCGCCCGCGACGTTCAGCTCGACCGTCCGGTGGCGATCAAGCTCCTCCCGCCCGAACGTGCGCTCGACGTAGCGCTCCGCGAGCGATTCATCCGAGAGGCACGGCTCGCGGCGAAGCTCTCGCACCCGAACATCATCCCGATCTTCGCGGTCGACGAGACCGACGGGTTCGTGTTCTACGTGATGGCTTACGTGGACGGCGAGACGCTCGGTGAGCGCGTGCGCGCGCGCGGCCCGATGGCGGCGTCGGAGGCCACGCGTGTGTTGCGAGAGGTGGCGTGGGCGCTCGGTCATGCGCACGCGCAAGGCGTGGTGCATCGCGATGTGAAGCCCGACAATATCATGCTCGAGCGCGGGAGCGGGCGCGCGCTCGTGACCGACTTCGGGATCGCCGCCGCGCTCGGATCCGATGAGGGTCCAAACGTCGCGGGCACCCCGGAGTACATGAGTCCTGAGCAGGCGTTGGGTGGAGAGCTCGATGCGCGGAGCGATCTGTACGGGCTCGGGGCGACGGCGTACTTCCTCTGTGCTGGTCGGCCACCGTTCAGCGGCGCGCGCGCGGTGGATGTACTCGCCAAGCAGGTGGCCACCGCGGTACCGGCACTCTCGACGGTTGGCGCGACGGTGCCGCGCAAGCTCGCGCACCTGATCGAGAAGTGTCTCGCGAAGGAGCCGTCGCACCGGCCGGCGAGCGCGCAGCATCTCGCGGAGCAGTTGACGCTCGCGGTCGAGCAACGTCGCGAGGTGCCCGCAGCGCTGCGCGCCTTCGTGAAGCGCGAAGGCCGGGCGAGCCCCGGCACCGCGCTGCTTTACGGATACATGTCGCTCGCAATGCTCGGACCGCTCACCTTCCTCGTGGGAGTTCCCGCTGGAGTGGCTGGCCTCGCCGTGCTCGGCGTCGGACTTCCGTTCGGCTACACCGTATTCGTCGCACGGCGACTGATGCGCCGCGGCTTCACGCTGTCGGACGTCGGCCCGGCCTTCCAGGCCGAGATCGAGCAGTTACGCGAGGAGTACGCGGCCGCGGGCGGCGTCGAGCGGCCCAGTCTCGAGCGCAAGCTCGGGCTGACGGCTCTCGCGTCGGGCGCGGCCACGATCGCGCTCGGCTTCGGCGCGAATGCGTTCGTGGCGACCGACACGATATTCAGCTCCGTCGCGCTGTTCACCGCGTGCGTCTTCGCGGGCTCGGCGCTCGGGCGCACCCTCCTGCGCAATCGCCGTCCGCACGTCGCGCCGGAGTCGTCGTCGCGGTTCTGGCTCGGGCCGATCGGCCGGGCGGCATTCAGGGTCGCGGCGAAGTTCGGCGGGCGTCCCCAGGCGGGCTCGTCGTCCACCCACCGCGCGACCGAACTCGCGATCGGGATGGCGGCCGGTGAGCTGTTCGCCTCGCTCCCCAAGACCACTCAGCGTTCACTCGGCGATGTGCCGGCGATCGTCGGCAACCTGCAGAAGGACGCGACGTCGCTCCGCACCAAGCTCGACCGGTTGCACGAGGCACTCGCCGAGGCGGGCGAGGCGGCGTCGGGCGATGGGTACTCCGAGGTGCGATCGATCCGCGACGAGCTGGCCGACCGGCATCGCCAAGTCATCGCGACGCTCGAGACGACGCGGCTGAATCTCTTGAGACTGCACGCCGGCGCCGCCACGGTCGATGGACTGACGACGCACTTCGATCTCGCCGACGAGGTTTCACACGAGGTGCGAAGCCTGCTGGAGGCGCGCGGGGAGTTGGAGCGCTTCCTCAAGCGGGCACCCCGGCCGCCTGTCAGCGATTAACTTCCATCGCGGCCCCGCCAGCACGGCAGGGGTCAGTCACCCTGGCGTCCATCATGGCCGATTTCTACACCACGCTCGGCGTCGCGAAGACTGCTTCGGACGACGAGATCAAGCAGGCATATCGCAAGCTCGCGATGCAGTCGCACCCCGATCGCAACGGGGGCTCGAAGGACGCCGAGGAGAAGTTCAAGGAGATCACCGAGGCGTACGACGTCTTGCGTGACCCGCAGAAGCGGGCGGCGTTCGATCGTTATGGCGAGGCCGGACTGCGGGGCGGCGGCCCGGGTGGGGCGGGGGGCTTTCACCATGTGGACCTCTCCGAAGCGCTCAACATCTTCATGCGCGACTTCGGTCTTGGCGACCTGTTCGGCGGCGCTGGCGGCGGCCGTCAGCAGGCTGGCCCTCGCTCTGGCGCCGATGTGAAGGTCGACCTCGACCTCTCGATGCTCGAAGTCGCCACCGGCGTCGCGAAGCAGGTGAAGATGAAGCTGCTCGACCCCTGCGAGCGCTGCAAAGGCGAGGGCGCCGAGCCGGGCACGAAGACGCAGCGTTGCGCGACCTGCGCCGGGCAGGGCGAGGTGCGGCGCGCGCAACAGAGCTTCTTCGGTCAGTTCGTGAGCGTGGCCGCGTGCCCGACCTGTCGGGGCGAGGGCGTGCAGATCACGAGTCCGTGCAAGTCGTGCCGCGGCGAGGGTCGCCAGCGAGGCGACCACGCGATCGACATCAAGGTGCCGGCCGGTGTGTCGTCGGGTCAGTACATGCACCTGCGCGGCGTCGGTAACGCCGGCGTCCGCGGTGGTCCTCGCGGCGACGTGATCGTGGTGTTCGACGTGGTGGAGGACGAGCGGTTCGAGCGCGACGGCGAGGATCTCTACTGTGAGTCGCTGGTCACGTATCCGCAGTTGGTCCTCGGCGCGGACATCGAGGTGCCTGGCGTGACGGGTCCGCTCCCGCTCAAGATCCCCTCGGGAACGCAGAGCGGCCATGTGTTCACCATGCGCGGCAAGGGACTCCCGCGCGTGAACGCGAGCGGCGTCGGTGATCTGCATGTGCGCGTGCAGGTGTGGACTCCCCAGGAGCTGGGACGCGAGGAGGAACGCCTGATCGAGCAGTTGCAGGAGATCCAGGCCAAGCCTCCAGAGCAGCGCGAGAAGGGGTTCTGGGCCAAGATGAAGGAAGCGATCTCAGGTTAACGGGAGACGATCACGTGTGGCATCGCGTTCAACTCACTCCGTCGCACCGCGACCGCTTCGACGCGATCGCAGCGGCGATGTTCGTCGCTGGCGCTGAGGGTGTGCATGAGGACGGCGATCGCCTGATCACGCATCTGCCCGCGGAGCAGGATCCGGCGGTGTTCATTGCCGCCGTCCGTGTTGCCGACGCAGAGATGGGTGCCGAAACTGGCACGCTGGAGGACGTCGACTGGTCTGAACGCTGGCGTGACCGCATCACGTCGCACCGGCTGGGCAAGCTCACCGTCACGCCACCCTGGCTCGCCGCGGGCATGGATCCGGCGACGACGGTGGTGATCGAACCGGCGATGGCCTTCGGGACCGGCGAGCATCCTACAACTCGTGGCGTGGTGCGCCTCATGCAGGCGGTCGTGCGTGCCGGCGACTCGGTCGCCGACCTGGGCTCTGGAAGCGCGATCCTTGCGATCGCCGCGGTGAAGCTCGGTGCGGGGCGTGCGTTCGCGATCGAGATGGATCATGACTCGATCGGGAATGCGGAGGAGAACGTCGAGGCCAATGGCGTCGCCGATCGCGTCGCGGTGCTCGAGGGTGACGCGTTCGCTCTGCTGCCCATCGTCGCGCCGGTGCGGATCATCCTCGCGAACATCATCTCGTCGGTGCTGGTCGAGCTGTTGCCGTTGATCGCGGAGTCGCTGGCGCCACGCGGCGTCGTGATCCTCAGCGGGATCCTCGTCGAGGAACGCCCGCGGATGCTCGACGTGCTCGGGAGCGAGGGGTGGCGCGTTGAGGCCGAGGACGAAGAAGACCTCTGGTGGTCGGTCCGGGTGTCGCGATGAGCTTGCCTACTTTCGTCACCGACGATCCGTTCTCGGGGCCTGGCAATGTCACGCTGGGCGAGGACGCGGCGCACCACATGCGCGTGCGGCGGCTCGAGAC
>JANOWT010000090.1:0-1752 GCA_031418115.1 Gemmatimonadota bacterium
CGGGTATCATTCTCCCTCGACCACCTCAGCCCTCCGATCCGTCCAATGCGCCGCCTCCTCGCACTCTTGCCGCTCCTTCTCGTTGCCGTCGCCTCCTGCTCCGACAGCGCGCCGTTCGTGCCGAACATCGACACGACCAACTTCGCGCCGTCGCTCAACGTCGATCTCGCCGCCTCCACCAGGACCGCCTCGGGGCTCTACTACCGCGACATCACGGTCGGCGGTGGCGCACTCGTGCCCGCAGCCTCGGGCGCGTCGGTGACCACGACGTACGCGGGGTACCTGCGCAACGGCACCGAGTTCGACTCAGGAGATCTGCCCGCGTTCACCACTGGCACCGGTGCGGTGATCGACGGATACGACGAAGGGGTGCGCGGCATGCGCGTGGGTGGCCAGCGGCAGCTCATCATCCCGCCTTCGCTCGGCTACGGCAGTCGCGCTTCAGGCAGCATCCCCGCGAACTCGATCCTCATCTTCGTCATCACGCTGACGGCGACGAACTGAGCCGGATCCGAGCGAAGGGTCCCCGATCGGGGTAGATTGTGGATAACCCCGAGGAGAGCACCCCGATGGCCAATCCCAACGAGACCAGCGGACCGGTCCGCCGGTTCGAAGCCAGCGAATGGCGCAAGATCGTCGCGCGCTACACCGGCGCAGACGCATTCCGCTCGTTGCGGCAGGTGGCCGTCACGCTCGGACTCCTCATGGGCGGACTGATCCTCGGCTACTGGTTGATGGGGCGCGCGCCGTGGGCCGCCGCCCTGCTGATCATCCCGCTCGGCGGGCTCCTGATCCGCACCTTCATCATCATGCACGACTGCTCGCACGGCAGCTTCCTGCCCTGGCCCAAGGTGAACGACACGGTCGGCTTCATCACCGGTGTGCTCACCTTCACGCCGTTCGCGCAGTGGCGGCGCGAGCATGCGATGCACCACGCATCCGCCGGCGATCTGGACCATCGTGGCGTGGGCGACATCTCGACGCTCACGATCACCGAATACGACGCATTGTCGCGCTGGGACCGGCTCAAGTACCGCGTGTATCGTCATCCGTTCGTGCTCTTCGGGATCGGTCCGCTCCACATGATGATCCTCCAGCGGTTCCGGCTCAACGGCCCCGCGACCGGTGGCAAGCAGCAGTGGAACATCTGGATGACGAATGCGGCGCTCGTCGGTGTGGCGGCGATCGTCGTGATCACCGTGGGCTGGAAGCCCGTCTTCCTGCTCTATCTCCCCGCCTACTATCTCGCGGCGGCGGGCGGCATCTGGCTCTTCTATGTGCAGCATCAGTTCGAAGAGGCCTACTGGGAGCGTGGTCAGCAGTGGGACTACGCCACGGCCGCCATCACCGGCAGCTCGCATCTCCGCTTGCCGGCGGTACTCAACTGGTTCACCGGACATATCGGCCTGCATCATGTGCACCACTTGGGCCCGCGGATCCCGAACTATCGGCTCAAGCGCGCGCATGAGGAGAATCCGATCTTCGCCGAGGCGCCGGAGCTCACGCTCCGCACCGCGTGGCGGACGCTTCGGCTCACGCTGTGGGACGAGGCGAACAAGCGGATGATCGGGTTTCGCGAGTATCGGCAGATGCAGCGGCTCGCGGCGCACCGCGCGGCCTGACCGGTCTGGGTGTCCGGGAAGCATGACTTGGGGCGGACGCCAACAGGCGTCCGCCCCATCTGCTTCATCGGCTTCGAGGGGCCAGGCGAGTGTATCTTTAAAGGATGTCCACACGCCCCGCTACTGAAAC
>JANOWT010000091.1:0-10299 GCA_031418115.1 Gemmatimonadota bacterium
GCCGGAGAACCGGTGCGCGTGCTGCTCACCGACATCGTGATGCCGGTGATGGGAGGCGTAGCCATCGCCGAACGCGTTCTGACGCAGAAGTAGCCGCCGAAGATCATCCTGATGAGCGGCTTCATGCACACCGCGGATCGCCTCACCGTCGCTGGCCAGACGCCGCCGTTCGTGCAGAAGCCGTTCAAGGGCGACGAGATCGCGAAGCTGGTGTGGTCGGTGATGGGCATCAGCCGCTGATGGGAATCGACCGCTGATGGCGCCGCGACACGGCAAGGCGCTCGCGCATCTGCGCGCCGCTGATCCGGTGCTTGGCGCATGGATCGACGAATCAGGGAGCTGCGGCTGGACGCGCCAGAACGACGGGACCCATTTCGACCATATCGCGCGTTCCATCGTCTACCAGCAGTTATCGGGTGCGGCCGCGGGCACGATCTACGGGCGCGTACTCGCGCTCTACGGCGGCGGCAATCCGACGCCGGCTCAGCTGGCGAAGACGCCGGACGAGACACTGCGCGCCGCCGGTCTCTCGGGTCGCAAGGTGGAATACCTCAAGGATCTCGCGCGGCGCACGCACGAGGGGTCGCTCGCCGTGGAGCGGATCCACGACATGAGCGACGCCGAAGTGATCGCGACACTCACGTCGGTGCGCGGGATCGGCGAGTGGACGGCGCAGATGGTCCTGATGTTCCGGCTCGGGCGCCCCGACGTGCTGCCGGTGCTCGACCTGGGAGTGCAAAAGGCGATCAAGGTGCTGTACCGTCTGCGCGCACTCCCGACCCCTGAACGCGTGGCGAAGATCGGCGCGCGCTGGGCCCCTCATCGAACGGTGGCATCGTGGTATCTCTGGAGAAGGGTGGACAATCCGCCGCAGTGACGCACGACCGCGGCGCGACCGTCGTCTCGCTGCGCACGCCGATGCCCGTGAGTGCCGAGGCGCTCTTCGCGTGGCATGAACGGCCCGGCGCGTTCGAGCGACTGACGCCCGGATTCATGCCGGCGCGCGTGATCGAACGGTCGGGTGGCATCCGTGACGGCGCGAAGGTCGTGCTCTCGGTGCCGGTGGGGCCGGCGCACACGACCTGGCGGCTCGAGCACACCGGGTATGTGGCGGGGCGCGAGTTCCGCGACGTGCAGCGCGCAGGGCCGTTCGCCGCCTGGGAGCATGTGCATCGCACGGAGCCCGTCGCCGATGGCACGAGCATACTCGACGACGCGATCACGTATCGGCTGCCATTGCCGCCGTTCGGCGCACTCGTCGCCGATGCGTTCACGCGCGAGAAGCTCGAACGCCTGCTGCGCTGGCGGCATGCGCTCGCGCGGCTCGACCTGGATCGGCACCTCGCCTACGCGGCGCGCGGAGCGCGCCGCGTCGCGATCACAGGCGCGAGCGGTTTCCTCGGGGGCGCGCTCGTGCCCTTCCTCACCACCGGTGGTCACACGGTGCGCACGATCGGCCGTGGTGCGGGGAGTGATGCGCGCTGGGATCCCACCGCCGGCCGACTCGACGCCGGTGCGCTCGACGGCATGGATGCGGTGATCCATCTCGCCGGCAGTTCAGTCGCGGAACGCTGGACCGCCACGGCGAAGCGCGAGATCCTCGAGAGCCGACTGCAGGGTACGCGACTGATCGCCGAGGCCTGTGCGCGCGCTGCGGTGAAGCCCGAGGTCCTCGTCTGCGCCTCGGCGGTGGGCATCTATGGCAGTCGCGGTGATGAGAAACTCGACGAGCAGAGTGCGCTCGGCGACGACTTCCTCGCCGACGTCGGACGGCAGTGGGAGGCCTCGACCGCCGCGGCCACCGAGGCGGGGATCCGCGTGGTCCACCTGCGCACGGGGATCGTGCTCAATCCGGCCGGGGGCGCACTCGGCAAGATGCTCACGCCGATGCTGTTCGGCGCAGGCGGCCGGCTCGGGAGCGGCAAGCAGTGGATGAGTTGGATCTCGCGCGAGGACTGGGTGGGCGCGGTGTACCACGCGCTGCAGACGCCAGGACTCTCGGGCGCGGTGAACCTCACGGCCCCCGAGCCAGCGACCAACAGCACCTTCACCGAGGCGCTGGGACGGATCGTGCATCGACCCACGCTCGCGGCGGTGCCGGCGTTCGCCTTGCGCGCGATCTTCGGCGAGATGGCCGAGGGGACGATCCTCGCGAGCCAGCGCGCGTATCCGGCGGCACTCCAACGATCGGGGTTCGAGTTCGCGCACCCCACGCTCGCGTCGGCGTTGCGGTTCGAGTTGGGGCTGCTCTAGTCATGAGGCGCGCCGTGGTCGCCGTGCGGCGCGGTCCGTAGATTCCGGCCATGGACCTCAAGGGCGCACGCGTGGTGGTGACGGGAGGCTCGGGATTCCTCGGCCGTCGCGTGGTCGCTGCGCTCGAGCAGCGTGGGTGCGAGAGCGTCTTCTCGCCTCGGTCGGCGCAGTACGACCTGCGCGAGAAGTCACAGGTCGTCCGACTGTTCGAGGAGCACCGCCCTGAGGTAGTGGTGCATCTCGCGGCGATCGTCGGCGGGATCGGCGCCAACCGTGCGCATCCGGGTCGGTTCTTCTACGAGAATCTCGTGATGGGCGTCGAGACGCTCGAGCAGGCGCGACGGTTCGGCGTGCGGAAGTTCGTCGGCATCGGGACGATCTGCGCGTATCCGAAGTTCACGCCGGTGCCGTTCCGCGAGGACGACCTGTGGAACGGATATCCGGAGGAGACGAACGCGCCCTACGGGTTGGCGAAGAAGATGCTCCTCGTGCAGTCGCAGGCGTACCGGCAGGAGTACGGCATGGATGCGATCCATCTGTTGCCGGTGAACCTCTACGGTCCCGGCGACAACTTCGACCCCGAGACGTCGCACGTGATCCCTGCGATGATCCGCAAGATGGAGGAGGCCCGCGTTGCCGGCCGCGACGACGTCGTGCTCTGGGGTGACGGCTCGCCGACGCGCGAGTTCCTCTATGTGGATGACGCCGCCGACGCGATCGTGCTCGCGACCGAGCGGTACGACGGTGCGGAGCCGGTGAACCTCGGCAGCGGGAGCGAGATCGCGATCCGCGACCTGGCACCGATCGTCGCGCAGGCGACGGGTTTCACCGGCCGCATCACCTGGGACGCGACGAAGCCCAACGGGCAGCCGCGCCGCGGGCTCGACACGTCGCGCGCCGAACGGACCTTCGGCTTCCGCGCGAGCACGGCGTTCGCCGACGGTCTCGCGGCGACGGTGGCGTGGTACCGGAGCCAGTCGACCGCATGAGTTCCAAGGACTACGCGCGCGGTGGTGAGGCCGGCATCATGACCGGCTTCGTCGACTTCCATAGTCATCTGATGCCGGCGGTGGATGACGGTGCGCCCGACGTGCAGCAGTCGCTCGAGGCCCTGCGCGCATTCGCGGCGCAGGGGGCAGCGACCTGCCTGACGACGCCGCACTTCGACTCATCACTCACCAAGTCGCCCGGGGCCTTCGCGGCACGCATGGCGCAATTCGACACCGCGTGGGGGACGCTCACGGCGGCGCGCGATGCGTATCAGGCGGCAACGGGCCGACCACCGTTGCCCGCACTCGCGCGCGGCGTGGAGATGATGCTCGACGATCCCGATCCCGACCTCACCGATCCTCGCGTACGGCTCGCCGGTGGACCGTTCGTGTTGGTGGAGTTCCCGGCGATGCAGCTGCCACCCAACGCCGAGTGGGCGTTGCACAACATCCGCGAGAAGGGATGGCGGCCGATCATCGCGCATCCGGAACGCTACAGGAACCACGACGCGCGCCTCACGGTGCTCTCGCGTTGTCGCGCGGCCGGAGCGCTTCTCCAGGTGAATGCGGGGTCGCTGTTGGGGCAACACGGCGATCGCGCGCGGGCGGTCGCGACCGCGCTGCTCTCACTCGGGTGGGTGGACTACCTCGCGAGTGACCACCATGCGCGTGGCGAGCCGGCGACGGGGCGTGCGGTGTCGCTGTTGCGTTCGCGCGGTGCGGAGGCGCAGGCGACCAGGCTCACGGTCGAGAACCCGCAACGCATCCTCTCCGGCGAAGCGCCGCTGCCGGTCGAACCCCTGAGAGCGAGAGAGGCGCGCTCCTGGTGGGCGCGCCTCCTCGTGCGGATCGCCGGCTCGGACTGAGTCGGTGTGTTGCGCGCGCCGCGCGCCGCGCCGCCGGTGCGCGTCAGCGCCGCAGGCCGCGGAGCTGGAGTTCGAAGTCGAGCGAGTTGGTCGCGAGCGTGACCGCGACGTCGAACGAGACCTGCCCGGCGATCACGCGGTCGGCGAGCTGCTGGTCGAAGGTCTGCGTGCCGTACTGTGCGCGTCCTTCGGAGAGCGTGTTGCGCAGTTCGGAGAGGCGCCCGGCGTCGGTGAGGACGTCGCGCACCATCGGCGTCATGAGCATCACCTCGGCGACGACGATGCGGCCGCGACTGTCAGCACGCGGCACGAGCCGTTGCGCGACGACCCCGCGCAGCAGCTCACTCAGCTGCAGACGCGCCGAATCCTGACGGTCAGGCGAGAAGTTGGCGAGGAGATTGCGGATCGCCGAGGTCGCGTCGTTGGCGCGGACCTTCGCGATCACGAGTCGACCCTGCTCGGCGGAGCGCACGGCCAGCTCGACCAGCTCGGGGCTGCTGAGGTCGCCGATCACGATGACGTCGGCGTCCTGCTCCATCGCCGCGCGCACGCCAGCGAGGTACGAATCGGTGTCGATGCCGATCTCGCGCTGGGTGACGGCGCAGGCGTGGTTCTTGTGGAGGAATCGCAGCGACTGCTCGATCGACACCACGTGACGCCGGCGGTCGCTCTTGGTGTTGAGGTGATTCACGAACGCGGCGATGGTGCTGGAACGGCCGGCGCCGGGCGTGCCGGCGATGAGCACGATGCCGAAGTCCGAGAGCGCGATCGGCGCGAGGACCGCCGGTAGGTCGAGCGACTCGAATGTGGGGAGGGCGTCGGGAATGACGCGCAGCACGATCATGAAGCTCGAGCGTTGCTTGAGCAGGCTCAGTCGGAATCGCCCGATGCCGGGCGCACTCCAGGGACCCGAGTAATCGTGCACCTCGTCGATGTCGGGCGCGCGCGCCGAGGTCGCGAGAATGTGCATCGTCATCTCGTACGTGTTCAGCGCGGTCAGCACGCCAGTCTCGAGCGGGACGAGCTCGCCGCCCACGCGGGCGTATACGACGTCGCCGGCGCGGATGTGGATGTCGGTCGCGTGCCGCGCAACAGCGTCGGTGAGGATCATGCGCAGTCGTTCGACCGCCGCAGGTGACGCGGCAGCCGGCAGAACGGCGTTCACCGGCAGACTGGTCGTGCCGCGGCCCGGCTCCTGCACCTTGATCGGATCGTGCACTTGTAGTGGTCGCGGTTGGGGTCGGATCGGAACGAGAACCCGGACCTCACGGGTCGGGTCTGATCGAACAAAAAGACGACCATATATGCACAAAGGTAAACAGTGCGCGATATTGAGTCAGTGATTCGCCAGCCCGCACTTCCAATCGGCCACGGATGAGTCTCGACGGGATCGTGGAGTCCGCCACCCATATCGCGAAGCTCGGTGCCCGCCAGCGCGCGGTGCGCCTGCAGCGTCGTCGGTTCTGGCGCGAGGTGGTCTATGGTGGTCTGATCATCGCGTCCGACTTCATCCTGCTCGCGGCGGCTTTCACCGTTCTCGCGCTCCTTCCGTTGGCCCGCGTGGGACCTTGGCTCGGGTCCGACGGTGCCGACTTCCTCCGCTTCCTGCTGCCGGCAGAACCACTGCCGCTGCTCCGTCGACTCACGGCGCTCGTGTTCTGCCTCGTTGCGACGCGCAGCTACTCGTACACGGAGCGCGAGTTCCACAGCGGCCGGATAGTCGCGGCTCTCCTGCTTGGCCTGGCGCTGCCGCGTTGGACCGAGATCTGGACGTCCCATTTCCTCGAGCGCGGCGTGGCCCTGTCGGTCGTCATCGCCGTGCTGAGCTCGGCGCTCGTGGCTCAGCGGCGGATCGTCACGCAGGCGCTACGCTCGCTCGACCCGCGCGGTCTTGAGCCAGCGCGCACGCTCGTCGTCGGTCCTGCGGACGTGGTCGCGGGTGTGCGTGAGGACTGGCGCCGACGCGTGGCCGACGGCGGTGATGCCGTCTCGCCGGCATTCTTCGAGATCAGTGAGTCATGGCCGAGTGACACGCAGGAGGGGCCGGGCGAGCTCTACGAGGCGCTCACCAGGGCGCACGCCGACGCCATCGTGCTCGTCGGTCCCTTGGGCGATGCCGCGTTGCAGAGCCTCATGATCGCCGCCTCGAGCGCCGGATGTCGTGTATTCGCGACGCGGCGGCGCGCGTTCCAGCGGATGCACGAGGCGAGTTTCCTGCTGCGCCGCGCCGAGCCGCTGGCGCTTCTCAGCCGCCCCGCGCTGGTCGGTGTGCAACTCGTGCTCAAGCGCGTCGTGGACGTCACGGGCGCGCTGCTCGGACTGGCGATCGGTGCCCCCGTGTTCGCGCTCGTCGCGATCGCCGTGCGACTCACCTCGCGCGGCCCCGTGCTCTTCCGGCAGGTGCGCGTCGGTCTTGGCGGCGAAGTGTTCACGTTGCTCAAGTTCCGGACGATGGTCGCGGACGCCGAGGCACGCCAGGACGCACTCGCGGCTGGGAATCAGTACGCGGCCGATCCGCTGTTCAAACTCGCGCGCGACCCTCGGCTGACCGCCCTCGGCGTCTTTCTGCGGAGATCGAGCCTCGACGAGGTCCCCCAACTGATCAACGTCCTACGCGGCGAGATGTCCTTGGTCGGACCGCGTCCGGCGCTGCCGAGTGAAGTGGCACGGTACCGACCGCACCACTTCGTGCGATTCGAAGTGCTGCCGGGGATCACCGGTCCGTGGCAGGTCGGCGGGCGCAACGCCATCACGGACTTTGAAGCGGTGGTGAGACTGGAGGCCGCGTACATCCGCGGCTGGAGCGTCTGGCGCGATCTGGCGATCCTGGCGCGGACCGTGCCGGCGGTGCTGAGCATGCGGGGCGCGTACTGAATGCGCTGGGTGTTTCGAATCTCGCCACTGAGTCGTAATTAGCCGATGCCGAATCCGCTGCGCGGTCCCAATCCGACACTGTCCATGACGACACACTTCAGGCGCGGCGCCCTCGTGGCACTCGTGCTCTTGGCGGCCTGCAGCCGCTCTCAACCGGTCGTCTCTCCGATCCCCGTCAGCATGATGGAACCCTGGACGACCCAGCCCGGGGATCAGATCAAGGTGAGTGTCTGGCGCGAACCCGAGCTCTCGGGTGACCTGTTCGTGCAGAACGACGGGACGGCGATCTTCCCGGCGCTCGGACGGATCAAGGTCGGCGGGCTGACTGCCGACTCACTGAACGCGCTCCTGATCAACCGCTTTCGCGACCGGATCGTGAACACGCCGGTGGATGTGATGCTCGTGCGGCCGCTGCCGGTCTTCGGGTCGGTGCGTGCACCGGGCGTCTACCCGGTGGACCCGACCGCGACCGCGATCCAGTTGATCGCGCGCGCCGGCGGCACGATCGGTGCCGAGGGACTGCCCCGCGTGCAACTGCTACGCTTTGACGGCACGCGATTGAATCTCACGGTGGAGCAATCGCTCGGCGCGTTCAACTTGCGCAGTGGCGACGCGATCTTCGTGCAGGACCAGTCCTGGTGGATCCGCAATCAGCGTCAGATCAACACGGTCGCGGCGGTGTCGACGATCGTCGCCTCGGTGATCTCGATCACGCTCCTTCTGAACAAGTGAGGACGTGGTCGTGACGAACCTTCCGATGGTGGTGCCCGTCGAGCCGAATACGCCGCTGGACCTGCGACGCGGCTGGGCGACGATCGCCCGCAGCGCGTGGATCATCGTCGTGTGCGTGGGTCTCGCGGTCGCGGCGGGCGTGGTGGCGGCTCGACGGGTCGAGCCCCTCTACCAGTCCGAGGTGACGGTCCGTATCGACGAACCGAAGCCGAGTGCGGCCTCGCAGATGTACTTCGGTCCCGACTACCAGCAGCTGCTCGCGACCTCGACCGAGATCATCACGAGCCGCAATCTCGCCTACGAGGTGGTCGACTCGCTCGGACTGCGGCTCGCGGTGCTCCTGCCGCAACGGACCGCGCGCAGTGCGATGGTGCGCTGGGCGACGGTGTCGGCCAGTGCACCCGATGCCGAGTTCCGTTTCACGCGCGTTCCCGGCGGGTATCAGGTGCGCTCATCCCCGGCCGATTCGCTGCTCGGCACGTTCAGCGACACGCTGCCGATCGAGCTGCCGGGCCTGAGCCTCATGCTCTCGCCAGCGGCGCGACTCGAGGAGCGATTGAGCTTCGTGCTCGTCCCGCGGCTCGCGGTCGCGAACGCGTTGCGTGCGTCGCTCGAGGTGCTGCAGACCAACCGCGATGCGAACGTGCTGCGAATCAGCTTTCGCGGCACCGATCCCGAACTCACACGCGACATCCCGAACGTCGTTGCGCACCGCTTCGTGCAGCGCAAGATGGATCTCGAGCGCGTCTCGGCGCGCGCCACGGTGAACTACCTGGGGCAGCAGCTCGGGTCGCTCAACGGTCAGCTCTTCGCCGCCGAGGATGCGGTGCGCGGGTACCTGCTCACGCAGGGCATCACGACGCCCGAGGATCAGGCGCAGTACTTCTTCTCCGAGATCAACGAGCTCAAGAGCAACACGGCCGCGCTACGCGGGATCCGCGAGCAGATCTCGCTCGCGATGTCAGGCCCGCGGTCGACCGACTCGCTCACGTTGCGTCGCGAGATGCTCGAGCGGATCCTGTCGACCGCGGCGTTCGGTGACGCGCGGATCGCCGAGTCGGAGCGCGAACAACTCGCGCTGCTCGTCGATCAGCGCACGCAGCTCCTCAACCGCCGCATGCCGACCGACCCCGATGTCCGGGCACTCGACAAGCGGATCGACGCCGTCCAGGATGTGATCGAGAATCGCTCGCGGCGCTTCCTGAGCAGCGTCAACGCGCAGATCTCCGTGCTCGAGATCCGCGTGGCGAACCTCGAGGAGGCGCGCAAGAAGATCCCCGAGCAACAGTTGACGTTCGAGCGTCTGGAGCGGTCGCGCCGTGTGCTCGAGGACCTGTCGATGATGGTCCAGTCGCGACTCACCGAGGCCGAGATCGCCGCCGCGGTGCAGGACTCCACGGCGCAGGTGCTCGACGAGGCCGCCGGTGCGCCGATGTCGATCTCGCAATCCAAGACGATCATCTTCGCGATCGCGGTGTTGGCGGGTCTGTTCGTCGGCGTCGGCATCGCGTTCCTGCGCGAGTGGCTCGACACGACGATCCGCAGCGAGGCGGATCTCGCTGCCGTGACGGGAGTCGCGGTAGTGGGCATCATCCCGAACTTGCAGCAGCAGGCGCGTACCGGCGCGTACCGCCTCGGGCCGCCGGTGGCGGTCACGGGCAAGGGCGACGCGCCCAAGGAAGGAGGGCCCGCGACTGGTCGCGATTCACAGACGCCGGCGGCCGAAGCCTACCGTTCGCTGCGCACCAACTTGAACTACCTCACGCCGCCCAAGGCGCCGCGTGTGATCGTCGTGACGAGCGCCCTGCCCGGCGATGGCAAGACGACGACGGCGGTGAACCTCGCGGTCACGCTCGCGCACCAGGGACAGCGGGTGATCCTGATCGACGCCGAGACACGCCGCGGCACGGTGCACGACGTCTTCGGCATCCCGCCGGCGCCGGGCTTCTTCGATCTCATGTACGGGCAGGCCTCGCCGGGCGAGTGCATCCGGCGCGTGGCGATGGAGAGCGGCGGTACGATCGACGTACTCCCGCTGGGCAGCGCGCCGAGTGTGAACCCGGCCGACCTCCTCGTGGCGCAGCGCCTGCAGCCGCTCTTCGAGCGGCTCCGCCAGCAGTACGACTACGTCTTGCTCGACACGCCACCGCTCAACCTCTTCACCGATGGCGCGTTGATCGGTGCGCAGGCCGACGCGCTGTTGCTGGTCGCGCGTGCGGATCGCACGGAACGCGAGGAACTGAAGTTCGCCGTGGCGCAGTTGCGCAACGTACAGGTGAACCTCGCGGGCGCGATCCTCAATGACGTGGAGTTCCGCCGCAGTTCGCGCTACCGTTCGGGCTACGGTTACTACTACGACTACGGCAAATGAGACGCCCGCCGAGGACCTCATGAAGAGCACGCGCGGTGACGTACCCGCCTACACGGGCGACCCGGCGACGCCGGAGCTGGTGCCAGAGCTCTTCGACACCACGGCCGAGGCCCCCGCGTCGTCGGGGAGCTTCGGGGCGGCGCTACTCGTCGGCGTGATCCTCGTGGCGCTCGAGCTGCTCGCAGCCCCGCTGGTGCTTGCCGTGACGCTCGCC
>JANOWT010000092.1:0-7310 GCA_031418115.1 Gemmatimonadota bacterium
CGTGCGACCACGCGCCAGTCGTTGGGGACGACGGAGCAGAGCGCCGCATAGCGCGCGATATCAGTGATGAAGCGACGACGTTCCATTCCGGGATCCGGTGAAGGGGATACGCTACGGGCTCAGGGCCACGGCAACGGAAGCACGCTGAAGCGTGTCCGCGTCGTGGGATCGTCCTCGCCGTCGAGTGCGCGTGCGATCTCGCGCCGCGCCGACGCGCGCAGCGCCCGGTCAGCGGGCGACCCGCCCGTCGCAGCGGCGAGACGCTGGTCGATCTGCTCGAGGTGCATCGCCGAGACGGCCCGTACGTCGGGCAGCGACTCCTTGTCACCCGCGCGATCGAGGAGCGTGTTGAGCACCACGCGCTGCACCGTGCGCCGCAGCGACTGCACATGCGGATCATCGGACGGAGCGGCTCCCCAGGTGCGATCGACGATCGCCTGCAGCACTTCGTCGACCGACGGGTTCGCCGCGTCACGTGCGCGGAAGAGCGCCACGCGCGCCAACCGCTCGCGGTGCATGAGACCCTCGATCACCTCGGTCGCGAGCCCACCGGCGAGCGAGATCTCGTCGAACGCGGTGCCCCCGGCCGAGCCGATCCATTCGAACTGCGGATCGCCGCCCGGCGGGACCGGCGGGATCATCGCCTGCACCCGGTCAGGGACCGCGAGCGCACTCGGCTCGAGCGCGTCGAGCGCCATCGCGAGCGCTTTCCGCTGCTGCGCCGCCGGCAGGATCGTCGTCGGCACCTGCCCGTCGCCACGGAACGCGTAGCGGAAGTCCATCCCGCCGATGTACTTCACGAGGCCTTCGAGCGAATAGCGGTGATGCAGGTAGACATGCGCGAATCGCATGTTGAGCAGGTACATCGGCTCGCCGGGCTTGATCGCGGTCTCGTTGAACTTGTCGATCGCGACACGGCGCACGGCACTCGTGCGCTCGACCGCGTCGAACATCGTCTTGCCCTCGACCCAGCGCGTCACCTCGGGGATCGAACCGGTCGCATCGGCGTGCTGGTCGCCGGCGTAGCGCAGTCCGCGCCGAAGCCCTTCATCCACGACCTTCTTGAGCCCCGCGGCCTCGCTCGCCGAGTCGGGATACCAGGCGTACGCATAGCGCACCGCGAGCGAGTCCCACGCGCCGGCGAACGGCTTGTACGCCTTGGAGAGATCGAGCGTGCCGCGTGCATCGACCGTGATCAACGGGAATGGATAGTCCATGACCGACGAGCGATCGTTGGCGTGCGCGATGTAGTTGTGTGGGAAACCGATCGTATGACCGATCTCGTGCGCCACATGCTGCCGGCGGCGCATCATCGCGAACTCCTCGGCGCTCACGTTCAGGCCATTGGGCCCGGCGGCAGGGAGCAGACCAGCGTAGATGTTGTAGTCGACGAGCGATCTCCACGAGTCCATGCGCACCACCGTGCGGACGATCTCGCCGGTGCGCGGGTCGGAGAAGGACGGACCGACCGACGGGCCCGGACCGGCGCGATGCACCCAGTAGATCAGCGCGTAGCGCGCATCCATGGGATCGACGCCAGCGGGGAGTTCCTTCACCTGGAATCCGTTCTTCCAACCCGCCCCTTCAAAGACCTTGTTCCACCAGTTGCCGCCCTGCAGGAAGGCCGTGCGATACGGCTCGGGGATACCGGGATCGAGATAGTAGATCACCGGATTCACGGGCTCGGTGAGCACGCCGCGCATGTAGGCTGCGGGATCCTTGGGCACGAGACGCCAGCGGCTGATGTAGCCGTCGCGGTATGTGCCCTCGAAACCCTGCGCGAAGTCCTGGAAGCCGCCACCGGCCAGTCCGGTACGCGCGTCGCCGCGACGGGGACGGAAACCCTCCGACGACGGTAGCTCGACGAGCGAGTGATGCACCTCGAAGGTCGGCGAGGCGGCGTCGGGTGAGGTGCGGCGCAGCACAGCGCCCGGATTGTCCACTGCGAACGTCAGCACCGAATGGATCTCGGTGTTGAGCGGGAAGGCCTTGGTGCGCGAAGCTTCGATCCAACTGCGGTTGGCGTCCACGCGCGCGTTGCCGCCCTGCGCGCGCCGGATGCTCTCGGCGATGCCGTACGTGTCGGTGAGGAAGAAGCTCGTTGCGTCCACGACGAGCACACCGTTCGCTTCGGACTCGATCGGGAAGGACGCGACCACCGACGTCGGGAACGCCTCGCTCGCGGCACGCGCGGTGGCCTCGTTCGCGCCGAGCGCACGGACAGTCCAGTTGTCGCGCGTCATGAGCACCCGCTTGCCGCGCCGCTCGAGCCGGACGACCGCGCTCCCGCCGGTCTGGCCACGGTCGAGCCCGAGGTTGCCGTTGCCGCCGCCGGTCGCGAGCACGCTCTGGTGCATGAAGTCGCGGTCGAGCCGCGCCGCGGGGACTTCGAGCAGGACCTTGTTGCGGTCGGCGTCCACGCGAACGCCGATGAAGCTCTCTTGTGCGGGGAGTGTCGCAGCCGCGACGACGAGCGCCGCGCCGAGCGCGAGCAGGGGTCGGAAGGAACGCATCTGGACCTTTGTGTGGAGGGGATCAGCGTTGCTAACGGAAATCAACGCGCCGGAGCCGCTCGGCGCTGGGCGCGCGGGCGGGAGAGACATCGCACAGGCCGACGGCGCTACTTGCGCTCGCTGCGCGGCAGCGCGACCTGCGCGGCGTCCGCACGTTCGGCGAGTAGCTGCGTCACGAACCGCTGGCCCTCTCCGATCCGCTCCACCTCGACCGCGATCGTGTCGATGCCGCGTTCCATGGTCGCCAGCTTCTCAACGAGCTCAGGAGGGACCGCCGAGACGACGTTCGCGCTGCGCCAGAGACGGCGCGCACGGGCGATCATGATCGGGAAGAACAAGACCGCGAGGAGCCCCATGCCGAAGGCGATCAGTTCCGGCGGCGGCCCATTCACCCATCCGTCGCGTGGCGGTTCCTCGACGATCGCCCCCGGCACGGAAGAGGCCTGAGCGACCTGTGCATCCGTCTCGGCGATGTCGATCGAGACCTTGGCGATCGCCTGATCGACCTGGGCGAGCCGCTGCTCAAGGCCTGAACGGTCCGCATCGCCGACCGGACCCGACCGCAGCTGCCGCGCGAGGTCCCCCCGTTCGTCCTCGAGGTCGTTCTTTTGCGCGCTGAGCACCGAGCGCTTCTCGCGCAGGCCGCGATAGACCTGCTCGGGTGACCCGGCGATCGGTGCCGGCTGGCCGGCCGACCCGGCGATCACAGGTGACTGCGCAGCCGGCGGCTGCGGAGCGGTCGCTTGGGCGGGGGTGCTCTGTATTGGCATCGACAGTGCCTACGCCGACTGCGGAACCGTGGTTTCGCCGCAGACGGCAGGTGATGGGACGCCCTACTTCAGGGTCGCGGTCAGGGTCTTTGGCACGGCAGAAAGTGCACGCGAGACGATGCATCCGCTCTTGGTGGCCTCAGCGACTATCTGAAAATCCTCGTCGGAGATCCCCGGCACCTCGGCTTCGCACACCAGCGCGATGCCGACGATCGTCATCTTCTCGTCGACGCGCTCCATCTGGACGGTGGCCGTGGTGTCGACGCGCACCGGAGTGTGGCCCGCCTGCGTCAGTCCGAGAGAGAGCGCCATGGAGAAGCAGGCCGCATTGGCCGCGCCGAGCAGCTCCTCGGGATTGGTGCCCGGAGAGGCCTCGAAACGGGTTCCGAACGAATACTTGCCTTCAAAGGCGCCGCTGCCGAGGCGGAGTGAGCCCTGACCGGCCTTGAGATCGCCGTTCCACTGGGCGGACGCTGTGCGTTGGATCATGAGGAAACTCCGAGAAGTTGAGGACTGGCTGGATGGTAACCCCGGGGTCAGGGTCCGGGGAGGCGCTATCGGCACGGCGGTGAACCGGCGTACAATTTGCATTATGAAGTCGAGTTGCGGGTCGGGCCAACGCCGGGACCCCCTCGCCGCGCCACCCTCCAGTCCAGACTCCGCCATGCGTCCGACGACGATCCGCACCGCGCTCATCGCATTTCTTGCCGCCACCGCGATCTCGTGCTCGAGCGACGGCCCTACCGCCCCGGCGCGCCTTGAGCAGTTCCGAGCCCCGACGAGCGAGCTTCTCGGCACCAGCATCCGGGTGAGCGAGATCCACTACGACAACACCGGCACGGACGCGGGCGAGTCGATCGAGATCTCGGGACCTGCCGGAACGGACCTGTCGGGCTGGTCAGTGGTCCTGTACAACGGCAGTGCCCCCGCCGCGGCTGTCACGTACGGAACCGCACGAGCGCTGACCGGAACCATCCCGGCCACCTGCAGCGCGCGCGGCGTCGTGGTGCTCACCTACGCCGTCGACGGCATTCAGAACGGTGGCAGTGACGGGATCGCCCTCGTCAACGGGACCACGGTCGTCGAGCTGATCTCGTACGAAGGGGTGCTCACCGCCGCGAATGGACCGGCGGCGGGCATCGTCTCCGACGACATCGGCGTGGCCGAGGTGAGCACGACGCCGGTGGGCTTCAGCGTGCAGCGCAATGAGAACGGCACGTGGAATGCGCCGGCCGCCAACACCTTCGGCGTATGCAACGACGGCACGACCAATCCCACACCGCCGGCTGTCGTGGCGGCAGTGACCGTGACGCCAGCGACGGCGACGGTGAAGGTGGGCGCGACGACACAACTCACCGGTTCGGCACTCGACGCGGCGAACGCGCCGGTCGCCGGCGCAGTGCTCACGTGGGGCTCGAGCGCCAACGCGATCGCGACGGTCTCCGCATCGGGCTTGGTGTCCGGCGTCGCAGTGGGCGAGGCATTGGTGATCGCGACGTCGACGAACGGCAAGGCCGACACGGCCGCGGTGACTGTCGAAGCGGCGACGATCGCGCTTCCGCCGGTGCGATTCTCCGAGATCCACTATGACAACTTCGGCACCGACGCCAACGAGGCGATCGAGATCGAGGGGCCCGGCGGCACGGACGTGACGGGCTGGCGCATCGTCCTCTACAACGGCAACGGCGGCGTCACGTATGAGCCGACGACGACGCTCTCCGGCAGCATCCCATCGCAGTGCGATGGCCGCGGCACGCTCGCAGTCACCTATGCGGCGAACGGCCTGCAGAACGGCGCTCCCGACGGCTTCGCTCTCGTCGACGCGTCGGGCGCCCTGATCGAGTTCCTATCGTACGAAGGCACGTTCGCCGCGACCAACGGTCCGGCGGTCGGCATCACGTCCACACAGCTCACGGTCTCGGAAGAGCCCGCGCCAGCCGCCGGCGTCTCGATCCAGCGCAACGCGCTCGGCGTCTGGAGCCTTCAGCCGGCCAACCCCGGCTACTGCTTCGGCGTCACCCCGCCGCCGCCGCCCAACACGATCTCGTTCACCGGCCGCGACAACTCCGATCCCGCGCTGCCGGTCGGATTCGAGGACCAGCTCTTCGCGACGCTGCGCTCGGGGAGCACGGGTGCGGTGATCACCACGACCTTCACGTGGAGCACGGAGACGCCGCTCATCGCGAGCATCGACGCCAGCGGCGTCCTGCGCGCGCTCAGCGCCGGAACCGCGATCGTCCGCGCGACCGCACAGGACGGCACGACGACGACCTACGCGCTCGCGACGCGCGTCGCGCTCGCTAGCGGGACGGCCTCCTATGCAGGCAACACCGAGTTCGGTGATCCGACCGACGGCGACGCATCGAACGAGGTGATCATCCGCCGCGACCAGTACACCAGCTCCTTCAGCCCCGCACGCGGTATCCCCAACTGGGTGAGCTACGACCTCGAGGCGACGCACTTCGGCGCCGAGGACCGTTGCGATTGCTTCACGTACGACGCAGAGCTCCCGCAGGGTCAGCGCTACACCACCGCGGACTACACTGGTGCGGGCACCGTGGCCGGATACGGCATCGACCGCGGCCATCTCGCACGGTCGTTCGACCGTACGTCGGGCAGCTTCGACAACGCGACGACCTTCTACTTCTCCAACATCATCCCGCAGGCCGCGGACAACAATCAGGGGCCATGGGCGCAGTTCGAGAACTATCTCGGCGACCTCGCCCGCTTCAGCAACAAGGAGGTCTACATCATCGCCGGCGCCTCGGGCAGCAAGGGCACCGTGAAGAACGAGGGACGGATCACGATCCCCACCGCGACGTGGAAGGTCGCGGTGGTGATGTCGCGCGACGGCGGGCTCTCGAGCGTCTCGAGCCGCCAGGACGTGCAAGTCGTCGCCGTGCTGATGCCGAACGATGCGGGCATTCGCAACGTCCCATGGCAGACGTACCTGACGACGGTCGACGCGGTGGAGTCGGTGAGCGGGTTCGACCTGCTCTCGCTGCTCCGCAACGACATCGAGATCGCGGTCGAGAGCAACACCGTCCCGCCTGACGCGGCGCTCGACGGTCCGTGGGCCGCCTACGCCGGCGACGCGCTCGCGATGAGCGCGGCGGGCTCGACCGACGCCGATGGTGACGCGCTCACGTATGCGTGGGAGTTCGGCGACGGCGCCGTGGCTGCCGGTTCCGCGGTCAGTCACACCTTCGCGACGGCTGGCCAGTACGCGGTACGGCTGATCGTGACCGACATCCGCGGGCTCGCCGACACCGTCTCGGCGGCAGCGGCGATCACACTGTTGCCACCAGAGGTCGGGATCGCGCGTGCACGAGCGATGGTCGACGCGTTCGCCAGGAGCGGAGCACTGAACAACGGACAGGCGAACTCCCTGCGCGCGAAGCTCGACGCCGCGTTGCGTTCGATCGAGCGGGGGAACGTCAATGCCGCCGAGGGCCAGTTGAACGCGCTCCTCAACGAAGTCGATGCCATGGTGCGTAGCGGTCGGTTGACGGCCGCGCAGGTCGACGCATTGCGCGAGGTGCTCGGTCGCGTGTTGAACAACCTGTAGACGCGCCCTCACACGACGCGTTCAGCCGCACACTGCCACTCAGTCCAGGATTCCCCATGTCACACCGCTTCGCACGCATCGCACTCCTCCTCGCTCTGCTCACACCCACCGCGTCTGCGCTTGCGCAGGACGAGGCGGCGCTCGTGGCCCGTGCCCGCGCGATCCACGACCGCGTCATGACGCTCGACACGCACGTCGACATCAGTCCGGCGGCCTTCCGCCGCGACACGCTCAACTATGTCACGGGTATCGCGCGCAACCAGGTCGACATCCCAAAGATGGAAGCGGGTGGCCTCGACGCGGCCTTCCTGATCGTCTACGTGGGTCAGGCGCGCACGATCGACTCGGCCACCATGGCCGCCGCGTACGCCTCGGCGATCGAGAAGTTCGAGGCGATCCACCGACTCACCGATTCGCTCGCCCCCACGCGCGTCGGGCTGGCCCGGTCGGCCGCCGACG
>JANOWT010000093.1:0-1588 GCA_031418115.1 Gemmatimonadota bacterium
CGAGTAGCATTCGGGCATGCATCCGAACGAAGCGCTGATCTCGCGGTTCTACGAGGCCTTCCAGCGCCGCGACGCCGCCGCCATGGGCGCCTGCTACCACCGCGACGTCCACTTCTCCGATCCGGTCTTCCCCGAGTTGCATGGCGACTCCGCGCGCGCGATGTGGACCATGCTCTGCGAACGCGGCAAGGACCTCACGATCGAGTGCTCCGATGTCCACGCCGACGGAGCGACCGGCCGCGCCCACTGGGATGCGTGGTACACCTTCTCCGGCACCGGTCGTCGGGTCCACAACCGCATCCGGGCGGAGTTCACATTCGAGGACGGGCTGATCGTGCGACACCGCGACCGCTTCGGCTTCTGGCGGTGGGCACGTCAGGCGCTCGGTCCCGCTGGGTACCTGTTGGGCTGGTCCGGCTTTCTGCACCGGCGTGTTCAGACGCAGGCCGCGCGGTCGCTGCGTGAGTGGGCGCACCGCGCGCGCACTGCGTCTCTCGTGGTGCTCGCACTGCTCGCCATCGCAGGGTGCGGTCCAACACGCACAGCGCGACCACTGGCCGAGCGGATGACGTCGGCGGACCTGCTCCGTCGCCTTGGGCGGCCGGACACCGCACGGCTCGTGATCATCCACGGCGACGATGTGGCGATGACACCGGCCGCGACCGGCGCGACGCTCAGCGCGCTACGATCAGGTGCGATCAGTTCGGCATCGGTGATCGTCAACACGCCGCATCTCGACGCGCTGTCCGAGACCCTTCGCGCCGACCGCAACGCGCTCGACCTGGGAGTGCATCTCGCACTCACCAGCGAATCACCGTCCATGCGCTGGACCCCATCTGCCCCGAGCCAGCGAGTGAGCGCCTTGGTGGATTCGTCGGGACGGTTCCCGCTGCGTGCGGTCGGCCTAGCGATCACGGCCGAGATCCAACGCGAGGTCGAGACCGAGATCGCGGCGCAGGTCGCGCGGGCGCGTCGCGCTGGCTTCGTGCCGACGCATCTCGATTCACATCAGGGCGCGCTGCTCTACGGCGGCCCCGAGCTCTTCCGCGCGCTGCGGCACGTAGCCAAGCGCGAGTGCCTGCCGATCCCGGTGCCGGAGAACTTCTTCGACCGCTTCCCGTATCTCGCCGAGGCGCTCGACGACGGACAGGTGCCGCTCGCGAATCTGGTGAGCATCGGGCCCGACGTTCCGCCCGCCGAGTGGGAGGAGTTCTACTCCTGGGTGTTCGAGTCCATGCGCCCTGGGGTCACACTGCTTTTGCTACACCTTGGCGATGACACCGCGGACGAACGCGAGCACTTCCGCGATCACACCGAGTGGGACGCCGCCTGGCGTGCGCGCGACGCGTCGGTGGTCACGCGCGGTACTCTCGCGCGCCTCGCAACGCGCTACGGCGTTGAGGTCGTCGACTGGCGCGAGATCGCGCGCGTCACGCGGATCTGCTAGCGCTGAATCGTTCGATCGAGAAGGGCGCGAGGTCGAACCGCGGGCGCGCCGTCGTCACGAGGTCAGCGAGCACCTCGCCGATCGCGCTGGAGAACTTGAAGCCATGCCCCGAGCAGGGCGATGCGACCCACACCCGCGACG
>JANOWT010000094.1:0-18242 GCA_031418115.1 Gemmatimonadota bacterium
CCCAGGATCGACCTGCCCGTCCGCCGGTTCCCTCTCGCTGCCCTGCTCTCCCGTCTCGCAGCGTTCTTCTTCAGACTCGCCGCTCGCGGGTCGGGGTCGATCGGTGGCGACTCTCGTCTGTCGCTCGTTCCCTTCAATTAGTTTTCTCGCGAGAAGGGCAATTCGGGTGAATGCCTGAACGGCAGACTAGGTCCGCCACCCAGGCATTCACCCTAATTGCCCCCCTCGCGTTATAACCATGTAGAGGGGCCTGCGCCGACCTCAACCCAGACCACCATGCGACTCCCAGACTTCGAACGGATCGTCTCACCGACCCTCGGCGCCGGACAGTCGGTGGCCGCCGAATCTCGCGATAGGATCGCTCAGAGCGCCTTGAACTCGTCGAACGGCTGCCGGCAACCTCGGCACACATGGATCGCCTTGCACGCCGTACTCCCGAACTCGCTCCGCAACTCCGTGTCCTTCGATCCGCAGAACGGACACGCCACCGTCCGACGCGCGCGCGTGAGCGTGATCAGTCCCTCCGGCTCAGCGCGCCCCGGCGGGGCGATCCCATAGGCGCGAAGCTTCTCGCGCGCCTCGGGCCCGATCCAATCGGTCGTCCACGCGGGCGAGAGCACCGTGCGTACCTCGACTGCGACCGCGCCCGCTTCGACCAGCGCGGTCCGGATGTCCTTCTCGATCTCGAACATCGCTGGGCAGCCCGAGTACGTCGGCGTGATCGTCACCGTCACCGTACCGGCGTCACTCACCGCAACGTCACGCACGATGCCGAGCTCGACCACGCTGATGGCCGGCACTTCGGGATCGGGGACGGTGCCGATCGCCTCGAGGGCGCGCTCGTGAGTGATCGTCGACATGGTTGCTAAGGCCGGGCGCGTGCCCGACCTACCAGCGTGCGCCGGGGTGCGAACGCGCGACGATCTGCATCGTCGCGAGCAGGTGGCCGAGGTGTTCGCTGTGCCGTCCGGTGCGACCGCCGCGCTGCATCGGCCCGTCGGCGGGACGCACGAGCGTCGCACGCGCGAGCACGTCGTCGACGATCGCGTCCCAGCGCGACTTGATCGCCGCCTGATCGAACGGGACACCAAGCGCGACTACGGCCTCGTCGACGGCATCGCGCACGAAGAGTTCGCCAGTGAAGCGCCATGCCGAGTCGAGTGCGTGCTGCACTTTCGCGTGACTCTCCACGGTACCGTCGCCAAGGCGCACGACCCACTCGCTCGAGTGACGCAGATGGTACTTCGCCTCCTTGAGCGACTTGGCCGCGATCGCCGCGACGCCCTCGTGCGTGGCGCGCGTGAGCGCCTCCCACTGCAACACGCTGAAGGCGTCGAAGAGGAACTGACGCACCATGGTGTAGCCGAAGTCACCATTGGGTTGCTCGACCAACAGACAGTTGCGAAAGAGCACGCCGTCGCGGAAGTACGCGAGCGCATCCTCATCGCGCCCCTGCCCTTCGATCTCACCGGCGAGTCGCAACACGCTCGACGCCTGCCCGATCAGGTCGAGCGCCATGTTCGCCGTCGCGATGTCCTCCTCGAGGATCGGCCCATGACCGCACCACTCGGAGAGGCGGTGGCCGAGGATCAGGCGGTCGTCGCCCACGCGCAACAGGAACTCGACGAGTGGCGCGCCGAGTACCGGGCCGCGCGTGCCCGCGACCGACCGCGTGCCCTCAACAGCCTGGCCGGTCGCGACACCGACGTCATCGGCGTCGCCATGCCCGACCTTGGGCGCGCGCGTGGTCGCGCTCGTGCCCGCGCTCGTATCCGCGCTCAAAAGACCTTCACGCCGCGCGGCGCCTTATAGAACTGCGGGTGCCGATACGCCTTGTCGTTCCCGGGATCGAAGAACGGCCCCGCGTCACTCGGCGCCGACGCGGTGATCGCGGTGCTCGGCACCACCCAGAGATTCACCGCCTCGCCGCGGCGCGCGTACACATCGCGCGCATTCTGCATCGCATGCTCGGCGTCAGTCGCGTGCACGCTGCCGGCGTGCTCGAACGGCTGTCCTTGACCGCCCTGCGTGAAGACCTCCCACAGCGGCCAGTGGCTGTCCTCTGCCTTGCCATTGATCGGACTCACGCCGCCTCCGTCGCCTTCGCCGTCTGCTTCGCCGCGTACGCAGTAGCGGCGTCCCGCACCCACTGCCCATCGTCATGCGCCTTGTTGCGCGCCTCGAGACGCTCGCGGTTGCACGGACCGTTCCCCTTGATCACCTCGAAGAACTCCTCCCAGTCGATCTCGCCGAAGTCCCAGTTCTTGGTCTCGGCATTGAACGTGAGATCGGGATCGGGCAACGTGAGGCCGATCGCCTGCGCCTGCGGCACCGTGAGGTTCACGAAGCGCTGACGGAGCTCGTCGTTCGTCTTGCGCTTGACCTTCCAGCGCAGGAGCTCACCGGAGTTGGGCGAGTCCTTGTCCGACGGGCCGAACATCGCGAGCGACGGCCACCAGATGCGATTCACGGCGTCCTGGACCATCGCCTTCTGCGCCGGCGTGCCGCTCGCGAGCGTCGCACAGATCTCGTAGCCCTGCCGCTTGTGGAAGTTCTCTTCCTTGCAGATGCGCACCATCGCGCGGGCGTAGGGGCCGTACGACGTCTTGGCGAGCACAGTCTGGTTGACGATCGCCGCACCGTCCACGAGCCAACCGATCACGCCCATGTCGGCCCACGAGAGCGTGGGATAGTTGAAGATGCTCGAGTACTTGGCAGTGCCGTTGAGCAACTGGTTGAAAAGATCGTAGCGGTCCACACCGAGTGTCTCGGCGCCGCAATAGATGTAGAGCCCATGGCCCGCCTCGTCCTGCACCTTCGCGATCAGACTCATCTTGCGGCGCAGGCTCGGCGCGCGCGTGATCCAGTTCCCTTCGGGCAGCATTCCCACGACCTCGGAATGCGCGTGCTGCGACATCATCCGCGTGAGCTGCTTGCGGTAGCGGTCGGGCATCCAGTCCTTGGGCTCGATGCTCTCGCCCGAGGCGATGCGCGCCTCGAAGGCGGCGACGAGGGCCGGGTCGTCGGCCTGGGGGATCGGCTTCTGTTCCATGGCTTCAATCTATATTTGGCATATGACCTCAACCACCTCCGGCACCCCAGGCGTTCCCGAGGGGAGCGTCCGCTGCACCGTCCTCGACGGCATTGGGACCGTCGAGTTCAGCCACCCGAAAGGGAACTCCCTACCTGCCAAGCTGCTCAACGAGCTCGCGGCCGCGATCACCGCGGCCGGGGCGGACCCCGCCGCGCGGGTGATCGTCCTGCGGAGCGGCGGCAGCTCGACCTTCTGCGCCGGCGCCTCGTTCGACGAGTTCACGGCCGTCGCCGATGCCGCGGCAGGCCAGGAGTTCTTCTCCGGCTTCTCGCGCGTGATCCTCGCGATGATCCGCGCGCCAAAGTTCGTGCTCACACGCGTCCAGGGTCGCGCGGCGGGCGGCGCGCTCGGCGTGATCGCCGCGAGCGACTACTCGTTCGCCGTGCGTTCGGCGCAGGCCAAGCTGAGCGAGCTGCAGGTGGGGATCGGCCCGTTCGTGGTCGGCGTGGTGATCGAGCGCAAGCTCGGCCTCGCCTCGTTCATGAACCTCGGCGTGCACGCCGATTGGCATGACGCCGAGTGGTGCGAGCGGCACGGGCTCTACTCCATGCTGTGCGATGATGCGGCGGCGCTCGATGCGGCGGTCGATGCGCACGCGCGGCGACTCGCGGACTCGAATCCCGAGGCGATGCGCGAGATGAAGAAGATCTTCTGGTCAGGCACCGAGGAGTGGGGCGACCGGATGAGCGCGCGTGCGGCGATGAGTGGGCGGATGGTGCTCTCGGACTTCACGCGCGCGGCGTTGGAGCGGTTCCGGGCGCGCTGAAGGCGCCGATGGTATGTTCCCGATGACGCCGCCAGAGCAAGACGGCGCCCCATGACCTGACCCTCTCACGAAGGAGTCTGCATGCGCGGCCGCGTCCTCGTCGTACATCTGCTGATGTTCGCCCTCCCCGTCACGCTGCTCGGGCAGTCCATGAGGAACGTGGCCGTCGGCTGCGACCGCGGTCACCATTGGCGCGCGAACTGCGACGGCGAGAGCGACTGCACCCGTGTGCTCGCGGCGCACAACTGCGATGCGCATGGCGAGGGATGCTCCGGGTCCGGCAGCAGCGGATCCGGCATCTCCGCGCCCTCACTCAGCGGCTCACCTGCTCGTGTCATCGTTGCCGGCGCGATCCTCGGCGGCTTCGGCGGAGCGCTGATCGGCAGCCTGGGCACCAGCCCGAACGGTAACTCGATGGCGGGCCCGGGCGCGGCGATTGGATTCGGCGCATCAATGGCGCTGGGCGTGCTCCGGAACAAGAACGAATGGGGACGCGCCAGTTCGACCGTCGTCGGTGCGATCGGGGGCGCGGCGATCGGAGCAGGAACGGGCGCCATGGCCGATGGCAAGTACGAGAAGGGCAGTCCCGAGGATCTCGCGCACAAGGATCAGGTCGCCCCTCAGGCCACGGCGGGGGCCGTCGCCGGTGCGCTGCTCGGCTTCACGCTGAACACGCTCGCCACGAGCCGGTTCAACCGCAGTCCCCGACTGCGAGGCATCGCGGAACGGGTCAACATCATCGACACCGGGCGACGCGTCGGCCTCACGGTCCGCTGGTGACGTTCGCCCGGACCGCGGCGCCGGCCCTGTTTGCCCTCGCGGCGATCAGGGCGGGCGCCCAAGTCGGCGACCGCCCCCTGCCCCCCGTGCCGGATCGCCTCCCGCCGACGGTACGGGACTCGCTCGCGCGCGTGCGCGCCCCGCTCCTCGCGCGCACGGAGGCATTCAACGCACGCGTGCCCGACTTCACCGCGCGTTGCGGCCCGGGAACGATCCCCGCAGAGGACAAGGCGCGCCTCGCCGCCTGTGGGGCCGAGTTCGGCGGGCTCAAGGCGCTCTCCGATTCGCTCGTACTCGAGAAGGCCGGCTTCGTCTCGGCGCTCGAAGCAGCGGTCGCCGCGGCCGACGCGCGCTGCGCCGACATCACGCGCCAGCTGTCACAGGACCGGCTCGCGCTCGTGCGGCAGCAGCGTGTGAGCGAATCCATGGTGGCCGAGCTCGAGGCGTGGGCGAAGGAGAGCGCCGAGGCGGCGAGCAACGCCGCGTGGCTCGGCGCCACCACGCTCTTCGGCAACGCGGCCAAGCAGTTGCAGACACGCGAAGCCTCGGCGACCGCATTCCAGGGGGTGCTCACGCGCGCCGAAGCACAACTGGGCACGCGGGGGGCGCCGATCGCCGCACTGCAGGACCGCATCGCGCGCGCCTCACGCGGATACGCCTCGGCACGCATGCAAGCGGTGACGGGCAACACGATGGCCCACGTCGGCGATGCCAGCGAACTGCTCAACTACGCGAGGACGGAAGCGGGCGTGATCGCGGGACTCCAATCCGGCGCCGATGCCGACGTGCGCGCCGCGCTGAACGACCCCGTGTTCCAGCGCTACGTGCAGACCGACGCGACGGCCCTCGACCTCGTGCGCGCCACGCTCGACCAACTCGCCGGCACTCCCGCGCTCGAACCCCTCGCGAAGCCATATGCACTCGCGGCGTTCATCGTCGACTACGGCTACGAGGCGAGCAAGTGGGCAGCGAGCCGCGCGCGCATCCTGCAGAACGCGCAACTGAGCGACGAGCAACTGAAGGCGGTGGCCGCGCTCTCGGCGCAGATGGAGCGGACCGTCGCTCGGCTGCAGGCCTGCCGCGCCGCACCCTGAGCGTGAGGCACGATCAGCCGTAGATCGCCGTCACCGCGTCTTCGAAGCTCTCCTTGAACCCCCCGGCGCGGATCCGCTCCGTCGCCGCGAACGCAGCACCGTCGAGCTTCTTCGACGCCTCGAGCAGCGTGTGGATGTCGAACGGCACGCCCTCGATCCGCGCGAGATACTCCTCGACCGCCGTGAGATAGCCCATCATCCCGCCGAGTTCGGTGGGGCACGTGATCTTGTGCGCCGCGTGGAGCAACGCAGCGACCGACGGATCGGGCATCGCGAGATTCTCGCTGCCGCAGATCACCGACAGCCGCGTATTGGCGATGCACGCGTCGACTGTCACACGGTCGAGCGAACCACCGGCCGCGTTCACCACGAGCGCATCAACGGGCTCTCTCAGCATCGCGAGCTTGCCGCCAGGGCCCCAGGTGCGGATCCCCATCGCTTCGAGCTCCGCGCGACGTTCGGCGCGTGACTCGCACGCGAGGATCGTCGTGCCATGCTCACGCAGGAGGGCGATGATGTGCATCCCGATGTTGCCGCACCCGACCAGCGCGACCGTCGCCTTCGCGAGCGGCACGCCAGAGGCTCGCAACATGCCGTGCAGTACATGGAAGTTCCCTTCACCCGTGGGCCCCGATGTATCGGCGACCACGCTCCCCTTGTAGCGCGCGTTCAGGTAGGCGAGCGACTGATGCTTGCCGTCATACATGAGCCCGTGGCCCAGGTCCTGCCCGGTGGTGAGGTGGATCTGTGCGGTGCGCTCCACCTCCTGGAACGAAGCGATCGCGAAGTCGAGCAGCGCAGCGTCGTGAGGCTGACCCACGCGCGCGTCGGCCGAGGGAGCGAGCACGCACTTGCCGCCGACGATCCGCTTGATGTCACGCATGGCGAGCGGGCCGCCCACCTGGATCACGCGCGACCAGTGGACCTTCTCCTCCATGCCGATCGCGAGCGCGATCGCCTCGCGGTCAGTGGTGAAGCCGGGGGCCGAGGTGCGCTCCACGGGTGCGATACGAAAGCCGCCGAGCGAGAGCTTCTGTGAGCCCGGCTCGGCGTGCGTGGCGACGGAGAGGGTCCAGCCGTTGGTGGGGTCAGTGAATCGGTAGACCCAGACCTTCGGATTGAGCGACGACGCGAGCGCTGGGAAGAGCGCTTGGCAGTCGGCGGGCGCGAGGATGGTGGCGGTCACGCGAGAAATGTACTCGGCGCGGGCACGCGCGTCCTATTGATGTTCGCGCGCGCGTCCACGATCATGAGGGCCATGAGACTCAATGCGATCCGGCGCCTCGCGCTCGCTTTCGTAGCTGGCGCCACCACCGTCGGCCCAGCGGCGGCGCAGACTGCGGCCGCTCCCGTCAACTCGCGGATCACCGCGCCCATCGCGAGCTACGACTCCGCGTGGGCCGCACTGGCCCGCACCTACTGGGATACCGCGTTCATCGCGACACGCTGGCGCCCGGCGCACGACTCCATCCGCACGGCACTTGGCCCCACAGCCGACGCGGCCGCGGTCCGCGTGGCGATCCGTGCGCTCATCGCGGTGCCGAGGCAATCGCACTTCGTTCTCTTGCCGGCGTCAGCGTCACCGATGCCCGGGAACTGCAGTCCGTCGGACGACGAACGCCCAGGCACCGTAGGCCTCGACGTGCGAGCGATCGGACAGGACGTCGTTGTCTGGCGTGTGGCGGCTGATGGTGCGGCAGCACGCGCGGGCATCCGAGCGGGTGACGTCGTGGTGCAAGTCGACACGCTTCCGGTCACGCGCATCCGCACGATGCTTCACAACGCGATGCCCGCCGACACAGCGAAAGCCGACGCACTCGTCACGACGTTCATCAAGGCGCGACTCGGCGGCAGTGTGGGCGACACGCTGCACCTGACGCTCGCCGGCCGACGCGGACGCTCGCGTGCACACGCGCTCGTGCGGACGCCGCTCTCGGGTCGCCTCACGCAGTTCGGCAACCTCCCGCCGATCGTCGTGACCGCGACCGCCGCACGCGAGACGGTGCGAGCGCGCGGCCAGCGGCCGCGTTCGGTCGCCCTGATCACCTGGTCCTCCTGGTTCCCGGCGCTCTCACCCACACTCGACACGCTCTTTTTCGCCAATCGCGACGCCGACGCGCTGATCATCGACCTGAGAGGCAACCCCGGCGGCGTGATCGGGATGCTCTCCGGCATCTCGGGGCACGTACTCGACACGATCGTCTCGCTCGGTGAACTCCGGTCGCGTAGCGGCGTGCTCAGGTTCTCATCCAACCCGCGCCGCGTCGACGGCATGGGCCGCCGCACCACGCCATTCGCCGGGCCCATAGCGATCATCGTCGACGAGTTCTCGGCGAGCACCACCGAGTTCTTCGCGTCGGGGATGCAGGCGATCGGGCGAGCGCGGATCTTCGGCTCCACGAGCGCCGGGCAAGCACTGCCCGCTGCGATGGGGCGTTTGCCCAATGGCGACGTGCTCATGCATGTGATCGCCGACCATTCGGACGCCCGTGGACGCCGAGTCGAGGGGATCGGGGTAGTACCGGATCAGGCGTCTCCGCTCCGCGTCGCCGATCTGCGCGCCGGACGGGATGCCGCGCTCGAGGCGGCGCGCCTCTGGATCGCGGCCGGATCACCTTGACTCGAAGGTAGTATCGTTCGTCATCTCCACCGAGAGCCATTCGCTCGACGTTCCTGCTCGTTCAACATCAACGGAGGTCCCGTGTCGTTTCGCCGTTCCACGCCGTTCCTGCTCCTCGCACTACTTCTCGCTGGCGCGCAGACCGTCGCCGCCCAGATGACCGTCGCCGACGTGCTCGCGCGCCACGCCAAGGCCGTCGATCCCGAGGGAAAGCTCGCTGCACTCGAAGGCATGAAGTCCACCGCCACGATGGAGATGCCCGCCATGGGCATGAAGGCGGCCGTCACGGCGTATCAGCGCCGGCCCAATCAGATGTCGGTCACGATCGATCTTCCCGGCATCGGCCAGATGCGGCAGGGGTTCGATGGGACCGCCGCGTGGGCCTCCGATCCCATGCAGGGACCGCGCCTCATGGCGGGCAGCGAAGCGTTCGCGATGGCCGACGGTGCCGACTTCCGCGCGATGACGCGCCCAGCCGATCTCTTCACCGCCTCCGAGATGATCGGTGAGGTGACGCTCGATGGTGAGAAGTGCGTCCGCATCAAGCACACCTGGAAGTCGGGACGCGTGACGACCGACTGCTATTCGCAGACGTCGGGGCTGATCATCGAGACCCTCGCGACGCAGAGCTCGCCGCAGGGCGAGATCGAGACTGTACAGCGGCTCAGCGACTACCGCAGCGTGGGCGGCGTGATGATGTCGTTCAAGGGCATCGTGTCGCTCATGGGCATGCAGCAGATCGTGACGACGCTCACGGTCGAGCTCGGGCCGCAGGACGCGAGCCTTGTCGCTGCTCCGGCTGAGGTGCAGGCGCTCAAGAAGCCGTGAGTGGCTGGGTGAAGCATTTCCTCTGATGGCGATGCGGGGCCGTGCGATGAGTCGCACGGCCCCGCACTGCGTTCGGGTTCCGAGGAACTACCAGGCGGCTCCTTTCTCGTTGGCACGGGTATCTCCGATTGACCCCAGCCGAACCGGAGACTCGATGTCCGCCTTCCTTCTTCCCCGCCGCGGAACCCTGCTCGCACTCCTCGCAGTCAGCGCGTTGACCGCGGCCTGCGACGGGGCCCCGACTGCGCCCCGCGAGACCGCCGCATGCAATACCAGCATCGGCAACCTCTCGTCGGGTGACACGGTGACCGGTGTGCTGAGCCGCGAGTCGTGTCGCCTCACCGACGGCACCTACGCCGATCGCTGGCGCCTCGTGCTCGCCGATCCGACGATCATGACGATCGACATGCTCAGCGACGATGTCGACGCCTATCTGATCGTCCGCGATGCTGCGGGCGTCGAGATCGTCTTCGACGATGACGGCGCCGGCGGCTCTGATGCGCGGATCACGCATGGCTTCGCTGCCGGCACGTACTATGTGCTCGCGAACTCCTACTACTCGGACGAGTTCGGCGGGTACACGATCATCGTCGAGTAGACCGGCGCTCACGGCCCGCGCGCCGCATCGAGCGCGCGGGTCAGGTCGGCGAGTATGTCCTGCGGATGTTCGAGTCCCACCGATACGCGGATCAGCCCCGGCGTGATCCCCACCTCTGCACGCTCTGCCTCGCTCAACTTTGAGTGCGTGGTCGATGCCGGATGCGTCACGATCGTCCGCGTGTCGCCGAGGTTCGCCGAGTGGGAACAGAGCGTGAGCGCGTCGATGAACCGGCGCGCGGCATGGTAACCCGCAAGGCGCAGCGTGAGCACGCCGCCTCCCCACCGCATCTGTCGCTCGGCGAGCGCGCACTGCGGGTGCGACTTCAGGTGCGGATACCGCACCACTTCGACTGACGGGTGAGACTCCAGCGCCATCGCGATCGTGAGCGCGTTCGACGAGTGCTTCTCCATGCGCAGCGCCAGCGTCTCGAGACTCTTGGAGAGCACCCAGGCGTTGAACGGTGCGAGCGCCGGCCCCGAGTGACGCGCGAGGAAGCGCGCGTCGGCCACGAACTTCGCATCACCGACGATCGCACCCCCAAGCACGCGCCCCTGCCCGTCGATGAACTTGGTCGCCGAGTGCACCACGAGCGATGCACCGAGGGCGATCGGGCGTGTGATCACGGGCGTCGCGAAGCAGTTGTCGACCACCAGCGGGATTCCGCGCCCGCGGGCGAGCCGCCCGAGCTCCTCGAGGTCCACGAGATCCAGCCCTGGGTTGGACGGCGTCTCGACGAAGATCGCCTTGGTGTTCTGCTGGATCGCCGCCGCCAAGACGGCGGGATCGTCGCCGTCGACATAGGTGTGCGCGATCCCCCACTTGGGAAAGAGGCGCGTGAAGAGTTGGTGGGTGCTACCGAACACCGCGCGCCCGGCGACCACATGGTCACCCGTGGCAAGGATGGACGCGAGCGCCGTGTACACCGCCGACATCCCTGACGCGGTCGCTATGCCGTCTTCGGCCCCTTCGAGCAGCCGGAGCTTCTCGACGAACTCGTCGGCGTTGGGGTTCGAGAAGCGACTGTACACCGATCCGGCGACCTCTTCGGCGAAGAGTGCGCGTGCCTGCTCGGCGTCATCGAACACGAAGCTCGACGTCAGGTAGAGCGGAACGGAGTGCTCGCGATTGCCGGAGCGCGGGGCCTGCGTGCGGATGGCGATGGTTTCGGGGAACATCAGAGGTGAGATGGGAGATGTGAGAAGTGAGGTGCGGCGAGAAGCAGATCGGCGAGCAGGGCCGACGCCGTGGCGTGGCCACCGGCACCGCGGCCGTGGAGTGTGATGGCACCGGCGGATTCTGATTCGATGACCACGGCGTTCTCCTCGTCGTGCGTGCGGGCGAGTGCGTCGGACGGGTCGAGTGCGCACGGTGCGACCGCTGCTTGCACGGCGCCGTCGATCAGTTCGGCCGTTGCGACGAGGCGAATGACCTTGCCGCGTGCTCGCGCGGCCGCGACCAACGACTCGACATCGGCGGGCAGACCCGCGGTGTGCACTACGAGCGTGGTGGGATCCACGCCCCACGCGAGCCAGGCGAGCACCGCGATCTTGTCGGCGGCGTCGAGGCCGGTGAGGTCGCGCGCAGGATCCGCCTCGGCGAAGCCGGCCCGCTGCGCGCTCGCGAGCGCATCGGCGTACGTCGCGCCCTGTTCTATTCGCGTGAGGATGTAGTTGGTGGTGCCGTTGAGTACGCCGCGCACCGAGAGCACGCCATGGCCACCGAGCGACTCGCGCAACGCGCGCACCACCGGGACTCCGCCACCGACGGCGGCCTCGAAGTCGAGCGCAGCACCTTGGAATGCATGAGCCCGCGCGATCGCCGCCAGCGCCGGACCTTCGGCGCGCAGCAGCGCCTTGTTCGCGGTGACCAGCCGTCGACCGCGCGCGAGCGACGCGCGTGCGATCCTCGCGGCGGTCGTCACTCCACCGATCGCCTCGACCACGACGTCGGCCGGTGTACCGAGGAACTCCTCGACCGAATCCGTGAGCAACGCGCGAGGCACCGTGGCCGAACGTGGACGCGACAAGTCCCGTACGAGCACGCGCACGACCTCGAAGCGCACTCCAGTCCGCCGCAACGTCGCGTCGGCATGGCGCGTGAGCAGGTCCAGCAACGCGCCGCCCACCGTGCCGCAGCCGGCGATCGCGACGCGGATGGTGTCGACGTCAGCAGCATGCGTCACGCGACCTCCCGCGTGCACGCGGCATCTACGCCACGCGGTGGCGTACGCAGTGCCTCCGAGAGGATCGCACCGACTCGGGCGTGCTCGATCAGGAACGCATCGTGGCCGTGATCGGAGACGATCGTGCGATACGTGCCGCCGGCGGCCCGCACCCACTCCTGCACTTCGCTTGCCGGATAGAACTGGTCACCGGGGATCCCAACGCCAGTGAGCCGCGCACCGGACTCGCGCAACCGCTCGCCCGTACCGCCGCGGCCGCGCCCGATGTCGTGCGAGTCCATCGCGTCGAGTAGCGCGCCGTAGCTCGCTCGGTCGAACCGCGCGTCGAGCCTGGCACCATGTGCCCAGAGCCATTCCTGCACGCTGAAGGCACCACCGGCGCCGCGCAGACGACCGAACCGTTCGCGCAGCCCATCGGGTGTGCGGTAGGTGAGCATCGCGACTTGTCGCGCGAGCTTGAGCCCTTCTACTCCGCCAACGCGCAACGCCTCGCGTTGCACATGCACCCAGCCGATCGCCGCGGCGGACTGCGCCGCTGGTGCGGCGAATACCACCGCCGACTCGGCGCGACCGGGAAAGCTCGCGACGAACTCGAGTGCGACCATGCCGCCGAGTGACCCTCCGGTGACGAGCGCCACTCTCGGGATGCCAAGCGCCTCGAGCAGCACGCACACTGCGCGCGCCATGTCGCGAGTGGTGACGGCCGGGAACCGCTCGCCAGAGTCGGACGGGCCACTCGTGCCGTAGCACGAGCCGAGCAGGTTGGGGGAGATCACCGCGTAGCGATCGGTGTCGATCGCACAGCCCGGGCCGACGATGCCTTTCCACCAGTCGCCTGCCGCGTCGGCGGTGCCGGTGAGTGCGTGCAGCACCAGGATCACATTGTCGCGCTCGGCGTTGAGCTCGCCGTCCAGGTGATACGCGACCGTGGCGTGTGGGAGCTGCTCGCCGCATTCCAGCGGGAATGGCGGGAGCTGGGCGAAGTGGAGGGTCCGTGTCGCGTGTGGCGTCTGAGGCGTGCGCGTCGAGGCGTTGGACATGACGGTTGACCCGGTGGGAAACGAAAAGGCCCTCTCCGAGGAGAGGGCCGCGAATCAACGGGATGCTGGGCAACCGCCAACAAAAAAGTCCGTGGCAAGTTGCCGCGGACTTCGCATGGCGTTTTAGCACATTGTTTAACGAGGCGGCAATCGCGGCAAATGACCTCGGCTTCAGTTGTCTTGTTGCTGCAACGAGTATCGGCAGCGCGAGTCGAGATGTCAAGCCCGCGCGCTGAGTCTGCGCGCTCAGTCCTTGCGAAACAGATCCGTCATCATGAGCCAGCCGACTGTGGAGACGACCATCGAGCTGATCGCGACCGCGCGGTGCGTGCTCGCGCCACCGCCGCCGCCCTGCTCCGCCTCATCGGCGAGCAGACCAGTCGTGACGAATCCGGCGTCGGCCGCGAGCATGAACATCGCGTGCGTGAACCGCCGACGGCGATCCTTGGGGTCCTTACGACCATCCCAGAGATTCCAAAGACCAGTCGTCGTGTTGATCGCGAAGAGTCCCGCGGTGCTCAGCGCGAGGATCTCGTGCGTGTCCTTCGTGCCGTCCGCCGCGGTGCCGTTGTAGAGCTTGCTGCCCACCAGGTACTGCGCCGCGAAGAGCGGGAGCATGGTGTAGCTCCCCCAGCGGTGGAGCGTGAGCCGTTGATAGTAGAACGGGCTGTACTCGAAGATCGAGTCGCGCGGTGCGGGCGCAGGTAGCGCGGCCGCAAGCCGCGTGACCGGGATTCGTGGGCCAGCGAGCAGGTCGACCGACGCGATGGCCGAATGGAACGGCGGAGCGTCAGTCGGAGCAACGGCGGGGATCGCGCCCGCGAACGTCAGCGCGGCGATGGCAACGAGTGTGAGGTCCATGCGTGACGATAGCTCGCGTAGCGGGACCCGTCCAGAAGGAATTGCCGCACCGCACTGCCCGAGCGCTCGCCGACCGCCGAGATTACGGCCGTGACCGACTTCTCCTTCCGCTCCTCCCACGACTCCGGCCCGGCACGTCTCGGCTGGTTCTCCACGCCCCACGGCGTCGTCGAGACCCCCGCGTTCATGCCGGTGGGCACGCACGGCACCATCAAGGGCCTCAGCATGGAAGAGGTCGCGGCCGTGGGTGGCCGAATGGTCCTCTCCAACGCCTTCCACCTGTATCTCCGGCCCGGCGACCACCTGGTCCGCGCACTCGGCGGGCTGCACGCGTTCACGCGTTGGGACGGCCCGATGCTCACCGACTCGGGGGGCTTCCAGGTCTTCTCGCTCTCCAAGCTGCGCACCGTGAGCGAGAAGGGGATCACCTTTCGCAGTCATCTCGACGGCTCGTTGCACGAGTACACGCCCGAGCTCGTCATGCGGATCGAACGCAACCTCGGCGCCGACTGCATCATGCAGCTCGACGAGTTGATCGAGGGACGCTCCGACGCCGACGCCTCCCGCGCGGCGATGGAACGTTCGCTCCGATGGCTCGACCGCTGCCGTGTGGAGTTCGATCGCATCTCGCGCGACGGTCGGGATGTGCCGCCGGAGTTCGCGGTGCCGCTCGGCGCGCCCGCGCTCTCAACGCACGATCCCGTGACCGATCTCGTTGCGCCCGCGCAGGCGCTGCTCCCGATCATCCAGGGGGGCGTGCATGCCGACCTGCGGCGGGCCTCGGCACGAGGGATCATGAGCGCCGGCGACTGGGACGCGATCGCGATCGGCGGCCTCTCCGTGGGCGAGCCCAAGCCGGAGATGCTCGCGACGCTCGAGGTCTGCGAGTCCGAGATCCCGCGCGACAAGCCGCGCTACCTCATGGGCGTCGGGCATCCCGATGATCTGGTCGAAGCAGTGGCGCGCGGCGTGGATCTGTTCGACTGTGTCGCGCCCACACGCATGGGCCGGCACGGCACCGCCTTCACGCCCGACGGCACGCTGCAGATGCGGAAGGCGACCAACCGCACCGACCGCCGTCCGCTCGTGGAGGGCTGCCCCTGCCCTGCCTGCACCCGCTACGACCGCGCCTACATCCGGCACCTGTTCATGGCCGAGGAGATGCTGGGCCTGCGACTCGTCTCGCTGCACAACGTGGCCTTTTTGATCAACCTCATGGCCGAAGCGCGGACGGCGCTCCGCGACGGCCGGTTCGCCTCGTGGAGCGCCGCCTGGTTGGCGCGGTACCGCGCGCCACGCGCCGTCAGTTCATCGTTGTCGCCGTAGCCTTCTCGAGCACGAGCGACTGGATGAAGAACTCCATCATCCGCTGCGGATTGAGTGCGGTGTGCCCGCGGTCCGGCCCGACCTGCACCTCGAAGTTCTTTCCCGCCGCCTGAAGCGCCTGGATCAACTGCATCGCGTTGTTGGGATGCACGTTGTCGTCGGCGGTGCCGTAGTAGATCATGAGGCGCCCACGCAGGTTCTTCGCGTATTCCATCGCACTTCCTTTCGCGTAGCCGGCAGGGTTGGCCTGCGGCGTGTACATGTAGCGCTCGGTGTAGATCGTGTCGTAATGGCGCCAACTCGTGACCGCGGACATCGCCGAGGCCGCAGCGAAGGCGTCGGGATGCCGCAGCAGCGCCAACGCGGAAGCGTAGCCGCCGTACGACGTGCCGAAGATGCCGACCCGCTGCCCGTCGACATACGGGAGCTTCGCCAAGTGTCGTGAGGCGGCGGCGAGATCGTCGATCTCCACCTCACCAAGCTTCTCGTAGATCGCGTCGAGCGCGCGCTTGCCGCGGCCGGCGGCACTCCGCGTGTCGAGCGTCACCATCAGGAAGCCATACTCGGTCATCGCCATCGGCTGCGCGAACGACTCGCGCGCGCCATTGGTCGCGGGCCCCGCGTAGACCGAGAAGAGCACCGGATACTTCTTGGCCGGATCGAAGTTGGACGGCTTGTGCAAGAGTCCGAAGAGCGGCGTGGTGCCGTCGGCAGCCATGTACGTGAAGAGTTCGGCGGGCTTGAAGCCGGCGGCATCAAAAGCCGTGCGGTCACTCTCGGCGACTGTCGCGACCGGCTTGCCCGCGGCGTCCATCACGCGCGTGATCGGCGCGACGTCATGCGTCTCCGCGACGTCGGTGAAGAACTTCCCGTCCGGCGAGACACTCGCTGTGTGGTGCATCGCAGGATCGGTCAGTCGCCTGTCGCCCTTGCCGTCCAGTCCCACGCGATGCAGCTGCAACTTCATGAAGTTGTCACCGGTGCGTGCGTAGTACCACAGCTGCTTCGACTGCTCGTCGAGCTTCACGATGCCGGCCACCTCGGCCTGATGCTGCGTGAGCGGCGCGATGAGCTTGCCGGTGAGGTCATAGAGGTAGTAGTTGGAGAACCCGTTGCGCTCGGACTCCCAGATGAAGCGCTTGCCGTCCGCGAGCCACTGGATGGTCGGCGAGTTCTCGGTCCAGCTCGGCAACCACTCCTCGCGGATGATCACGCGGCAGGCGCCGGTCGCCGGCGCGCAGGCGGTGAACTCCATGATGTTCTGCCTGCGGTTGGTGCGGCGCAGGAGCAGCTCGCTGCCGTCCTTGGTCCAACTGATGCCATAGACGTAGTGCCCGACCACGTCATCAGTGAGCGGCTTGCCATCACGCGCGTCGACGCGCGTGGTCTTCGCCGTGGCGACGTCGTAGATGAAGAGATCGACAATCGGGTTCTCAGTGCCCGCCTTGGGATACGCCTCGATGTCGACCGCGCCCAATACCTGCGTCTGATCCATCTGCAGGAAGTAGTCCTTCACCGGGCGTTCGTCGAAGCGATATAACGCGAGCTTGCTGCCGTCGGGCGACCACCACATCGCGGTGACCTGACCGAGTTCTTCGCCGTAGACCCAGCTCGCGGTACCGTACTTGATGCGGCCGCTCTCGCTGCCGTCGGTGGTGAGCTGGCGCTCGCCGCTTCCGTCGCGATCGACGATGAAGATGTTGCGATCCTTGAAGATCGCCTTGCGTGAGGAGTCGGCGGTCCAGGCCTCGGTCGCCTGTCGGCCTCGAGCGGGCCCGCCCGCGCGACGGCCAGCGGTCGCCGAGGCGGCTCCGGCTGCGGCCTCAGTCGTTGCGCGCGTCGCCACGTCGAAGCGGAAGCGTTTACCGTCCCGCGTGAACTCGAACGACCTGCCGTCCTCCGCCCAGCGCGGCGAGATCGCGCCGCTCTTGAGCGCGGTCTGGAGTCGCGGCGCCATGGCGGCGTAGCGCTCAGCGCCGGGCATGGATGCGAGACGGTCCTGCGCGTGAAGCGCGGGGACCGCTGCAGCGAGAGCAAGAGTAGCGAACGCGAGCCGGGTCGAGTGCATCGACGAAGTCCCTGATTCAGGAGGGGAGGAGATGACCACGAAAAGTACGTGCGAGAGGGCGCGGTGGCAGTGCGGCGCGCATATTCACGGCGTCACCTCATCTACTACCCCCCATGCGCGCACTTCGTTTAGACACCATCGGCAAGCCGGTCGTCGCCGTCGATCTCCCTACGCCCACGCCCGGTCCCGGCGACGTGCTCGTGCGTGTTCGCGCGGCTGGAATCTGCCATTCCGACGCTCACTACCGGGCGGGCCGCTCCGCATCGCTCGTCGCGCCGGTCACGCTCGGTCATGAGGTCGCGGGCGAGGTGGCAGCGCTCGGTGCCGGCGTCACGACGCATGCCGTTGGCGATCGCGTCTGCCTGCACTACCTCGTGACCTGTGGCCGCTGTGCGCATTGCGTCGCCGGGCGCGAGCAGTTCTGCCCGAGCGGCAAGATGATCGGGCATCATCGCGACGGCGGACACGCCGAATACATCGTGGTGCCGGCGCGCAACGCGGTGCCTCTGCCGGCCGAGATCCCGTTCAGTCATGGCGCGGCGCTCATGTGTTCGAGTGCGACGTCGCTGCATGCGCTGCGCCGCGGCCGTTTCGCTCCGGGCGAGACGGTCGCGGTGATCGGTATCGGTGGGCTCGGGATCTCGGCGGTGCAACTCGCGAAGGCGCTTGGCGCGCTCGAGGTGTACGCGGTGGATTTCGATGAAGCCAAGCTGGCGGCGGCCGCGCGTTACGGCGCGATCCCGATTCTTGCAGCGCGGACCACGCAGAGCGGTGCGGCGCAGAGCGGAACGGGGGTGCCCGACGCCGTCGCGTCCCTCCGCGCCGCAACCAATGGCCGCGGCGTCGACGTCGTACTCGAACTCGTCGGCTCGCCCCTGACCATGCGGCAGGCGGTGCAGATGTGCGCCGTGCACGGTCGCGCGGTGATCGCGGGCCTCTCGCGTGCGCCGATGGAGCTCGACACCTATCGCGAACTCCTCGG
>JANOWT010000095.1:0-3022 GCA_031418115.1 Gemmatimonadota bacterium
ACCCCCATAAGCACTAACCTAAGCCTTGTAGCACGGCCTTCGCTGACTCGCGCCACATCAGCCGGGTGCGCCGGGCATTGGTCAGGCGCGGGCCTAACGCGGGGGCGGCGCGGAGGAAGGCGGAAGGCAGGAGGGGGCGACTCAGGACCGCCAGCACGGCATCACGGGCCTCGAGAAACTCGCGCCAGTGGCTGCGTCGGCACGAGCGGGAATCCCCAGGGGGAAAAAAAGCGGGCTTCGTGGAGAAGGCGCTCAATCAGCAGGACGGTCAGGAGTTTGCCCTCAATCCATGCGTGGGCGGAGGCGTCCTGCCGTTTCGGGACATGGCCGAGCCGGAAGAGCGACTTGAGGCGTTTGAAGCACAATTCGATCTGCCACCGCGCGCGGTAGAGCTCGAGGACGCCCGCCGTGTCGAGGACCTCGGGCGCGAGGGTGGTGAGGACGCAGGTATACGCGGCGGCTTCCAGCGTCTCGGGCTGCAGTGTCCGTTGGCGCTTCGCGGCGGCGCGGTGCAGCTGCGCCTGCGCACGTTCCGTCGCCGGCAGGCTCTTGCGAATCGCACACAGGCGCGCGGGCCACCGCACGCCGTCCGCCTCGAAGGCGACGGCCCAGTCGCCCGGCGTGTGGCCCACGAGCTGCCGCAGGTGGGGCAGCAGCACGAAGGCGTGGTCGTCGGCCTCGTCGGCCGCGAGCAAGGGAAAGTTCGTGCGATTGATCCGCACGATCACGTCCCCCTGCTGGCGGCGCACGTGGGCCACGCCGGCGCGGTGTCCATAGCCCCGGTCGGCGAGGATGATGTCCCCGCGCTCGACGGGCAGGCGCGTGAAGGTTTCGCCCCCGGTGTGGTCGGTCACCTCGTAAAAGTCACACCGCATCCCCGGCAGGCCAATCGCATAGTGGATCCGCCAGTCGGTGCCCGTGGACCCCGGCTCCCGCACCGTCGTCGCATCGAAGGCCCGCAACCGACGGCCCGGCGGCGCGTGTGGGCCCACGCCGCCACCGGGACGGGTCGCAAACAGGCGTTGGGCCAACGCCCCAAGCCACCCCTCGGCCCGTCGCAGCCGCTTCAGCAGCGCGACATCCGACAGCGTGGCCAATCCCTGCGCCTGCGCGCGCGCGGTCGCCTGCTTGAGCGACAACCCCGTCGCCACGTGCAGCAACAGCACCTGCAGCAGCGTGTCCGGACTCCGGATCGCGCCGCGTGCGCGCTGCATCGCGCCGGTCTCCGCGGCCAGCGCGCGCCACCCCTCGGGGAGAAACGCGGCCAGCAGGTCCCACTCCTCGTCCATGAGCGTCGTCGTCATGACCGAATCCTATTCCCGTCGACTACGACTCGTCAAGGCTTAGGTTAGTGCTTATGAGCCTCACCCCTCACCCCGCAAGCTGGCGCTCAAGCCTGAAACCGCATAGCTCACGGCCCACGCCTGCATGTGCCTCACCCCTCCCTCCACCCCTCCCTCTCCTCACCCCCCGCCTGAGGCCTGAGGCCGCCAGGAAAGGCAGGCCGTGCTAGGGTTCTTCTGGTGGCGCGTAGCGCGATGACGTTGGCGGCGCGGAATAGGGATGCGCCGGCTCAAAGGTCTTCCAGAGTAACGCGGAGAGTTTTCGAATCAGCACGTATCCCTCGTTGGTGCCGGCAAAACTCTCATCGCGTTGATTCTTGGTCACCACAGCAAACACGTAGTCGCCAGACGGGGCGTTGACGAGGACCACCTCGGACCGCGACTTGCTCACGGTGCCCTGCTTTGACGCCGCTTGGACCCATGGCGGGAGCTGCGACAGCGCCTCGCCCGTCCAATAGCTGCGCGTGAGGGTGCGGTACATCGCGTCGCTCGCTCCCACGTCCACCGCTCGGCCCTCACGAATGCGCGTCAGCAGGCCTGCCATTTCGCGCGGCGTGGTTTGTCCCCAGCCGAATTGGGTGCGGGCGGCCTCGCGCCCGGGCACCCGTGAGTTAACGCGAGTCGAGTCAAAACCATTCGCCGAAAGCCATTCGTTGATGCGCGCTCCGCCCACCAATCCTTGCAGCCAGAGCGACGCGGTGTTGTCGCTCAACGTCAGCATCAGCATGGCCACCTTGGCCAACGGCACCTTGGTGGAGTCGCGCAGGTTCCCCGAGAGATCATCGCGACTGTAGATCAGCGAGTCACGGAAGGTCAGCGTCGTGTCGTAGGGAAACTGTCCGCGCGCGATCGCGTCAAAGGTGCCCAGCAGAATGGGGACCTTGATCATGCTTGCCGTTGGGAAGACCTCATCAGGTCGGATCATGGCCGAACGACCACTCCGGAGATGGCGCACGTAGATGCCGACGTCCCCGGCGAACCCCTGCACCAACGCGTTCAGCTGGGACTGCAGTCGGGCGTCGGCGCGTTCACGCGGGCGCGCACCTGTGCGCGTCTCTGTGGGCGTACCTCTGCGCGTTGCTGTCGGCGCTTGTCGTTGTGCGGCCAGTGGTGCAGCGTTCACCGCAGTCAGCGCGAGCGCCGTGCCTGTCAGTGCGCGCGCCACCATCGCCCCGACCCGCAGTTGCGGTCCCTTCGTCCACCATGTGGAGAGTGTGTTCATGCTGAACGTTCGCGATCGTCTCGACGCGGCGAAAGTGGCTCGGCGCATCCACCTCACCCCCGGCCGCGTGTGTCGCTAATCAAGTATCTGGCAAATCTGGGCTACGGCACCCGACGGGACGTCACCACGCTGTTTGAGCAGCGGCGCGTGACCCGGATGGACGGGTCCTCCGTACGGGCCGCCGATCCATGGGACCATGATGCTCTCCGCGTAGACGGTGAGCCGCTGGATCCACCACCGTTGAGCGTCGTCGTGTTGCACAAACCGGTTGGCTATGTGTGCTCGACCACCGACGCCACCAATCCCGTGGTGTACAAGTTACTGCCGCCACGATTCCGCGCCCGCTCGCCGCTGATGTCTCCGGTCGGTCGATTGGATCGCGACACGTCGGGGCTACTGTTGGTCACCGATGACGGCGCGTTCAATCATCGACTCACGTCCCCGCGATCTCACGTGT
>JANOWT010000096.1:0-3742 GCA_031418115.1 Gemmatimonadota bacterium
GCGTGGGGACCTCGTCGACGGTGAACGAGGGGACGGCGCGTAGCAGCGCGAGGCCGTCGGGGTCGATCTCATCGGTGACGAGCAGTCGGTGCGACACGCGCGGAGTTGGCGAGGGGAACAGGACGACGTTGCCGTAAGTTATCACCCGGACAACCGCTGTGCCGTCCCGGCGGGACGCCACGGTGACCGATTGCACAAATGCTACGATAAACGTTTCCACCACAATGCCGCTGAGCGTCCGTTATGCCGCCGACGCGCCGCATGCCTGCCTATCTCACTTTGCTGGACCTGCGCCCTCGCGTATTTGACGCGCGTACTCAACCTCGTCGAAGTGTCCGAGCGACTGAGCGATGCGTCCTTCCGAGTCGAGGATCCATTCTTCGAAGCCACTGATGCGCACGGACTTTCCCGTGCCGCTAGGACCCGTGTTCGTTCCGGTGAGCGTCCAGTGATAAACTGCGGAGCGACCGACGACGCGCAGGCTGTCCATGGCCACGATCATGTCCGGGAGGGACGACATGAACGCTTGGGCCGAGGCCGTAATGGCGGCGCGCCCGATAGCCGGGCTGCCCTCGTTGATCTTCAGCGAGCCGGTCGCTGCGTAGTGGGCGGCAACCGCGTCCGGCTTCTGACTACACCAGGCAGCGGTGTACCGAACCGCCATTGCCTCTACCTTCTGCGTCTCCGTCATCTTGGACTCCGAAGCACACGCGGACACGAGCGAGAGGGCGAGCAGCGCGCGGAGAGCAACCCGGCTCCGCGCCCATCCCGCGACAGCGAGCTTCATCACTGTTCACTCCAGCCGACGAGGGTGGGCCCTGCGAGAATCGCCTGCTGGACGCCCTTATGTGGGCTTGTGCTGCGGACACTCCATAAAATGCGGCCGCGAAGCGGCCGCTACAATAGCGTGGCCGTCAGTCACCAAGCGTCGTTAGGGCTTTCGTTATCCGAATCATTGGTGTGGATTGTGCCGGAAGCCGAAATGGAGCTATTGATCAACGCGCCTCGCATCCCGAAGACACGAGGCGGACCCGCGAACGTTGCGTCTCACCGCGGGAGCCATCCCAATAGGTCCTCGCTTCGCCCTCTAACGAGCCCGGCGTATCGGGCGCCAGAGTGAACGAGACGTCCGAGGAACTATACGGTTTGCCGTCGAGGTCGAGCGAGGCGCGGTTGGTGTCCGGACTCCAGCGGCCCACCGTGTTCCACACGCCGTCGATCTCCTGCTCCACGACAAACAGGTGGTCCACGCGATTCTCTGCATCGGGCGCGATGAAGGTGCGAAATCGAACGCGGCTGGGCGCCGCGAGTTGCCGCACGCGCTCGGTAGGGATCGCGGGGTCCCACGCACCGTAGGTCACAGCATAGCAGCGATTGGCAACGCCGACGGCGCGAACCGCGCGGATCCACCGCAAGGCGTGTCGGGCGGCCTCCGCGAGTTCCCTTGCCTTCGCTTCGGCCGACCATCTCGCGCGCAGGGCGGTTCGCTCCGCCGCGGTGAGGTCGGCGGGTTCGTGGAAGACCGTGGGAGGGGGGCCGTCGGGCGCGCTGGCAGCCATCCGCTCGAGCTCGCGTTCGACGCGCGGACCGGCGCCGACGAGCGCGAGCGCCGCCAGCCGTCGGGTGTTGGTGTGCGCCAGCGCCGCGAGCAGGGGGCGATCGATGGCGGGATCGTCCGCGAAGTGGCTCAGGCCGCGGAGGGCGATGGACTGGATCGTGACACCGCGCGAGTCAACGGCCCGGAGGAGCGCGTCGCGCGCCCGGAGCGCGATCAGGAGCTCCGCGGCTTCGATGAACATCCTCGCCGGATCGTACGACGCCAGGTGTATCTCGACCCGCGCGACCACCTCCTCGGTCCCGGCGGGTGTGAGGCCATCGACCCCGACGCGGCCGATGGAGAGGAGTGCCGAATAGCGGACCCTTCCCTCGGAATCGTCCAGGAGTCGGAGCAGTATCGGCATCAGTTCACGGGGCGGGACGCGCTGTCGCACGAGGAGTCCGATGGCGGCCTCCCGGATCCAGACGGTGACGCGTGACTCGGCGATCTGCATCGCTCTCGGCACCGCGAGGCGGCCCTGCGGATGGAACGTGCCGACTAGGCCGAGTGCGTCATCCCGCTCGCTCGCGAGCGGCGAGTCGATCAACTCGACCAGGCGCGCTGCGATCGAATCGTCGTAGACTGACGGGCGAGACCGGGTGCGCGGGAACTGCCAGAACACGGCGGCCCGGACCTCCGCCGATGAGTCCCGCAGCGCGCGAAGGAACGCCGGTGCGAACTCATTGGCGTCGTCGCCCCGGCGCGAGATCGCCCATACGCCACGCACGCGAACTTCGGCGCTCGGGTGTGTGAGCAGCGGCTCCAGTATCTCCAAGTTCTCGACCGCCGTGGGGACCGCCCAGAGAGCGGCGTGTCCGGTCGCACGGTCTCTGCCGATCTGCAGGAAGTCGTCGCGTCGTACGAAGCCGCGCACGATGTCGTGCGCCGGCGGCCCCGATCGTCCGATCGCCGCTGCGGCTCGGGCGGCGAAATGCGCGTCTGGCGCGCGGGTCCAGCGTTCGAGTATCGGGAGGTAGATCTCAGCCCGCGCTCGAAGCGCGGCGGTGACGGAGTCGCGCCCCGCGGCTGTCGTGTCCTCGACCTGGTTGACCAGTGCAATGAGCGCAATCGAATCCCGCCCGGCCGCAGCCGCGCGCGTGAGTGGCGCCTCGGCGACGACGACCGGCCCGGCGCAGCCAGCGAGCGTCGCTGCGCTCATCGCCATCGTCCGGATCAGGTGTGTCGCGCCGACTCTCATTCGTGGGGGGAGCGCATTCATATGAGAGATACCCTCCTGCGCTCCTCACCGTGACGGCGCCGACGTCACATCGACCGTCTTCCGGCCGCCCAACCGCTACCCCACCGCGGCCATCTGCACCAACTGCCGTTAGCTTGCGCCCAGAATGCGGCGCAGTTCTTCTTGCAGCGCCGGAATGTTCGTCTGCAACACGCGCCAGACGATATCGAGGTCGACGCCGAAGTAGTCGTGGATCAGTCGGTCCCGCATTCGAGCCATGGCGCGCCATTCAACCGCTGGATTCGCGTCGCGTATCTCGGCTGGCACTCGCTTGGACGCCTCGCCGATGATTTCAAGACTGCGCACTATGGCGCGCTGGAGGATTGGGTCCTCCTCCAGCGCCTGGCGCGTCAGCGTCGTCCGCACCTCAACGAGGAAGTCCGCCTCGGTGAGGATGTGCCGAAGCACCTCATGCGGCTCGTACGACATCCAAAGCGTCAGCGAGGATGTGCGGGCGCAAGGAGGGCGAGAGGCCTTCGGCCGTAACGAGCTCGACGTGGCGTCCCAAGACGGACTCGAGCAGATCTCCAAGGTCGACGAGGTGCGCCAGCGTCTTCTGCTCGGGCTCAAACTCGACGAGCAAGTCGACATCACTGTCCGGATGCGCGGTATCGCGGCGGACCGATCCGAACAGCGCCAAGCGCCGAACGCCCAACCCGAAAATTTCGGCTTGGACGGCCTGCAAGCGAGCCTGCACATCGGAGCGGGAGGGAGCCTGAGCGATCATGAGACAAATCTATCCCGGCGCGTCGCGCGCGCCACGTCAAGCTAACGAGGGTGTAGAAAATCCTCTCGAATGATTCTGGTGCCGCGGCACGCTTGATGCAAGGAATCTGCGGAGAATGATTGCGTCGGCTGTGTCGCCGCCTCTCCTCCTCCCGCCTCGCCCATGGCTCGCTACAAACACA
>JANOWT010000097.1:0-8062 GCA_031418115.1 Gemmatimonadota bacterium
CCATGCACCTGCGGCATGCAACGCAGCGCGTACGCGTCCTGGATGCGGGGATCCCCCGCGCGATGCGACTCGCGGATCTCGCTGTCGGCGAGCAGCTCGAGGAACAGCGCCGCCGATTCGATCTGCCCGCGCTGACCACGCGCCGCATGGATGCGCGCGTCGAACGCCGTCGGCGTCCCGCGCAGTGCCTCGAGCGAGGCCGCACCCGCGAGATGCGCCGCCTCCCAGCAGCGACGCGCCGCAACGAGCGCGAGCGTTCCCACCGCAGTGTGCGCTTGCGTGCCATTGATGAGCGCGAGGCCTTCCTTGGGACCGAGCACGACCGGTGCGAGCCCGTGCGCACGGAGGACGTCCACCGCGAGGCCGGTGCCGGCGGCGTGTCGCAGCTCGCCCTCGCCGATGAGCGCGAGCGCCAGGTGCGCGAGCGGTGCGAGGTCCCCACTCGCGCCCACCGAACCCTGCTCCGGGATCTCAGGAAAGAGCCCGGCGTCGAGCATCGCGCAGAGGAGCTCGGCCAACACCGGCCGCGCACCACTGAATCCCTTGGCGAGGACGTTCGCCCGCAGCAACATCATCGCGCGGACCTCGCGCTCCGGAAGTCGCGGTCCCACGCCAGCCGCGTGACTGCGGACGATGTTCAACTGCAGTTGGGCGAGCTGGTCCGGCGCGATCGCGATATCAGAGAGCTTGCCGAAGCCCGTGGTGACGCCGTAGACGGCCTCGCCGCGTGCGGCGAGCCCCTCCACGATCGCGCGCGTACCGAGCATGCGGGTCCGCGCCTCAGGCGCGAGCCGCACTGAGCGCCGACCCTCGGCGACCTCCAACACGTCGGTGACGGTGAGCGAGGAGCCGTCAAGCAGGAGGGGAACGGTCACTGGATGCGCGAGCCGGTGGGAGGACGGTAGGTGGCGCGATCGTAGTCGAGCTTGATCTCGGGCTGCGCTTTGAGCGAGATGAAGAATGTAAAGGCGAAGTTGCCGTTCGGCGCCTGCGTGAAGCCGAAGATCGCCTTCCAGTCGTGCAACTCGCGCTGCAGCGTCACCACCTGACTCGCGAACTCGCTCCGCTCTACGTCGTACATGGTGCTCCAACTCGCAGCCCACTTAGGCGTGAGGTTGAAGCTCGTGCGGAACCCGACCGAGGTGGTCGGAGGCACGCGATAGAACGTCCCGCCAGAGGCGCCGAAGTCGTTGGGATCGCGAGCGCCGGCGTTCTGAGTCGCCTGCCGGACGCACTCATCGTAGTTGAACGTCCCCTGCACGTACGCTACGCACTGCGTCGCCGCGTCGTACTGCACCACGCGACCACCGACCGGCTGCCGCTGCCGGTTGGCACTCACATTGAACGAGGCGGTGAAGCCCTGCCCCGTGGGGATCTCCCGCACCGCGCCGCGGGTGCGAGTTCCCGTGATCGCGCCCATGCCCTGCTGCGCGCCCATGGTCGACGAGAGGCCGTCATCGTTGTTCAACGCCGCCTGTGAGCCGGCGCGGTCATTCCGCTGCGGCGGCGTCGCACCGAAGAGCCGAGCCACTCCGCGGACGATCGCTGAGTTGGCGTCGAGGGAGAACGCGGCGCGCACCGACTCACGGTAGGGATCGAACACCGCCGTGTCGCTCAGGAAGTTGCCCTGAAAGAGGGAGTAGTCGACGCCGAGGTCGAACCCCGGCAGCAGGTCCGAGCGGAAGGTGTAGCCGAACCGGTCGGTCGCGAAGCCGGTCTTGCCGGTGACGCGCTGACGCTCGAAGTCCCACGAGACGGTGGTGAACTGGAAGGTCGCGATCTTGATCTTCTCGCCTTCGGCGTCGGCCGAGTCGCCAGGAGCGCGGAGCTTGGCCTCGATGTTGGTCGAGAAGCCGAGCGTCAGTCGATTCTGCGCGAGCGCGCCGAGGTAACCGTTCGCGACCTGGTTGGTCGCCGCGAGGAACTCGTCGCTCACGGTCGCTGAAGGTGAGTAGCTATACGAGAGCGTGGGCGTGATCGCGTGCCGGAACCGCTGCACGCGCCCGAACCCCGGGTACAAGTGAAAGAGCGTCGGCGAGACGCTCACACCGTACGAGAGGCGCTTGCTCTGGGTCACCCACTGCCCATTGGAGAGGTGCGTACGGATCGCGAAGCCCTTGGGATCGACGTTCGACGCCGTGACGCTCGGCCCGACGTTCCACGTCCCCTGGAAGAACTGCGGCAGTCCGACGCCGATGTCGAAGTCGAAGGAGGAGTCGAAGGTGCCGGAATACACACGGTCGATGCGCGCCGACGTGTCGGCCGGGTCGCGCACCGTGATGATCTGCGGATAGTCGCGAATGACGTTGCTGAAGCGGAATCCGTTCTGCACCTGGAAGTCGAAGATCTTGAACGGTGTCGCCAGGGTGATGTTGGTGCTGCTCTGATCGCGCTTGAGGCGCAACGAGTCGAGCCCGCTGCCGGTGTTGACGTAGCGGTAGGCGAAGTCACCGGTCGCGTCGAGGTTGAGGCTCTGTTGCGTGGTGTACTGGAATGACGGATTCATGAGGAACCACTTGCCGAGCTCGAGCGGCTTCGATGCGACGTTCAGCGACGGAAAGGTGCGGTCCACCTGATCGCGGCCGGGATACTGCCGCTGCGTCCCGCCAAGGTTCACGGTGAACGGTCCCTGCTGGCGGACGAGGTTGAGCTGCGACGCGATCGTCGCGATCGCGGCGTACGGGTTGATGATCGTCTGCCGCTGGACCTGTGTGCTCGTGACGTAGTTCAGGTTGGAGTTGAGGCGCGTCCTGGACGAGAACTCCTGCGCATGCGACCAACTCACTGCGGTATTGTTGCTCCCCGTGCTGAGCGTGTTCCGCGACAGTGCGAGACTCCCCGACATGAAGCGATCGAGCCAACGGTAGCGGAGTTCGCCGTTGAGCCTCGTCCACCCCGGATCCTGGAGGGTCGCACGCGCACTCGACCGCCAATCCATGCTGACTTGCGCGTCGATATAGTCGTTGAGCGCGAAGTAGTAGCCGAGATTCTCGGTGGTACGGCGATAGGTCGGGCTGTTGCGCACGAGCTCGGCGAACCCGACGCGCGGCGTGAGGATCCCCGAGCGCCGGCCGGTGCGGATGTCCTGGAAGATGAACGGCAGCCACATCACCGGGACGCCCTGCACGTAGAGGATCGCCGGACGGGCGACGATCGTGCGGCCACTCACTCGCTTCAGTTCCTTCGCAAGGAAGTGATAGTGCGGCACCGAGTCGAGGCAGGACGTGATGAGGCCGTCGCGTCCATAGACCGTGCTCTCGTTGTTCGTGCTGTCGGAGGTGAACGCGGCGCGATGCGCCTGGACCTTCCAGTCCTCGCCGGAGTTGGCGACGGTCGAGAAGTCGCGCGTGCGCCCTTCGCGGCGACCGACGTCGTAGGTCAGTTCGCCAAGTCCGATGACGTCCGACGCCTGGTTCGGGTCGCGCATGATGATCGTGTCGCCTTTCGCGCGGATCAGCTGGAGACTGTCGCTGTAGGCGATACTGTCGGCGACGAGCATGGTCGAATCGCGTTGCACCGCCGCACGCGCACTGTCGGTGCCGGTGAGGGTCATGAGCCGACCCGTTGCGGAGAAGCCGACGACCCGCGCCTGGTACCGGACCACTGAGTAGCCGAGGCGCGCGCGCAGCGCGGTCATGACGCTGTCGTCCGGCGCCCAGTCGACGAGCACGGGGAGCGCGACCGTGGTGTCGCGGCCGCGTCGCGTGAGCGTGTCGTCCGCGGTCACGCGCGTGAGTCGGGAGGGGACCTGCGGCGTGCCTTGTGGTGGATTGTTGGCAGGGCGCGGGCGCTCCGGTCGCGCCTGTGCCGCAAGCACAGTGGTAGAGCACGCGAGCGCAACGCCAACGGTGAGCGCAGCCGCCCGGAGAGCCCTGACAGCAGGCCCGCGCCAGATCACGCCGCCGCCTCGCCGATGCTCGCGCGCTCGGCCCGCCGCGTGCGGCGGTCGCGCGCGCGCTTGGTCAGCCACGAGACGATGATACTGATCTCGTAGAGCCCATAGAGCGGCAATGCCATCACGAGTGTCATCGTGATCAGATCGCCTGGCGTGATGATCGCCGAGATGAGCACACTCCCGACCACTGCATGCCGACGGACCTTCGACATCGCCGACGGCGTGACCAGACCGAGCGCGGTCAGCGCCATGACGACGATCGGCAGTTGCATGATTCCGCCGAAGGCGAGGCAGATGGTCACCATGAAGGAGAAGTACTCCTTCGCCGTGATCATCATCACCATCGACGCTGCCTGGAACGAGAAGAGCACGTCGAGCATCACCGGGAGCACCCATCGCCATCCGATGAATACCCCCGAAGCAAAGAGAAGGGTCGCGCCGAAGATCACCGGGATCACGAGCTTCTTCTCGTGCTTATGCAGCGCCGGAGAGAGAAAGGCCCAGACCTGATAGATGATCACCGGCGCCGAGAGCACGAAGCCGATGCCGAACGCGATCTTGAGTCGGATCGTGACCGGGTCCACCGGGTGCGTGTAGACGAGCTTCCCGCTCGGCAACAGCGGCAGGATGGGGGCAGCGAAGAAGCCGATCACGTCGAGCGTCGGGCGCATGATCACGGCGAACGCCAGCAGCATCCCGACGCCGAGCGCCCCCACCGCCCAGAGGAGCCGGTAGCGAAGCTCCTCCAGATGGTCGAGAAAGGGCATCTCACCCGATGGGCCGTTCGTCATCGCGGATCCAGGTGCCGGCTCGGCCGGCGAAAGGGACTCAGGGCTTCCGCGTCCCGAGGAATCCCTCGGCGAGCACCGCGGCGTCGGAGCGCGGATACTGATCCACGATCTGCTTGTAGAGCACCTGCGCGGCCGCCGTCTGCCCCGTCACGCGGAGTGACGTGGCGCGCTTGTAGAGCGCGGTCGGTGCCTTCTCGGACTTGGGGTGTCGCAGCACGACGAGTGCGTACACAGAGTCGGCGCTGGCGCCATTGCCCTCGTTCTCGAACGCCTGCCCGATCCCGAAGAGCGCGTCGGGGACGAGGTCGGACGACGGGAACTGCGTGCGGATCTCGTTGAATGCCCCGCGTGCCGAACCCCAGCTGCCGCGCCGGAGCTGGTCCTGCCCCATCTGGTAGAACTGTGCAGGTCCCGGGCCCGCGGGCACGGGCGCACCGCCTGCGACCGGCGGCTTGACGGAGTCCTTTGGCGTCGTGACCAGTGCAGAGCGATCCACGGCATCCGCCTCGAGCTCGGCGCGCAGATCCTGAATGCGCCGGGCCGACGCGCCCACTCGCTCCTCGACCGTGATGAGCTGCTGGCGGATCACCCTGAGGTCCTCGCGAACGTCGCCGCGGAGACGCATGGTGGTCGTGTGCATGTTGCGCACGGTGTCGCTCACCTGCACCAGGCTCTTCGCGATCCCAGCCAGCGTGGAATCGAGCGCGCGCTTGTTGGCGGCATCACGCGCCGCGGACTCGGCGAGCCCCGCCCGCCTCTCCTCCCGCGACGCCTGCAGGTCCGATTGCAGGATCCGCACGTCGTTGCGGGTCGCGAAGCATGCGCCGGTCGTCAGGAAGACGACCGGCGCGAGCATCGCGCGACGGATCAGGAGTCCGCTCACGGGAGGCGGAGCATCTCCCCACCGACGATGATCTCGAACTCATCGCGGCGGTTCTTCGACCAGTTCTCCTCACCGGTGCCCATCGCGGCGGCACGCTCTTCACCGAAACCCACGACGTCGATGCGGTCAGCAGCGATGCCCTGGTCGACGAGGTAGCGCTTCGCCGAGGCGGCACGCTTCTGGCTCAGCGCGACGTTGTACTCGTCCGAGCCGCGATCGTCAGCGTGGCCGGCGATGCGGATGCGCACGTTGGGGTTGGCACGCAGCAGCGAGAGCTTCGCGTCGAGCAGCGCGCGGGCCTCGGTGCTGAGATCCGACTTGTCGAGGTCGAAGTAGATCGCGGTAGCGAACGCGGCGCGGGCGGCTTCGACGGCGGCGCGAGCAGCGGCTTCGGCCCGTGCACGAGCCTCGGCGTCAGCGCGAGCGCGAGCATCAGCCTCGGCCTTGAGGCGAGCGGCCTCGGCGTCGGCGCGGGCTTTCGCTTCGGCGGCGGCGCGGGCACGCGCAGCGGCGTCGATCGAGTCCTGATTGACCGTGGGGATCGGCGCGACCACGGGGGCCGGCTTGGCGCAAGCCGCGGCCGAGACGGCAGCGGTCGCGACGATCGCGATGAGGAGATTGCGGTGCTTCATGGTGGGGACCTCGTGTGAAGTGAACAGGGGCGCGCTGCGTCAGCGCGCGTTGGAGAGTCGTGGCGACCAGGCCGCCATTCGCGAAGCCGCTCCTTGCGTCAACTGCCGAAGACGCCCGGACTCGGTGTCCAGCACCCACAACTGCTTGCTACCCGTGCGCGAGGAAGTGAAGACGAGGTGGCGGGCATCGGGCGCCCACGACGGATCCTCGTTCACGCCATCGATCGTGTGCTGCTTCACCGCACGGTCCCGCAGGCCGATCGTCGCGATCTGAAAGCGTCCTTCGATCTGCGTGGAGAACGCGACGAACCGTCCGTCCGGCGACCACGCCGGGTCTGCGCGATAGAGCTGATCCCCGAAACCGGACGTGGTCAGGAGCTCGGGGTTCGCCCCATCACTGTCGGTAATATATATCTCGGGACGTCCCAATCGGGATGTGGTGAACGCGATGCGGCGACCATCGGGGGCGAAGGTCGGCTGCGAGTTGGTGGTCCCCCGCCCGACGGTGACGCGGTACGGCGCGGTCGACCCGTCGAGCGGGGTGCTGAAGAGATCGGTGCCGTCGCTTCCACTGGAGAACACGAGCGTCTTCCCGTCGGGCGAGATCGCTGGGGACGAGTTCGAACCTACGTCCTGTGTGAACCGACGTGCCGTGCCCCGGAGCAGGTCGCGGACCACGACCCGCGTCCCGTCGTCGAGCATCTCCGTGAACGCCACCGTGTTGCCATTGGGGTGCCAGACAGGCCCGAGGGCCGACCCGACGCCCGCGACCTGCTGCTGGTTGGCGCCGTCCGCGTCCACCTGCCAGAGCGTTCCCCCACGTACGAAGAGCACGCGCGTGCTCGACACCCCGGCAACGCCCGTGATCCAACGTTCGACCTCGTCGCTCACGAGGTGCAATGCGCGGCGCCAATCGGGCGAGAGTGCGGGGCCGCTGAGCGGGAAGTCGCGGGTGTTCATCACGCGTCCGGCGCCGACTTCGTGAAGGACCACATGGAGCCCGCCGCCAGCGTTGAGCGTGAGCTGCAGGACAGCCGCTGCGCCTAGTCGAGCGTAGAGCGGATAGTTGAGCGCCCCACTGGGCGGCGCCCCGGAGTCCGGCGCGATCACGCCTACCCGGTCGCCGAAGTCGATATCCCGCGCGATCACCACGCGGATCGAGTCGGCCTGCTGTCCACGCATGGGAAGCACGTAGAGGCCGGGACGGCTGCTGCCGGTGTAGGTCAGACCGATCCGCACCCCCTGCTGTTCCTGGGCGCCGACGCCGACTGGCGCGACGTACTGGACGACGAGTAGGAGCGCCGCGAGGGCGAAGCAGTGACGGCCCGATCGGCTCGTACTCAGAGTGTCCATGGAACGAGCGTTCATCTCAGGCGCGCAGGGTCGAATTGGAAGTTGACCGGAAGGATGTCATTGGTGAAACCCACTGGCAGCGCACCGAAACCCACCGTCGCCGCCTCGACCGCACCCTGCGCCTCGAGGTCGAACGCGTAGTTGCCGCTTCGCGTGACGAATCGGAATCCGGTCACCGTGCCGTCGCGCCGGATCATGAAGAAGACCTCGGCCTTGAGCACACCGGGGTTTCGCGGTCTGAAGTTGATCGCGATCTGCCTGATGATGTTCAACAGGTACCCTGGGAAGGGGAAATCGATCCCCTCGATGCGCACATTCGCGACGTCGGTGCCCTGACCGCCGAGCTCACCGCCGCCCGCGGTGGGCGCCTTGGTGAGATCCGCCTTCGCAGGAGCCTTGGTGATGTTCGTCGTCGCGCGGGTCGTGGGCCGGACCGACTTGGTCGGTGCGTTGATCGGCGCGACCTTCTCGGCGGCGTTCGTCTCGGCGCGCGGCGGTGCCTTGGTCT
>JANOWT010000098.1:0-1719 GCA_031418115.1 Gemmatimonadota bacterium
CGCCCGTTGAACTTGTTTGACTATGCCCGGTGACTCCCTGATCGTACGCGGTGCCCGCGAGCACAATCTCAAGAACATCGACGTCACGATCCCCCGGGATAAGCTGACGGTCATCACCGGGCTGTCGGGCAGCGGCAAATCCTCGCTCGCGTTCGACACGATCTTCGCCGAAGGCCAACGCCGCTACGTCGAGTCGCTCTCCGCCTATGCCCGGCAGTTCCTCGGGCTCATGGAGAAGCCTGACGTCGACGCGATCGAGGGGCTCTCCCCGGCGATCTCGATCGAGCAGAAGACCGCCGGTGCGAATCCGCGCTCCACTGTGGGCACCGTCACCGAGATCTACGACTACCTGCGCCTGCTCTACGCCCGCGCCGGCACACCGCACTGCTCCAACTGCGGCCGCGGCGTCGCCAAGCAGACGCCGGCGCAGATCGCCGACATCGTCCTCACTTGGCCGAGCGGCATCAAGATCGAGATCCTCGCGCCGCTCGTGCGCGGTCGCAAGGGCGAGTTCCGCGACCTCTTCGAGGATGCGCGCAAGCAGGGCTTCGTGCGCGCGATGGTCGATGGCGACCTGATCGATCTCGCCGAGCCGCCCAAGCTCAATCGCAAACTCAATCACGATGTCTCGGTCGTCGTCGACCGTCTCGTGGTGCGCGCCGACGATCGTGGGCGGCTCACCGATTCACTCGAGACCGCACTGCGTCTCGCCGACGGACTGGTCGAGGTCGTGCGTCGTGATTCGTCCAAGCCGGTCAAGCAACTCTTCAGCGAGAAGTACGGCTGCCCCGACTGTGGCATCTCCATGCCCGAGCTCGAGCCGCGCCACTTCTCGTTCAACTCGCCGTTCGGCGCCTGCCCCACCTGCAGTGGACTCGGTACCAAGCGCACCGCCAGCCCCGAGCTCATCCTCGGTGATGCGTCCATCTCCATTCTCGAAGGCGTGATCCTCCCTTGGGGCGAGCCCGACGGCTATCTGCGCCGCGTGATCCTCCCCGGACTCGCCAAGCAGCTCAAGTTCGAACTCAACACGCCGTGGGGAAAGATTCCCGATCGCGTGAAGTTCGAATTGCTCTTCGGCACCGCGAAGAAGAAGGGGGAGGAAGAGGCACGCTGGGAGGGCATTCTCTCCAATGTGCAGCGCCGCTACACTGAGACCAGCTCCGATTCCATTCGCTCCGAACTTGAGGAGTACATGGTCGTCGGCGTGTGCCCCGACTGCAACGGCCGTCGCCTCAAGCCAGAGTCGCTCGCCGTCACGATTCATGGTCGGAACATCGGTGAGTTCACCGAATCCTCGACCGCGGACGCGCTCGCGTTCGCCGAGAGCGTGCCGGTCCGTTCGAAGGGGAAGCCAGGCCTCGATGAAGGGATCGCCGGCCCGATTCTCAAGGAAGTGCAGGAGCGTCTGCGCTTTCTTGTGGATGTCGGACTCGACTATCTCACGCTCGATCGCTCGGCCGAATCGCTCTCCGGTGGCGAGGCGCAGCGCATTCGCCTGGCCACGCAGATCGGGTCGCGCCTCGTCGGCGTGCTGTATATCCTCGACGAGCCGTCGATTGGCCTGCATCAGCGCGACAATGCGCGCCTCCTCGAGACCTTGAAGCGTCTGCGCGATCTCGGCAACACCGTCCTCGTGGTGGAGCACGATGAAGAGACGATCATGGAGGCCGATCACCTGATTGACTTGGGCCCCGGCGCCGGCAAGCATGGCGGCGA
>JANOWT010000099.1:0-13762 GCA_031418115.1 Gemmatimonadota bacterium
CTGACGTCGGTCCGCGCGTCATCCGTCCTGCTCCGGTGAACACGATGCTCCACCTCACGATGTCCGATGTCGGAACTCGCGGGCTCGCCATGATCGCGATCGGCGCCGCACTGATGACTCCGACAGCGACGGCTGCACAAGCGACCACGGCCGCCGACCGCGCGGCCGCCTGGGCCACGCACCAATCGCTCGCCGAGAACTCATGGTACCGCGCTCTCGCCTGGCGCCCTGTGGGTCCCGTGAAGATCGGCGCCCGCGTCGAAGCGATCGCGATCCCGCCCGGCAACACCGGCACGATCTACGCCGGCGTGGGGTCGGGCAACCTCTGGAAGACGGTGAACAACGGCCTCACCTGGACGCCGATCTTCGAACACGAGAGCGCGTTCGCGATCGGCGACGTGGCGGTCTCCCAGAGCCGCCCAGAGGTCGTGTGGGTGGGCACGGGCGAGGCCCAGCCACGTTACGCAGGCTACGCGTACCCCGGCACCGGGGTCTTCAAGTCCGAGAACGGTGGTGATACCTGGCAACACATGGGCTTGGCCGAGACGCATCACATCGGCAATGTGCTGATCCACCCGACCGATCCCAACACCGTGTACGTCGCGGCGATGGGCCGACAGTGGTCCGCCAATCGCGAGCGCGGCGTGTTCCGCACCACGGACGGCGGCGCGCACTGGGAACAGGTGCTCTACGTCGACGACAGCACTGGTGTCGTCGATCTCGCGATCGACCCGGCGGATCCGAGTACGCTTTACGCCTGGGCGTGGCAGATCGAGGCCGGCGCGCGCAGCGGGTTCTTCAAGTCGACCGACGGCGGCACGACCTGGCGGCAGGTCAACGCTGGCCTCCCTCGCGGAACGCTCGGCCGCGCGAGCATCGACGTCGCGCCCGGCAGTCCGAACGTGCTCTATCTCTTTCTCGACGACCGCGCTCCGTCGCCGGTGAAGGATTGGCCGTTCGTCGGCGGCACGGTGTACCGCTCCGCCGACCGCGGCGAGAACTGGACGAAGGTCAACACCGAGGATCTGTTCGCGGTCTTCGGCGCCTACGGATGGAAGTTCACCGACGTGCGCGTCGACCCGCGCAATGCCGACCACCTCTACATCATGGGCAACCATGGGTACGAGTCGTTCGACGGCGGCGCCACATGGCGTCGGTTCGGAGACCGGATCCTGCGACTGCACGACACCGAGGGTCGGGCGCTGCATATGGATCACCACGAACTCGTGATCGACCCCGCGAATCCCGACCGGCTCCTGCTCGGCAACGACGGCGGACTCTTCATGTCGCACGACGCGGGCCGGAGTTGGCTGCACCTGAACAACATCCCGGTCACGCAGATGTACTTCGTGTCGACCGACGACAAGCAGCCGTACAGGATCTTCGCCGGCACGCAGGACGATGCGGCACTCTACGGACCGAGCACCGCGTCGCTCGACCCTGCGGTCCCTGACCCGTGGCGCAGCGTCTACCTGGACCGTTGGACAGGCGGCGACAGCTACGTGACGCTGCTCGATCCGACCGATGATCGCATCGTCTACTACGAACATCAGAACGGCGCGATGATGCGGATGGACATCACGGGTGCGTCGGTGCTGAGCGGCGGGCCGTCGAGTGTGAACATCCGCCCACGGTTGGCGCGCGGCTCGGCACCGCTGCGCTTCAGTTGGTACACGCCTTTCTTCATCTCGCCACATGACCCGCGCACGCTCTATGCTGGCGGCAACCGCGTCCTCAAGACGACGGATCGCGGCACGACCTGGACCGCAGTGAGCGGTGAGCTTGGAGACCCGGCCGGCGCGGATCGATCGACCGCGCCCACGGGCGCGCTGACCATGCTCATGGAATCGCCGCGCGTTCGCGGCATGCTCGCCGGCGGGACCGAGTCCGGCCGACTCTGGCTCACGACCGACGATGGCGCGAACTGGCGTCGCATCGACGCCGGGCTGCCTCGCAAGTGGGTGAGTCGCGTCACGCTCTCGGCGCACAACACAGCGACGATCTACGTGAGCTTCACCGGCTTCCGTGAGGACGACACGCGTCCCTACGTCTACGCGTCGAGCGATACGGGACGCACCTGGCGCTCGATCGCGGCGAATCTCCCCTGGGAGTCGGTGAATGTCATCAAGGAGGATCCGCTCGATGCTGATCTGCTCTATGTGGGCACCGACCTTGGCGTGTACGTCTCGCCCGACCGAGGCGTGCGCTGGGAATCACTGAACGGCACGCTGCCGTCGACGCCGGTGCAGGACCTCACGATCCAGTCGCGTGAGAGCGAGTTGGTGATCGGCACGCATGGTCGCGGGGCGTGGATCCTGGACCTTGCACCGATCCGCGACCGCACCTCAGCGTCAGCTGCGTTGCGGCTGTATCCGATCCGCACTGCGACCGCCGACTACTTCCCGTGGGAGACGACACCCGGTGATCGCCGCGGGCGGAACGTGGCGCGCATGCAGCTTGCGAGCGCTACGGCCGGTACGGCGATGGTGACGGTCAGCGACTCCGCGGGCACCGTGGTCCGCCGCTGGCAAGCAGCGATCACAAAGGGCGTGAACACGCTCACTTGGGACCTGCAAGCTGAGCGCGCGACCGGTGCACCCACGGACACGCAGGCCGGCAACTACACGGTCGACGTCCGTGTGGGAGATGCGCGCGCGTCGGGGCGGGTGCAGGTGCTGGCTGATCCGATACTCCAGCGGCGCTGAGCCGCTGGAGGCGAGTCCCGAAGGCTACGGCTTCGGAGCCCGCGCGCCCGAGTCAGGGCTCCGCTTGTCGTTGGCCCCGCGCGCCGTCTTCGTCGCCACATCATACAGGATGGAGTGCGCGTCACCCTGGCTGCGCGCCGGCTCTTCCTTGATGTGATGCCCCATCGCGCGAAGCGCCGCGAGCACCTCAGGCGTCGCCGTCCCCGCCTCGAAGCTCGCCGTGTCGGGCATCCACTGATGATGGATGCGTGGCGCGTCGACCGCGGCGCGCACACCCTCGCCGAAAGCGGTCACGCCGAGCACCACGTTGAGCACGGTGTTGGGGATCGTGCGACCGCCCGGAGAGCCGGTCACGAGGCGCAGCGCGCCGCCCTGAGTCACGATCACGGGTGACATCGAGCTGAGCATCCGTTTCCCTGGTGCGATCACGTTGGCCGGTGTGCCGATCGCCCAACCGTTGTCGGTGTAGCCGGGCTTCTTGTTGAAGTCGCCCATCTCGTTGTTGAGCAGGAAGCCGGCGACCACGACGCCGGAGCCGTAGCTGCTCTCGAGCGTGTAGGTGTTCGACACCGCGTTGCCTGCGGCGTCGACCACGCTGAAGTGCGTCGTCTGCGGTGACTCAGCGGCAGGAGTGAGGATGTCCTTGCCGAGGTCGGCGCTGCTCGACGCACGTGTGGTGTCGATACCTGCGGCGAGTTCGCGCGCATACTCCTTCGAGATCAGCCGCGCGAGCGGGATCTCGGTGAAGTCCGGATCGCCCATCCAACGCGCACGATCGAGATACGTCCGGCGCGCGACCTCGAGACGCAGGTGCAGCGTCATCGCATCGCTGCGCTTGCGGGTCGCGACGTTGAGCGCCTCGAGCTGATTGAGCGTGAGCAGCATGACCATGCCGCCCGAACTCGGCGGTCCCATCGCGATGAGCTCGTATCCATTGAAGGTGCCGCGCACGGGCTCGCGCTCCACCGACTTGTACGCCGCCAGATCCGCGCGACCGATCAGGCCGCGGTGCGCACGCATCTGCGCGTCGATCGAGTCGGCGATCCATCCCGTGTAGAACGCATCGGGACCATTCTCTGCGATCGCACGCAGTGCGCGCCCCAGCTGCGGAAGCTTGAGTGTGTCGCCGGCCATCCACTTGGCGCCGCCCACCTTTCCGTAGGTCGCGACCGACGCGGGGAACGGAGCGAAGATCTTCTCCACCGCCCAGTTGAGCTCTTCTGCCAACGGACCTGAGAGCGAGAAGCCCTGCTCCGCGAGTCCCACAGCGGGCATCATGACATCGGCCCAGGGCAACTTTCCGTACTTGCCATGTGCCATCGCGAGGCCGCGCACGGTTCCTGGCACGCCCGGAGCTCGCCAGCCGGAGTCAGTCGCCGACCAGGCGATCTGCCCCTTGGCATCGAGGTACATGGTCGGCGTCGACTTCGCCGGCGCCTTCTCGCGATAGTCGATCGTGGTCGCGGTGCCATCGGCGAGACGGATCACCATGAAACCGCCTCCGCCGATGTTGCCGGCCGAGGGATGCGTCACGGCGAGCGCGAAGGCCGTGGCGACGGCAGCGTCGACCGCGTTGCCGCCCTTCGCGAGGATCGCCGCGCCGGCCTCTGACGCGAGATGATGTGCGGAGACCACCGCACCGGTCGTCGACTGTAGTTCATCGACGACCGCTTCGGGAACGCGTTCACCCGTTCGTCCACACGCGATGGAGAAGAGAGCGAGCAGGGCGACGCCGCGAGCGGCGCTGGGACGAACGAACGCATTTCGCATTTGTACGATCGGGATCGAGGATGGACTTGAAACCGAGCTCCGGCGGAGAAGCTACCGCCCGCCGAAGCTCATCGTCAGCCCGAACCCTGTGTCATTCCGCCCCTCGGCGGCCATCAGCATCCCTGCCGCCTGCAGGTTGAACACGCCGAACTCGAGACCGAAACCGCCGCTGTAGCGCATCCCGTCGCCGAGCGTGGTGATGCCACCGCGCAGCGGGATGAACGGGATGAGACGCAACTCGACACCGACGCCGATCTGCGTCTTGGGGCCGAGCTCGATGCCCTCGCCGAAACGCTGGCGGAGATCGGCAGCGACCGTGAGGCGCTTGAGGCCGGTCCAGGCCACGCCGAGCGCGAGCATCGGGTTCACCTTCGACTGCTCGATCCGACCGCGCAGCTCATCTTGCAGCGCTTGGGGAGCTGTCGAGAGAGGTAGCAGATCCTCGACTACGCTCGAACTGCTGTCCTGGTCGAAGGTCGCCCTCACCGGCATGTAGTAGAGATTGTCCGTCTTCCATGCGAAGGTGTTGACGAGGTCGTGCACCACGGCGGATGCCCTCAGATTGCCGACCTGCCAGGTCGCGCCGACGTCGAAGCCGAAGCCGGTGCCGTTCACGTACTCCGCCGTGTCGGTGACGACCACCGGGGCGTCGATGAGGATCTGCAGCGGGTTCGAGGTGATCGCCGATCCGCCGTCGCGCATCGAGGCGGCGGCGTGGCCGAGCATGTACTTGCCCGTCACACCGATCGCGAGATCGCCGACTGGCACCAGTGGCACGCGGCGGCCATAGGAGAGCCCGAACGTCGACGTCGCGTTCGCGTCGAAGGCGAGATCGGTGAGCGTGTAGTCCTGTGGGAGGCCCGTGCGCCCGGCGTTGCCGAACAGCAACAGCTCGGCCATCGCCGGCGGCAGGTCGCCGTCGGCGCGCAGCGTGGTCGTGGCACTCAGCGCGAACCGGCCGATCGAGAGTGCGAGCGGTGTGATGTTGATGTCACCGCCGAGATTCTGGCCCCCATTGTCCTCGACCTTCTGCATCCACGCCTCTCGCACCGCCTGCGGAACGATGATGCCGGCGTAGTCATTCAGGTCCTGCAGTGTGATCGGGCCGGTGCCGACACCGATCTGCGGGGAGATCGCGAGCGAGAAACGCGAGTTGCCGGGGAGCCCGAGGTTGGCGGGGTTCCAGGCGACGGCGTTGAAGTTGCGCGCGACGGCGGTGTAGTTGCCGCCCATCGCGGTGGCGGCCGCCGAGGCGTTGCCCTGCGCCTGTGAGAGTGCCGGCGCAAGAACGAGCGAGAGCGCCGCGAGATGTGAGGCCGAGCGAAGCGTGATGGTCATGACTCAGGCCCCCACGTTGAGGACGAGTTGCACACGAGTCCGGAGCGTTATTCGCTGCGTTGGCGTGACCGTAACGGTGTTGCCTGCACCGGTCCCTGTCGCCGTGCCGGTCACCGCCATCGTCACGTTCGACTTCCCCAGCAAGGACTGCAGCTCGAGCTTCGAGAGGATGATCGTCGCGGTGGAGCTCGGCGTGCCCAAGATGGTGAGCGACTTGGAGATCGATACCGCACCAGCACCGCCCTGCGCCGGCGCCGCGATCACGACGCTCATGCTCGCCGATGCCGTGAATGGATTGACGATGTCGAGGAGGAGTCCACCACTCTCGACCTGATCCGCGAAGTCCGCGCCCTCGAGGTCGAACGCGCTCGGCGAGGTGTTCACGAGTTTGTTCGTGACCGCAACCGCCGCCTGCGTGAGCGTGAGGCCTGACATCGCCGCACTGACGGAGAGCGAGTTGCCCGAGCTGAGCGAGGCGTTGCCGCCTGCGGGCACGGTGAACGTGACTGAGACCGCGATCGAGCCTGTGTACACACCCACGGGCAGCGTCACCGCGAAGGCCGTCGTGGCGGCGTTCGCCATGGTGCGCGTCGCGCCAAGGAAGGTCGTCGTGGACGTCGTCGCTCCGCTCGTGAGCGTCACAGCGAAGGAGCCGAAGGGAGCGACCGCACCGTTCGGGCGAAGCGGATCGAACCCGAGGTTGTTGAGGATCGAGAGGGTGAGCGTGCCACCCGACACCGTCGCGGCGGTGACGCCGGCCGGGAAGGTGACGTTGGTCGCAAGCGTGCCCGCGCCCGAGGTGAAGGCCGGCACCGGCGCGACCACCGTCGCACCGGACTGACAGGCGGGCTGCCCGCAGAGCGTACCGAGCGTCGCGTTGAAGTTCGACGGACTCGGGATCGCAACCGTGAAAGCCGTACCGCCGACATTGAGGCCCACGTTCGTCGGCAGGAGCTGCGCGACGCTCACCGTCACCGAGTCGCCGGGGACGATCCAAGTCTGCTGGAGGATCGGCGCCTCGGATGGGATCTCGCATGCGGCGAGAGTCCCCGCGAGGACTAGGACTGCGGCACGCTGGGCGGGCCGAGCATTCAATGAAGGCATGAGGAGGCCGGGTGTCAGCGCACGGGACACCCGGGCGCTGGCTGAAAGGTGTGCATTTTTCGTTCCGCGCGCTCGCTCAAGCGTGACCCGCGTCACCTAGTGACGGCGTCGGCTCACGGCGATCACCCACCCCGGGCCAGTGCCGATGCGGTACTTCTCAGCGAAGCTTCCCTGATTGATCGCCACGGCGAGCTCGAGGAGACTGTTGAGATAGGCCACGGGCCGACCGACCGCGACATGGCCAAAGCTCTCAACGAAGGGCATGTTGATCGTGTCGAGCACAGTCTCGCCATCGTGCACGATGACCACGCGCAGTGTGTCGCCCACGGTGAACCCCGCGCTGTCGAGCATCGCGGCGGAGATGTTGGTCCAAAGATTCCCATACGGCCGGTCGATCATCGCGATCATGCCGCGCAGTACGTCACCGCGGCGCTCCGGTGCCTGCACCGTGAGCCGTACGAGCGTCGCGCCGCGCGAGGGACCGACATCCTCAAAGGCGACCTGCGCGGCCGCGAGCCGTGCGCCCAGGTACGCGAAGACATCCCGGCCATGAAAGGTGTGCGACCGCTCCGACCCCGGGAGTCGTTGCCGAGCGAGATCGATCTCGCGTACCTCCGCCACTTCGTCGGCGATGAGGGTGAGAGTGCCGTTGTCGGGCGTGACCACGAGTTGTCCGCTCTTGAGTCGTGCGACGACACCGAGCCGCGCCGTCCCCACGCCGGGATCGACGATCGAGACGAAGACCGTGCCTTTGGGCCAGAACGCGGTCACCTGACGGAGTCGGTAGGCGGCCTCCCAGATGTCGTACGGCTCGATCTGGTGCGTGAGGTCGAAGATCCGTAGCGTGGGGTCCACACCGGTCGCGACGCCTTTCATGGAAGCGACCGCGCCGTCGCGGGTGCCGAAGTCGGACTGCAGCACGAGCGCGCTCTGAGCGCGGAGCGTGGCGGTGGCGAGCAGGAGGGCGACGGAGGCCCGGAGCATTGTGCGCATCTGCAGCTTCTCCATACAGGCCGTGGCGATCGGGATGGCTCTGGCCAAAGGTATACGCATCGCCGCGCGGCGGGGCATTCACGGCGAGGGTACGGCGTCTGCGTCGAACGACGTATATCGACGCGGGCCAACTGGAGCGAGCGTAATGGTCGAACACCCCACCTCGGAGACGCTCCGCATGCCTCGACTCCCCTCGATCCTCCGCCGCGCCACGTTCAGGACCCTGCTCACGGGTCTCGTGCTACCGGCGCTCCTCCTCACGGCCGCCTGCGTCAATCATTTCATCACGACGGACGTCAGGGCGCTCGATCGGCCGGCTGCGGATAGCCCGGTGCAGATCAAGACACCGGTGAAGGTCCACCTCCTCGACGGGAGTACGGTGGTGTTCCGGGCAGGCGCACTGATCGGGCACGACCGGATCAGCGGCCTCGGCGACCGGTTCGCGCTCCTCGCCGGCACGAGCGTCTTCGCGAGCGAGGTGCGCATGGACAGTGTCGTGGGTGTCGAGGCCTTCGTCGACAAGACGCTCGTCGCACCGACACTCATCGTGACCGCCGCAGCGACCGCGGTCGGTTTCCTCGCCTTCGCGGGTCTCGCGATCGCGGCCTTCGGCTCCTGCCCGACCGTCTACGCCGAGACGCCGAACGGGCTGCAGCTCGAGGCCGAGGGCTTCTCGTACGCGATCTCGCCGCTGATGGAGCACCGCGACCTCGATGCCCTGCGACTCCGCCCCGGAGCGGACGGAGTGATACGACTCGAACTGCGCAACGAGGCGCTCGAGACGCACTTCATCAACCATGTCGAGGTCGTCGCGGTGCGACATGCGGCCGGGTCGCGCGTGGTCCCCGACCAGGGAGGTCGTCCCGTCGTCGTCAGCGGCTTCGCTCCAGTGACCGGCGCACGCGACCGCGCGGGGCGCGACCTGCGTAGCGCACTCGCCGATCGCGACGGCGTGCTCTTCGAATCCGATCCGGCGGTCGTGGCGGCGGCCCGCGAAGGCGACCTCGATGACTGGATCGATCTCGACGTCGCGAGCCTCCCGCCCGGTGACTCGGTCGCGGTCGTGCTTCGGATGCGCAACTCGTTGCTCAACACGATCCTTCTATATGAAGGGATGCTCGGCGGGCGTGATGCGCCCGACTTCCTCGCGAACGACATGCAGCATATCGGGCGTACGGTGGACTTCGCGCGCTGGTATGTGCGTACCATGGGGATGCGCTTCGCGGTGGACGGCGTCCCACTGGCCGCGCAGGAGCCGTATGAGGGGAATGCGCGCCTGAGTGACATCGGGCCGATCGCATTCCGCGACGTCGCGGTCGTGCTGCCGAGGCCGCGGACCAACGCGGCCGGTGCCCGCATCAGGCTGCGGTTCGTCGCCGACAACTGGCGCATCGACGAAGTGCGTGTGGCCGGTGCGATCACGCGGCCGGAGTACCAGACGCTTCCCGTCGATTCGGTGATCGTCCCGACGCCGGCAGCGGGAGGTGCCCCCGTGATCGACGCCGCGGCCGTGAGTGCGGTCTCGGCGGTCGACGAGCGGTACCTGGAGACGCAACCGGGGCAACGGATGACGCTCGTCTTTCATCCTGACGCGACCGAATCACCTGAGGCGTCGGCTACCGGAACGACGTCGACGTACTTGATCGCGTGGCAGGGGTGGTACAACGAGTGGTTGCGGGCGAGTTGGCTCGCCACGCCAAAGCGCACGGAACCGTTCGTGCCCGGTGACGCAGCGGTGATCACGGCGTTGCGCAGCTGGTCCTCGCAGAAGGACACGTTCGAACGTGCCTTCTACTCGACATCCATTCCCGTGCGCTGAGGACTCTGATCATGCGACGCAACGTGATGTTGTCAGTGACCCTGCTCGTACTGGTGGGAGCCTGCACTTGGGGTACGAGGGTCAAGGGGCAGGCCTTCGCGACGACGCCCACCGGCGCGAACGTCTACTACCAGATCAGGGGCACGCGCGAGCGGGTGCTGGGAGAACTGTTCGCCGTGGACTCGAGCGCCGTGCTCATCTACACGGACCGCCTGAGGCGCATTCCGTGGGAGCGATTGTCATACGCCGACTTCCCCACGCTCGATGGCCGGTTCGACGTCACTGTAGGACGACGCCAGGAGCCGGAGAAGCTCGCGCGCCTCGGACTCGTGAGCCGGTTCCCGCAAGGGCTCTCCGGCCCACTGCTCGCGCAGGTGCTCGCGGCGATCAAGCAGGACGCCGTGGAGGAAGTGCCATGATCCCGCTCCTCTCGCTCGCGTCAGCGGCGCTGTTGCTCACAGCGAGTGCGCAGGCGCCGTCGGCCGCGACCGGATCCGATCGTGCGACGCTCGATTCACTGGCTCACGAGACCGCGCGCAGGATCTCCCGATACGCCGATCGGCGGGTGGCGATCGCTGCGGGCTACCGACGCATCGGGACCGATTTCCCGTCGATGGGTGAGCACTGGTTGCACGCGAGCGCACTGCTTTCGCAACGCATCGACCCCGATCGGCCGACGATCCTCGCCTACGCGGTGATCGACGGCACTCCGACACTCCTGGGCGCGGGGTACGTGATCACGACGCGCGGGTCCGAGTCGGCGACTGCTCCGGGCTGGCCGGTCTATTGGCATGAGCACAGCGGTCTCCTGGCGGATGAGAGTGGCGCACATGTGGGCGCGCCGCAGTCGTCGGACTCGGCGACGCACGTCTGGGTGCTGCATGTCTGGTCGGCGCTGCCGAATCCGCTCGGCCGCTATGACTCGGACAACTGGGCGTTGCCGTTCGCGCGCGCGGGTATCGCACCGCCGGCCGGACTCGACGCCAACATGGGGCGAGTGCTCTCACTCGCTGTCGCCGAGGGCGATGAGTACCTGCGTCGCGTACTGACGGATGCCGGGCTTCGTACTGCGGACTCGCGTGCGCCGCTTGCACCCGGTACGACGGTCGATGCCGAAGTCGACGCGGCGATAGAGGAGGCGCGGCTCGTGGCTGTTGCGGTCGCGGCGCGCGTACGGACTCAGGGCGCGATGACCGCTACCGATGCGGAGCGACTTCGCGGCGCCTGGGCCTCGCTCTCGCAGCGACTGCGGAGTGCGCTCGGACCCGCGGTCGATCCGTTCCTCGTGCCACCGCACGCGCACCACGGCGATCCGCCGATGGCGCGTGCAGTACCGCAGTAGCGTTCGGTCGCGCGGTCGGCGCTACGCGGACGACTCGACGCGTTGCACCGATCGCGCGATGAGCCACTGCGCGAGCCAGTAGGTCCCGAGCACCACGAGCGTGCTGCCCGCGAAGTCACCGCGGAACCGATCGATGGCGAGCATGCTGTCGGAGACGAGGAAGCTCAGGGCGCCGATCGCCGCGCGCTCGCTGCCCGGTGAGTGACGCCAGCGCGCGAACGCCTGCCAGCCCATGACGGCGATCACGGTCACGTACGCGCCGACCGGCAGACGGAGCGCGCCGAGGTCGGGCCAGAGCCATGCGAGCATCGCCGCGGCGAAGATGCCGATCGTCAGTGCGGCGGCCGGATTGCGCAGTCCACCCTTCTCACTGGCGAAGGCCGCGATGTAGAGCAGGTGCGCGACGAGGAAGCTCGCGAGGCCGGCGATGAAACGATCGCCGGGAAGCATGAGGAGGACGTCGCCGGCGAGCGATGCGACGAGGCCGGCGCTGATGAGTGCGCGGTAGCGCGTCGAGACCGGCGGAGCGGCGCGTAGAGCGATGAGTAGCACGGCGATCGTCGCGAGCGGCTTGGCTGCGTAGACGAGTGGTCGCACGTCCATGTACTCGCCGGCGAGACACGCGAGCGCCGCGACGACCAGCAGCGCGGTGAGAGTGCGCGGAGGCGCCGCGGTGGGATGCAGACGACGTGTGGTCAGTCGAACCACCCCGAGTCGAGCTTGATCCGCCGAATCGACTCGAAGTCCATGAAGCGAGTCGCACCAGGCTCCACCCTCCCGCATTCATCGCAGACGCGCGGTATCCAATCAAGGAGCGGCAGAACATCTGCGTTGATCGCGATCGAGTAGATGCTCGTCTCGCCTTCGTTGACGAGCGCGAGCTGACCTGGAATGACGTAGAGCCGCACCTTGTCGGGACCGGTCGCGTCGCGGCACGAGAGGCCGAGCGCTGGCAGGAGGATCAGGAGCAGGAAGAGGCGGAGTGCGCGCCGGGTCGCAGAGCGATTCATACACAGCATACCCCGCCTCATGCGTTGCGTATCACCGAGGCCGCACCGATGTCGGCGATGCTACGCGTCCCCGAGAGCGCCATCACCGTACGCAGCTCGGCGCGCAGCAGCGCCAGCACCCGCTCCACGCCCGGCTGGCCGAACGCGCCCAACCCCCAGAGGTACGGCCGCCCGATCCCGACCGCGTCGGCACCGAGCGCGAGCGCCTTGAACACATCTGTCCCGCGTCGCACGCCACTGTCGAGGATCACGGGGACGCGCTTGCGCACCACGCGCGCGATCTCCGACAGACAGTCGATGGTCGATCGACCCGACTCCGCAGAGCGCCCGCCATGGTTCGAGACGACGATGCCGTCGGCGCCGTGCGAGAGGCAGCGCTGCGCATCGTCCGCCGTGGTGATGCCCTTCACCATCACTTTCATCTTTGTCGCGGACTTGAGGCGATCTACGAACTCCCAGTCGTGCAACGGGATGTTGAAGTCATTGTCCTTGAGGTCGATGCCGTCGAACATCGGCTTGCGCGCGAAGGCCGTGTTGCGGCTGCCGTACGCGTCGGCGCTCGCGTGGCATTGCGTGCAGTCACGACGGTCGCGCTTGATGAAACGGGAGAGCGTGACCCGATTGCTCGAGACCGGCAGGTCGACGGTGTAGACGACCACCGGACACCCCGCTCCCTCGGCGCGCCGGAGCAGCTTCTCGGTGATCTCCCACCGCGATGTCGCGTAGAGCTGGTACCAGATCGGCTCGCCGCGAGCGGCGGTGACGTCCTCCACCGACGTGGTCGCCACGGTGGAGAGCATCATGAGGTGCTTCTGCGACTTGGCGGCGCGCGCGGTGGCGAGTTCGCCGTCGGCGTGGAAGGCGCGCTGGCTCCCTGTCGGCGAGATGATGATCGGCGTCTCCATCTGCGTGCCGAGTATCGAGGTGCGCATGTCGACTTGGGCGATGCCGGCGAGGCGCTTGTCGCGGATGTCCCAGTGTGCGAAGCCCGAGCGATTCGCGCGCAATGTGACGTCGCCGTCGACGCCGGTCGCGATATAGCCGTAGTGGGCGATCGGCATCGTGTTCTGTGCCGTGACTCGCATATCGAAGACGTCGAGCGCGTCCTCGGCCTTGGTGACGAGTTCGCCGAGGTCTTGGTCGGGTTCGCCGAGTGTGCCGGTGCGTTCGCGCGTCTCCTCGGCAGCTTCGTTCTCTTCGTTCTCTCCCTCCGTGCAGGCGGCCGCGCCGAGCGCCGCGATGAGCGGACTGGCGGCGAGATACTGCGCGAAGGCGCGTCGGCTGGTCAGATGATCCATTGGAGCTCCGGCGGCAAGTCGTGAGAGGCCCGTCGTGGGAGGCGCACCGAGAACTTAGATGCTCGTCGCACGGACGCTAGGGCACTTCAGATCGGCGTGGTCGCGATCTCGCGCGGAAAGCGAAGACTGCGGTCCACTTCCTCGTGCGCCGCGATCAGCCGCTCCACCTGCTCCGAGACTTCGGCTGCGATGCCGAGGTGCGTCGTGAGACTCTCGATCGATGTGGACCCTGCGTGAAGCCGCAGCAGATGGAGACGGATCGTCTCGAGTGCACCGACCGCTTCGCCGAGCCGCGAGTGGATCTCGTCGCGGGCCGATCGCACGTCGGCGTAGCCTTCTGACTCAGCGACGTCGCCGGCTTCGGCGAGCGCCTCCTGCAGATC
>JANOWT010000100.1:0-2456 GCA_031418115.1 Gemmatimonadota bacterium
GCTCGCCCGGAGTTCGGCCTCGTCGACGAACTCCTCCGTGGTGTGGGCCACATGGATCGACCCCGGACCGAAGAGGAGCGGTTTGCCCCAGTTGCCGAGGAGTGGGATGTCGGAGGTGTAGGCGACCGGCGCCGACTTGAAGCCTGGCACCGTGTGGAAATGCTGCGCGGGGATGAACGATCCGTACTCGAGATCGGCACGGCCCGCGGCCCATGCATCGAGCGTCTTCCTCACCGGTGCGACGTCACCGACCAAGCGGACCATCATCTCGGCTTCGCACGCACCCGGGACGATGTTGGCCTCAGTCCCACCACGGATCAGGCCGACGTTCACCGTGGTGGCACCGAGGACCGCGTCGACTGGGAACGGCAGTGTGTCGAGCTCAGGCAGGAGCCGAAGCATCGGTGCGATCGCAGACTCGCCCAGGTGAGGATACGCGGAGTGCGCTTCGCGTCCCGCGGTGCGAACGATCACGCGCTGCGCGCCCTTGCAGCCTGAGGCCAGGATGCTCTCCGTCGGTTCACCGTTGATGAGCCAGCGACTCGTCGCCGGCAGCTGATTGGCGAGGCGGGCACCGTCGGAGCCGCGCTCCTCACCGACGACGAGCAGCAGATCGACCCGTTCCTCACCAGCGGCGACGAGTGCGTCGGCGGCGATCATCATCGCGGCGGCGATGCCCTTGGCATCGCAGGCCCCACGGCCGTAGAGCTTTCCGTCGGCGCGTTTGGGGGGCACGTACGGTGGGACGGTGTCGAGGTGCGTCGAGAGCGTGACCCCGCCTCCCTTTCGCGACGCCCAGACGTTCCCGCGGCCAGGCGTGACCTCCTGCACCATCACGTTCCAGTCGCGAGCGACGAGCCAGCGCGCGACGAAATCGACGGCGCTCCCTTCGTCGCGCGTGGTCGAGGGGATCGCGAGGAGTTCGGCAGCGAGGGCGACGACGTCGGTCATGGGCACAAACTAACACCATGGGGTGAGCCGATCCCGCCCGAACGGCTTGCCCCGCGCCCTCGCCCCGCCTAACCTTCGCCTCACGCGGGAATAGCTCAGTTGGTAGAGCACAACCTTGCCAAGGTTGGGGTCGCGGGTTCGAGTCCCGTTTCCCGCTCTGACGTCGGATTCCGAAGGTCTTGTCTTGTGCGGGAGCGGCGGCGCGCCGCTCCCGTTCGTCTTTCCCCGGCCGGGGTGGCGAAATCGGCTAGACGCGACGGACTTAAAATCCGTTGGGAGGAGACTCCCATGTGGGTTCGATTCCCACCCCCGGCACTGTGAACCCCATCGTTCCGTTCCCACCGACCACCGTCATTTGGGTCGCCCTCGGCGGCGCCATCGGATCGGGCCTCCGATTCGCGGCTGGCGAACTCTTGCGCCGACTCCCGGCCCTCAGCGCGTTCCCGTGGGCGACGATGTCGATCAACATCGTCGGATCGTTCGTGATCGGATGGTTCCTGCACTGGGCCGCCACCGCACAGGCGACGCCGCAGTTGCGCGCGTTCGTGGCGATCGGAGTCTGCGGCGGGTTCACGACCTTCTCGACTTTCGCCGCCGAGAATCTCACGCTGCTGCAAGACGGACAGATCGGCCGCGCCGCGTTGCATGCCGTGCTGAGCTGCACACTCACGGTTGGTGCGGCCTACTTGGGCTACGTCATCGCGAACGCCTGATCGCGAATGCCCTGATCGCGGCGAGTCAGCCCATACGACCACCGCGCCACTGCCCTACGGTCGCACCCCGTGCGCGTGCACGCAGTACCAGGCCGAATACGCGAGCAGCCCGCTGAGCGCCGCATCGCCACCATGCGAGATCGCGACTCCATCAGCGTCCACGAACTCGGCGGCGAGCCCATGACCGAGCGGCGCACGGCGGAGCCACTCGAGCACATCGCTCGCCTCGGGGCCGAAGAGCCGCGCGATCTGCACCACGAGCCGGTCTGAAGTACCGATGCGCTTGGCGGTGCGCCGGTAGGTCGAATCGGTGCGGTCGACCGCTTCCCAGAGCGGAAGCCAGAGCGCCGAGCCGACCGGATCGTCGTCGAGCGTCCGCTCGCCCTTGAGATCGGTCGCGGCGGCGAATGTCGTCTTCCCCTCGGTGCCCGACGCGAACTGTCGGCGCAGAGCGGCGCGCACGGCCGAGGGATCCTGTACCTCCTTGGACGCCTCCTCGTCGAGCGTCTTGCCGAACGCATCGAGGGCGAACGCGACGACGGCATTGCCGTGCAGCGTCACCGGATGCGTGGCCGGCCGCCGGTCGAGCGTGACCTCGGTGCGATAGAGCGGCTGGTCCGAGTCGCGGCGCGACGCGATCTCGTCGTGCGAGACGTACAGCGTGTCGGCGAGCACGACCTCCTCGACGATCTGATCGTCGCCGGTCTCGCGGATGTATCGCTCGGTGGCGATGGCGTACGACGCCGCACCCTCGAGAGTGAATCCAGGCTCGAAGAGCGTGCCGTCGAAGTA
>JANOWT010000101.1:0-51907 GCA_031418115.1 Gemmatimonadota bacterium
GCGGGTCTCACCGCGGGCCGCTTTCGCGACTCCGACGGCGAGGAGTACGGCGTCACGCTCCGGCTCCCCGGCGACGCACGCAAGGATGCATCGGCGCTCGATCGGCTCTGGGTGGGTTCGGTGACCGGAGCGCAGGTGCCCCTGCGTCAGCTGGCGTCGTTCAGGTTCGAGACGTCACCTCCGGCGATCCAGCACTACGACGGCGAGCGCGCGGTGACCGTGTCGTCGCAGGTGCGGACCGGATTCAACACCGACCGGGTGACGCGCGCGCTGCTCGCGAAGCTCGACTCCTTCCCGCTCCCGGTTGGCTACCGGATCGACGCAGCGGGTGAGATCGCGAGCCGTGAGGAGAGTTTCGGCGGGCTCGGGGCCGCGATCCTGATCGCGACCTTCGGCATCCTCGCGATCCTCGTGCTCGAGTTCCAGACCTTTCGTGGAATGCTGATCGTCTCGAGCGTGATACCGCTCGGCGTGATCGGCGGGCTCGTCGCGCTCTGGCTCACGGGATACACGCTGAGCTTCACGGCGGTGATCGGGTTCGTCGCGCTCATCGGGATCGAGATCAAGAACTCGATCCTTCTCGTGGACTTCACCAATCAGTTGCGCGCGACCGGGGTGGGGCTGCGCGAGGCGATCGAGAAGGCGGGGAAGATCCGCTTCGTTCCTATCGTGCTCACCTCGGCGACCGCCGTGGGGGGGCTCTTTCCGCTCGCGATCCAGGGGAGTTCACTGTATTCGCCGCTGGCGATCGTGATCATCGGTGGGCTGGTCAGTTCGACTCTATTGAGCCGACTGGTGACGCCCGTGTTGTACGAACTCCTCCCTCCGATGCCGCACGACGTGCGAGCGAAGACGGTCACCGAGCGGCTGCCGGAGGCGGCACGAGTCGTCAGCTGACCTTCTTGGTCTTCTTCTTGAGGAAATCCATCAGGATGAACTGCCCCAGCGTCATGGTGTTCGTGAAGTAGGCTCGGCCACGCGTGATCGCGCTGACCATCTTCACGAACTCCACCAGCGCGGCATCGCGCGCGAGCATGAAGGTGTTCACTGGGATCGCCGCTTTGCGGCAGGCGGCGACCTCGGTGAGCGTTTCCTGCAGCACGAACGCGTCGAGGCCCATCGAGTTCTTGTAGATGCGCCCATCAGGCATCGTCAGTGCGCTCGGCTTGCCGTCGGTGATCATCACGATCTGTCGCATGTCCTTCTTCTGGGCCATCAACAGCCGACGCGCGAGCTTGAGTCCCTCGGCGGTGTTCGTGTGATAGGGCCCCACTTGCGCCTTGGCGAGCGCGCCCATGGGGATCTCCTCGGCGGAGTCGTGGAAGAGCACGATCTTGATCGTGTCGCCGGGGAATGAGGTCTGGATCAGGTGCGTGAGTGCGAGCGCGACCTTCTTGGCGGGCGTGAAGCGGTCCTCGCCGTAGAGGATCATCGAGTGCGAGCAGTCGAGCATCAACACGGTCGCGCAGCTTGACCGGTACTCGCTCTGCCGCACCATGAGGTCGGAGTACTCGAGGTCCATCGGCACGTCGATGGAACCAGTGCGCAGCATCGAGTTCTTGAGCGTTTCGTTCACGTCGAGGTTGAGCACGTCGCCGAACTCATACGGCTTGCTCCCCGCGTCGGACTCGATGCCGGTGGCCAAGTGCGGCGTGTCGTGCGAGCCGAAGTTGCTCTTGCCGAGCCCGCCGAGTATGCCACGCAGTGACTTGTAGCCGAGGAAGTCGATGCCCTTGCTGGTGAGGTCGAACTGCACGTCCTGCGCGGCCGCCTTGGCGAGTCCACCTGGACCGAACACCGACTGATGCCCCGCCGGCGCCTGTGGCGGCTGTGCCATCTTGAGGAAGCCCTCCTTGATGAGCCGCTGCACGATCTCGTCGAGGAGCTTGGAGAGCTTCTCCTCGGAGATGTCGTCGCCGTCGCCGCGGAGCGCTTCGAGCATCTCGGGCGTGAACTGGCCGCTCTGAATGAGCGAATCGAGGATCGCCTGGCGAAGCGCGTCCATCGAGCGGTCGCCGCCCTGGTCCTCCTCCTCGTAGCCCCATGGGTTCGACGGCCCGCCCCCGGCGAATCCTGACTGGAGCAGGAAGTCCGCGAGGTTGTCGAGCAGCGACTGAAGGTCCACCGCGTCGGCGGACTCGGGGCTGAACTTCGAATACGTGTGGAATCGCACGCCGGATGCCTCCTTGGCCTGATACTAACGGCGGTGTTGGTCACGGGTTCCGGTGTAGGAGATTCCGGTATGCAGTGACGCTGGTCACCAGCGCCGTATTCCCGCACGGGCATTCGAGAGTATACTGTAAGTACGGAACCGACTCGGCCTTATTCAACGCCCTCCGCAGGTCCCCTCGACCCTCGATCCCATGCCTTCGATCCGATTGCGTCCAATGCTCGTGCTCGGACTCGCGCTCGGTCTCATCCTCGCACCCTTTATCGCCTCCGCGCAGGCCGACCCGACCGCCGCGCAGGCACCGAAGCCCAAGACGTGGAAGTTCGCCCCGCGATTCGTCGTCGGTGCCGAGTACGACGACAACGTCTTCCTGCTCCCGGCCAGCAAGCGCCCCGATCCGGCAGCGCCGTCACCAGCGGAGCTTCTCAGCAGCCGCTACACCGGGATGGAGTCCGCCGCTGACCTGATCACCACGGTTGTGGCCACGCTGGCCATTCGTGGAGCGGGTCTCGGTGGTCGGGACCTCACGCTCACGCCTGAGTTCGACTACGAACTCTACGCCCGCAGTGGCGAGCGAAGCAACGCGGCATTCGGGCTCTCGGTCGAACAGCTCCTGCGCAAGGAAGGTCGTGTCCGCATCCGCGCACGGCTCCAACCCAGCTACTTCTCGCGCAACTACCTCTCCGATGCGGTGGATGCGAATCTCGACGGCGACATCCAGGCAGCCGAGCGCGTCTATTCTCGCGGCGAGTACTCTGAATCCGACCTGCAAGTCGACTACCGCCGTCGGCTCTCGAAGGCGAGCACTTCGCATCCGTTCGGCGCCTGGCTCCTCGTTGGTGCAGGCTTCGCGGACCGCACTCATGACGCACCGTTCGCCGCGCGCGATTTCAGCGGCATCACCGGCACGGCGCGGTTGCAGTTCGACCTGCCTCACGGCGTTGAGCTCGTGACATCCTACGATCTCGCGTCGCTCGGAAGTCCCCGGACGACGCAGGTGATCCTGCTCGACGAGCCCGTCTACGGCCAAGACCTGAACGGCAACGGCAACGCTACCGATCTGAACGCGCGTGCGGTCCGCACGGTCGACCGCTCACGCGTCGAGCAAGCGATCGGGGAGACCGCACGGTTCAACTTCACGAAGGCGACGGACCTCGAACTATCGGTGGAGTATCGCTGGCGCACGTTCACGTCAAACGAGCCGTACGATGTGGCCAACAATGGGCGCCGCGACCACCGGATGCAGGTGGGAGTCGAGACGTCGCATCGCGTCAACGGCATCGTTCGGATCTTCGGCGGCGGCGTGTACGGAAAGCAGAACCTGAATCGCCGCATCGACCTCGGAGCCGAGGGTGCGGTGGACGACTACAACAAGCTGCAGTTGCACGCCGGCCTCCGACTGACGCGCTGAACCGACCTCACCACACCGACATGACCAAGACCAAGAAGCCGCGCCGGATCCTCTTCGCCGGCTACGCGCCGGTGCACTTCATCTGCTTCCAGCCGCTGTACGAGCGTCTGCGACGGATGCGCGGCATCGAGATCGTGCTCTCGGGCGGGCGCGACGTCATGCCGGAGGGGAATGGGAAGCTGACCGCGAGGGCGCTCTATGCCCCGTTCCGCCTGCCCCCCGACCGCATCGTTGAACTCGATCGGATGCGGAAGCAGACGTTCGATCTCGTCTTCTGCGCGCACGTCTCTGGCTATTTCCCGAAGGACGAGCAGGAGCGGATCCAGCTATTCCACGGCGTCTCGTTCCGGAACATGGCGGTGCGGCGCGACGTGCTCGTCTACGACCGGCTCTTTCTCACTGGGCCGTACATGCGGCGTCTCTTCACCGAGTCGCAGATGCTGCGAGACCGCGACGCGAAGCTCGTGAACATCGGCTTCCCGAAGCTCGACCGCCTGGTGAACGGCGAGCTCGACCGCGCGTCGATCCTCCGGCGCATCGGCTTCTCCGGGCGCCGTCCGGTCATCCTCTACGCGCCCACCGGGCAGAAGGACAACTCGCTCGAGCACACGGGCGAGGCGGTGCTGGAGCGCCTGCGCGCTACGGGGAAGTACGACATCCTCATCAAGCTCCATGACCATCCCCGCGACCGCGGCACCGATTGGCCGACACGCCTGAAGCCGCTGCTCGATCGCCACACCAAACTCGCCACTGGGCTCGATGTCGTGCCCTACATGTACGTCGCCGACCTCCTGCTCACCGATGCGTCATCGGTATCGAGCGAGTTCTCGCTGCTCGACCGGCCGATGGTCTTCCTCGACGTGCCGCAGTTGCTCTCGGCGATGACCAAGAAGGGCGTCGCTCTGGATCTCGATACCTGGGGACGAAAGGGTGGCGTGACGGTGCGTTGGCCCGATGATGCGGTGGAGGCGATCGGCTGGTCGCTCGCGCACCCAGGCCACGCGAGCAAGCTACGTCGCGCGATGGCGCGCGACCTGTTCTACAATCCCGGCCACGCCACCGACGCTGCACTCGACTGGGTGCTCCAGCGCTTGCGTTCGCTCGACGAGGCCTGAGTATGGAGGCCACCCCGCGCCGCCCGCTGCGCCGCATCATCGAGATGCTGCGTCCGCATGCGGCCGGTGAGGCGCCTGCGTTCGCTAGGGGTGCGCTCCTCGGCCTCTTGACCGTCGTGTTGCACGTGCTGCGTCCGTGGCCGCTGAAGTGGATCGTCGATGGCCTTGGCGGCACTCCGGTAGCGGATCCGCGCTGGCTCGTCCTCGCCTTCATCGGGCTCGCCGCGGCGGGCTCCGTCGCGGCGTATGGTCAGGCGATGATCCTCAACGGACTCGGCAACCGGATCCTCTATCGATTCCGGGAGCGCCTGTTCAGTCATGTCCTGCGGCAGCCGTTGGCCTTTCACGAGACGCGCGAAGTCGGCGAGCTGATGACGCGGATCGTCTACGACACGACACGTCTGCGGCGCGGCCTCAATGGGATGCTCGTGCGGATCGTGCAGACGATCGCACTCTTCGTCGCCTCGATGGCGGCGCTGCTCTGGATCGACCCGCGACTCGCCGGGGTGCTGCTCGCCGGCGGAGGTGTCGCGTTGCTCATGATGAAGCGTCGCGGACAGCGGATCGCCGCAGTCGCGAAGAAGCAGAGAACCAAGGAGGGTCTGCTCGCCGCACTCGTCGGCAGCGAGCTCATGGCGGTGCGCGAACTCCAGGCCTTCGGGTTCGGCGGCAGTGCGGTCGCTGCGCGATTCGCTGCGCGCAACGGCCGCAGCATGCGCCAGGAACTGAAGCTGCAGCGACTCTCCCTTGGACTCTCGCTGCGCGTGGATGTCGCGGTCTCGGCGAGCATCGCGGTCGCCATGTGGCTCGGCGCCTCGGGCGTCCGCTTCGGGGAGCTCACCGCGGGCGACCTCGTGCTCTTCCTGTCGTATGCGCTGGCCCTGCGCGCGCCGTTCGCGGACTTCGCCGTAGCGACCGCGCGGATCGGCCGGACCTTCGCCTGCGCCGAACGGCTCGACCGCATCATGCGCCGCGGGGTCGCGATCGCGGATCGGCCGGACGCGGTCGGCGCGGACGGCATCCAGGGTGCGCTACGCTTCGAGAAGGTCTCGCTGTTGATGCCCAAGCGCAGGCGGACCGACCGGAAGTGGGCGCTCGAGAAGTTGGAGTGCGACTTCCCAATCGGTCGGCGCGTCGCAATCGTCGGTGGGAACGGGGCCGGCAAGTCCACGCTGCTCTCGCTGGTGCTCCGCCTCGCCGATCCCTCCCGTGGCCGGATCCTCCTCGACGACCGCGACCTGCGAGACTACGCGCTCGAACCGCTCCGGCGTCGGATGAGTGTGGTCTTCCAGGACAGCGTGCTCACCGGCGTGAGCGTCCGGGACAACATCGCGCTGGGCGACCAGAGCGCGACGCTCGACGCCGTTCGCCTCGCGGCGGAGCAGGCGGGCGTCGCACGGTTCATCGAACGCCTGCCGCAGGGCTACGACACGATCGTCCGCCGAGGCGGCGACCTCTTCTCGGGCGGCGAGCGGCAGCGCATCGCACTGGCGCGCGCGCTACTGCGCGACGGTCGAGTCTGGCTGCTCGACGAGCCGACCACCGGACTCGACCACCGGTCGGCGCTCGAGCTCACGGACCGGCTCCTCGAGGTGACTCAGGGCCGCACCGTGCTCTGGGTGACGCACGACCCGGAACTGCTCGCACGGATGGACCTCGTGCTGGAACTCGGAGCCGGCCGCGTTCGGTTCTGCGGCACTCCGTCGGACTTCGCGGGTCGGGCTGCACCCAGCGCGCCGACGCCGATCAACAGCTCACCGGAGCACTGAGATGCAAGCCGTCATACTCGCCGCGGGAATGGGCAGCCGCCTCAACTCGATGACTGGCGGCGGCTCCAAGGCGCTCGTCGAGATCGGTGGTCGCCCGCTGCTGTTGCACACGCTCGAGGCCCTCGCCGACCACGGCATCGGGCCCGTGCTCGTGATCGTCGGTCACGAAGCGCATGCGTTGCAAGAGGTCATCGGCGACCGCGCTGAGGTCCTGCTCAACGAGCGCTTCGCAGAGACCAATAGCCTCTACTCGCTCTGGCTGGCACGCGACTGGATCAAGGGTCCCTTCGTCCTGCTCAACTGCGATCTGTTCTTCGACCCGGCTATCCTCGACGACCTGCTCGAGCAGACCGGCAACGTGCTCGCGTACGACTCGACGTCATCCCGTGGGCGCGAGCAGACGAAGGTCGCGCTGAAGGAGCGGCGCGTCGTCGACCTTGGCAAGGATCTTCCGACGAACTCGGCTCGCGGCGAGAGTCTCGGCATGATCAAGTTCGACGCCGAGGGTTCCCGCGCGATGATCGCGACGGCCAAGCACCTCATCGAAGATGGGCAGGAGAATGCGTGGGTGATCGAGGCGACACGCAGTGTCTGCAAGGAGATCACCCTCTACGGACTCAACATCGCCGGCAAGGCCTGGACCGAGATCGACTTCCCCTACGATCTCGACGTCGCGCGGCGCGAGGTATGGCCGGTCATCTGGCGTGGACGCTGGCGGAAGCAGGTGTACTGGAAGCGCACGCGGTGGGCGGCGATCGCCGCGGCCGTCGCGATGATCGCGCTGCTCGGCTGGTTCGCGAGCACGCAACTCGGGCCCGGCAGCGTCGATTGGGAGACCGTGGAACTCGGTGGCGCCGAGATGGTGCGTGTCGTCCGCGTCGACGGTGAGCAGCGGTGGTGGAACGCACCGATCGACGTTCCGGTCACCGCGAGCGTTGAAGGCGCCGAGGCCGACATCCAACTGCGTCTGGTGCATCCCGACGGCAGTCCGGACTCGTTGCGGTTCGTCGTCGCGATCACGATCGACGGCCATCCCGCCGATTGGCGTGCGCTCACCTCACTGCCGGACACGAGCGCACATCTGGGCGATCTGCGATTGGGCGACCGCGACCGTATCCGGCTCGAGCTCGGCCCGGGCAAGCACACGGTGGTGGTCATGCTCGCAGAGGGCCACGGACAGCGCATGCTCGTGCGCGTGAGGCAGCCGGTCGTGCGCGAGGACTGAGTTCAGGAACAGGGACACGCGACCGGCGGCCCTGTCATCGCGGTCATCCCCCGGCGAGCTTTCGGAGCCCCGATGACTGCCCCCCTCGCGTCCCGCTCGCTCAACCCATTCCGGACCCTCGCCAAGTACCGGAACTTTCGGATCTTCTGGCTCGGGCAGACGACGTCGCTCGTCGGTTCGTGGATGCAGACGGTGGCCGTAGGATGGACCGCGCTCGAGCTCACGAACGACGCCTTCATGGTCGGGCTCGTCTCCGCAGCGAACACCTTCCCGATCCTCATCTTCTCGCTCCCCGGCGGCGTCGTCGCCGACCGCAACGAGAAGTTGCGCGTGGTGCGGATCGCGCAGGCGCTCATGCTGGCAGAGGCGGCCGCGCTCTGGGCGCTCTCGTTCACGGGGCATCTCACCATCGGTTGGTTGCTCGCGCTCTCGCTCTTCGGCGGGCTGCTCGCCGCCTTCGAGATCCCTGCGCGCCAGTCGCTCATGGTAGAGCTGGTCGGCAAGGAGGACATCGCGCAAGCGATCGGCCTCAACTCCACCGGCTTTAATCTCGCGCGCGTACTGGGCCCGAGTGTCGCGGCCGTCGTGATCGCACGACTCGGCGTGTCGTGGACCTTCGGACTGAATGCCGTCAGTTACCTCGCCGTGCTCGTCGGTCTCGCGATGATCACGTTGCCAGAGCGGCGCGCGGCGGCGCGGCAGGGCGTGAGTCACGTGCAGGGAATGCGTGAGGCGATCCGCCACGTCCTCGACACGCCGCCGCTGCCCATGCTCCTCGCCATCGCGACGGTCTTCTCGGTGCTAGGCGTGCCGGTGATCACGCTCTTGCCGGTGATCGCGCGCGATCAACTCGGGCTCGGCGCCGACGGCTACGGCGCGCTCATGGCCTGTCTGGGACTCGGCGCGGTGGTGGGCGCGCTCGCGATCGCCGCCACGGGCGGCGGTGCACAGCGCGGAAAGGTATTCCGCGCTGCGTCGTTCAGCTTTGCGTTGCTGCTACTCGTCTTCTCGTTCGTGCGGGAGCCTGTGCTCAACGGCGTGTTGCTCTTCGCGATCGGTGTCGCGATGATCCTCAACAACGCACTCGTGAATGCGCGGTTGCAGGAGCTCGTCCCCGATGCGATCCGTGGGCGCGTGCTCTCGCTCTACGTCATGGTCTACGTCGGTGGTTCCCCGATCGGCTCGTTCGTCGGCGGCTGGGTGGCGAGCGTGGCCGGCGTGGACTGGGCGATCGGAGGCGGGGCGGTGCTGATGCTACTCTTCGCGCTCTGGGCGTTCCGGCGGCATCCCATGCTTGCGGCGCACTGACCGGCCGTACTGCCCGGTCTCCGACCGCGAGAGTTTCCGACGCGCGACGAGCGCTTCGAGTACGAGTTCGCACGCCACCACTGAGTCGGCGTCATCGGTCACGCCGAGCCCGGCCGCAGTGATCTGATCGATCAGTCCGGGCACGGTCGCGAAGCCTGCGCGCGCCACCGCGGCGCTCGCATCGTCACTCACCTGCAGCGCCTGCCCGCGGTCGAACCACATCACGATCTCGTCCAGGTCGAGCGTGTTGTCGCGCTCGGTGAGCGTCGCGTCGGCGGCGCGGCGGATCAACTCGCGTGCGATCACCGCTCCGCCGATCAACTCGCCCTCGTATTCGAGTTCGATCTTGCCTGTGATCGCCGGCAGGGCCGCGTAGATGTCAGCGAGGCGGGGGACGATCTCCTTCTCGCCCAGTCGCACCGCGCGACGCTCGGCGTTGGAGATCACGTTCTCGAGCAGCGAGATCGAAAGTCGCTGTGAGACACCCGACCTCTGGTCGATCCGCTTCTCCTGCCGCGCCTCGAAGGCGACACGCTCCGCGACTTCCGAGACGATCTCGGGCAGGCGCAGCGGGAGTCCGTCGCGCTTGGTCCACGCTTCCTGCTGCGTGATCGTCATCGCGAGGTCGACCGTCGCCGGATAGTGCGTGATGATCTCGCTGCCGATCCGGTCCTTGAGCGGCGTGATGATCTTGCCGCGCGCTGTGTAGTCCTCGGGGTTGGCCGTGAACGCAAGGACCACGTCGAGCGCGAGGCGCACCGGGTAGCCCTTGATCTGCACGTCGCCTTCCTGCATCACGTTGAACAAGCCCACCTGCACCTTGCCGGCGAGGTCAGGGAGTTCGTTCAGCGCGAAGATCCCGCGGTTGGCGCGCGGGAGCATGCCGTAGTTGATCGAGAGCTCGTCCGAGAGCAGGTGACCGCCGCGCGCCGCCTTGATCGGGTCGAGGTCGCCGATCAGGTCGGCCACCGTGACGTCCGGCGTCGCGAGCTTCTCCACGTAGCGTTGATCGGGTGTGAGCCAAGCGATCGGCGTCTCGTCACCCATCGTGGCGAGGCGATCGCGGCCGTACTTGCTGATCGGCGCGAACGGATCGTCGTTGGTCTCGCTTCCGGCGATCACCGGCAGCTGCGGGTCGAGCAGTGTGGTGAGTGCGCGCAGGATGCGCGACTTGGCCTGGCCGCGGAGTCCGAGCAGAATGAAATGGTGCTTGGAGAGCAGCGCGTTCACGATCTGCGGCATGACCGTGTCCTCGTAGCCGAGGACGCCCTTGAAGAGCGGCTTACCGTCGGCGATGCGTGCGAGGAGGTTGGCGCGGATCTCGTCGCGGACCGAACGGCCGCGGCGTTCCGGCGCGCCGAAGGGAGAGCGCGCGAGGGCGCCGAGGGTGGTGGGAAGCGAAGTCGTCACGGGCGTCTCTGGAAGGTCTGTCAGAGTATAACGCGCGGACCGAGTAAGCAGTTCGCCGGTCCGACCGGCGTCAGAGCTTGAACCGCTGCACCGCGGCGTCGAGATGGGCCGCCACTGCCTGGAGGCTCCGGGCACCGTCCGCCATCCGGTGCACACCCGCCGCCTGCTCCTCGTTGAGCGCGCTCAGTTCCTGAGCCGTCGCGGCGTTCTCCTCCGCGGTCGCGGCAAGCGCCCCGACGACGTCCGAAAGGTGCGCGGCGCGCTGACCCTGTTCGCCCGTCGAGCGACCGATGCGCGTCGCGGACTCAGCCGACTTGTGCGCCTGCTCATCCACCGCCGCGAGCACGGCTTCCGAATCCCCGAACGCATTGCGCCCCTCACGCACCGCGTCCTTCACGCGATCGAGGCGTTCGCCGATCTCGTCACCCGTGTCCTCGACCTCGATCGCGAGTGTCCGGATGTGCGAGAGCGCGGCCTGGCTATCGCGCGCGAGCTTGCCCACCTCGTCGGCGACGACAGCGAAGCCGCGTCCATGCTCGGCCGCGCGCGCTGCTTCGATCGCGGCATTGAGTGCGAGCAACTTGGACTGCGTGGCGATCCCCGCGATCACGTCGGTGAACTCCCGGATGCCGTGAGACTTGGTCGCCAGCGCCTCGAGCGACGGCGCAGTTTCGGCCGCAGCCGTGGCGATCTCGTCCATACGCGAGGCGACGATCGCCATCGCGCGTCGGCCCTGCGCAGTTCGCTCCTCGACGGCGCGCGCCGCCGATACCGTCAGCGCGCCCTCGCGCGCGATGTCCTGAGCGTGCGACGCCACCGCCTGAGATGCGTCGAGAGCCTCGGTGACGCTCGTCGTCTGGTCGGCGGCGGCCGACGCGATCCCCTGCGCCGCAAGCGCGATCTCGAACATCGCGGTGTTCAACTGCTCGGTGCCGTCCGCGAGTTCCTTCGCGGTGGCGGTCATGGTCTTGGAGCCTGCGGCGATGTCGGTCACGACCGCGCGGAGCGCATCACGCATGCGGCGGAACGAGTCCGCGAGGTCACCGATCTCGTCCTCGCTCTGGTGGGTGACCTCCACCGAGAGGTCGCCGTTGGCGATCCGCGCCGCCGCTTCCTCCAGCCGACGGATCGGTCGTACGATGGCCGAGCGGACGATGAGCGGCGCGCTCGCGAGGATGGCGAGCAGCACGATCAGCGCCGCGAGGCTCGTGCGTCGCCGATCCGCGACGAGCGCTCCTTGGGCTTGAACGAGCGCCTCCGCCTCGGACTCGAGGTTCGCCACGATCCGATCGATGAGGTCGGTGGGCGCGCGGTCCTGACCACGCACCAAGCTGTCGACCTGGAACGGATTCCGGCCCTCCGCACCCTCGAAGCGTGCCAACGCGACCGCGTACGCAGCGTCGAGTTCCAGGTACGCCCGACGGAAGGCGCGCACCTGTGCATGGAGCGAGTCGCTCGTCGCGCCCGACGCGAGCGTGTCGGTCAGCGCGAGCACGTCGACCCTCAGCGCCGCGAACTGTTGCGTGTACCGTACCCGGTCGCGCGCGACAGCGCCGCGCAGCAGGATGTTCTTCCATTCCTGCACCTGCTTCTTGAACGCGACCTGCATCTCGCGCGCGACCGATTGCTCGCGGATCTGGCGATCGAGGATGCCGCGGTAGCCGCGGTCGAGCTCGTTGAGCGAACCGAGCAGGTAGAGTGAGGTGAGTGCGGCGGCGACGATCGCGGCGCCGAGGATGGCGTACAGCTTGGCGCCGAGCGACAGACGCAGGGAAACGCGGGGAGTTATCTGGACCGTTCCAAGGGGTGTGCGGTGCGGGAATCTCTCAGAGACCGGGCCACGGCGATATGCCGAGTGTGTAAAGCGACTGTCACGATCGCTCGGACTTCGTCACGCGACCGCGCGGATCTCGACGAGGTTGTCATAGAAGACGGGGCCCGCACCCATATCAGTGAGGCGCTGGCTCGTCGTCGCATTCACATTGCGGCCGTCCGTAGAGAGCTTGGCCCACCAGACACCTGGCGCCCACGCCACTCCTTCGCGGATACCCTCCCGAACGCGCGCGCGCGCCTGGAAGTGCCCGCGCTCGTTCTCGACCACGACCATCACTCCGTCGGCGATCCCGCGTCGCTCGGCGTCGCGCGGGTGCAACGCCACCTCGGGCTCGCGCGCGGCGCGCTGCAGCGGTCCCACGTTCACGAAGCTCGAGTTCAGGAACTGGTGCGCCGGCGACGAGATCAACGTGATCGGGAATCGCGCCGCGAGCGCTGGGACGTTCTCGGGAAACTCGTGCGGTGGCGTGAAGTTCGGCAACGGGTCGAGTCCCATCTCCTTCATGCGCTCGGAGTAGAACTCGCACTTGCCGCTCGGTGTGCGGAAGCCGCCGTCGGCGAACGGTGCATAGGGCGACGGCACGGAGAGGCGGACCCAGCCGTTCGCCTTGAGCGCATCGTACGTGACCGACGCCATGCGCGGGTCGGTCGTGTCGAGTGAGGCGCGCACGAGCGTATCGTCGTCGTCCTGCAGGCACGCGTGATCGAGTCCCATGCGCGCCGCAAGACGACGGAATATCTCGGTATTGGGCAGCGCCTCACCGAGCGGTGCGATCGCCGGCAGGTTGAGCGAAGCGTACAGATGCCCGTAGGACCAATGCACGTCGAGATGTTCGAGCTGCGTCGTCGCCGGTAGCACCCAGTCCGCATAATCGCAGGTGTCGGTGCGGAAGTGCTCGAGGACGACCATGAAGAGGTCCTCGCGCTTCATGCCGTCGATCACCGCGAGATGATCGGGCGCGATCGCTGCAGGGTTCGAGTTGTAGACGATCATCGCGCGCACGGGCGGACCACCCACTCCCGCGTCGGGGGCGGCAAGTGCTTGTCCGAGCAGCGACATGTTGACGGTGCGCGTGCCTGGCGGGATGAGGTCGGGACGCTGCAGCGCTTCCTTGTTGTACGCGAAGTTGCCGCTCGACGAGAGCTGCACGCCTCCGCCGGCGCGCCGCCAGTGGCCAGTGACCGCCGGTAGGCAGGCGATCGCCCGTACCGCCATCGCACCGCCGCCGTGGCGCTGGAGTCCATAGTTGAGGCGCACGAACGCCGCCTTCGCACGTCCGTACTCGCGCGCGAGCTCGACGATGCGCGCTTCGGTGAGTCCGGTGATCGCCGCGACCCGCGAGGGCGGATACTCCTTCACGCGTTCGCGCAACAGCTCGGAACCGAGCGTGTGGCGCGCGAGATAGTCGTCGTCCTGCATCCCTTCGGCGAAGAGCACATGCATCATGCCGAGCGCGAGCGCGCCATCGGTGCCCGGGCGGATGCCGATCCACTCGTCGCACTGCTCGGCCGTGCGCGTGCGGATCGGGTCGATGCAGATGACCTTCACGCCCTTCGCCTTGGCCTCGAGGATCTTGGGCCAGAGGTGAGGATTGCTCGTGAGCGTGTTCGTGCCCCAGAGGATCACGAGATCGCTGAGCGGCACTGCTTCGGTGTCGGCGCCGATGCTCGCGCCCACGGTCATGCGCATTCCCATCATGCCCGCGGTCGCGCAGATCGTGCGGTCCAAGAGCGACGCGCCGAGCACGTGGAAGAAGCGGCGGTCCATGCCCTCGCTCTGCAGCAGGCCCATCGTGCCGGCATACGAATACGGCAGGATCGCTTGAGGACCGTCGCTCGAGGCACGGATCGCATTCAACTTCGCGCTGATCGCATCGAGCGCTTCATCCCAAGACGCTTCGACGAACTCACCGCGGCCCTTCGGTCCCACTCGACGCAACGGCGTCAGCACGCGGTCGGCGTGATACGTGCGCTCCAAGTAGCGATTCACCTTGGTGCAGAGGAATCCCTGCGTGAAGGGGTGTTCCGGATCGCCCTGGATACGCGTCGCGCGCCCGTCCTCGACCGTCACGAGCGTCGCGCAGGTGTCGGGGCAGTCATGTGGGCAGGCGCCGCGAATGACGCGCGCGATGTTCGTCGAGGCGGTGGAGGGCATGCTCTCGAGTCCCGGGCTGGAGTGGAATCGGACCAGTGCAAGCTAATGCGCCGCCATGATACGGCGACGATGATGCCTAAACCATTATCAGGGAATGGGTTACAGAGACCTGCAGTGTGTGAACCCGTCGATGACCTGGTCGGCGGCGCCCGAGCGCTCGTAGCGGAATAGCCGAACCTTAACGTCTTCTTAATGCCAAGACGTTGTCGAGTAACGACTTATGGGCCTCCTGCTTATTGACCGCAAGAGCCTTCCTATTTAGATTCCGCCGCTGTGCCGAGACCGCGAACGACTCGCGTGACGTCGCACCACCCCCTACGGAGAAGTGTTCCAATGAAGCGTATTGCCTTTGTCGCGTCCCTGTTCGTGTTCGCCGCTTGCGCCCCCAAGGCCGAAGAGACGCCTGCGACGGAAGCCGCAGCCGCTCCGGCGATGGGTGCGGACATGATGATGGATTCGACCAAGATGGATTCGACGAAGATGGATTCGTCGGCGATGGCCGCGCCGAAGATGGATTCGACCGGCATGAAGAAGATGTAAGCTGCTTCCTCACGGAAGCGACGAACGCGCGATCCCTCGGGATCGCGCGTTCTGCTTTTGTCCCCTTCGTCGCGCGCCGCGCCGATGCCTAACTGGTCGCCACGTCCGTTGTGACCAGTGGTGCGACCCATGCAGGAGTCGTCGCCGATTCCGACCGGACCGTGACTTCGCTGCCGAGTACGACTTCGCGGCGCACCATCGCGATCGCGAGCGCACCGCGCGTGGCCGAGACCACACTCGTGCGTACCTCGCCGACATCGGATCCCGCTGCATCGATCACGCGCGCACCGACCGCGAGTGGGGTCGCACTCGTGAGCACTCGGAGCAGTCGATTCACGTGGCCGCGGAAATGGATCCGCGCGACGACCTCCTGCCCCGTGTAGCAGCCCTTGTTGAACGAGATCGCGCCGAGGTCGTCGAGCGCAGCCTCCTGCGGGATCGTCTCGATGTCCATCTCCCTGCCCCAAGCGGGGAGCCCCGCCTCGACGCGCAGCACGTTCACTTCGTCGGGCGACGCGGTGCGCGTCCCCGCGTTGGCGAGTGCTGTGCGCAGTTCTGCGACGCGCGCCCGTGCGCCGAAGACGTCGAAACCGGGCGCGCTGATGTCCGTCGAGCGCACGACGTAGCAAGACGCCTCGCCCTCGCCGCTCGTGTAGCCCTCGAACGCGCCGAGCGCGTTGATCCGGCTGACCTCCGCTTCGTCGGCTGCGCCACTCAGCGCGTGCGCGAGGACCGTCGCCGCACCGTCACCGTGCACACCCACGCAATCCATTGACTCCGTGACGACGGCGTACTTCGCCAGTCGCGGGTTCACGAACTTCCGGATCATCGCGATGAATCCGTCACCCGCGGCCGCGTCGCAGTCGACGAGCAGGTCGGTCCCGCGATCGAGGACGCGGCAGAACGCGATCACGCGCCCCTTTGGTGTGAGTGCGGCCGCCCGATGCCCCGTGCCCTCACGGAGCGCGACGACATCGTTCGTGACGAGCCCACCGAGAGCTTCCTTGGCTTTCTCGCCAGAGAAGGTCATGCGCATCCGGTCACCGCGTTCTACCAGGAACGCCGCGGTCATCGCCGCCCACCGAAGCTGACGCCGGTGAGCTCTCGCACGCGATCGGGCGTGAGGTCTCCGAGCGACTCGACCCACGCATCGCCCTCGAGTGCCTCGTGCGCTGGGAGCGGACCGACGCCGACACTCGCAATGCCCGCGGCGCGCGCCGCACGAAGTCCCACTACAGTGTCCTCCACCGCGAGCGCACGAAGCTGCTGGCCGGGAAAGAGTTGCCCAACGCGCGCGAGCGCTGCGAGCCAAGGCTCGGGCGCCGGCTTGGACGGGGTCACATCCTCCACCGTGATCACCGGGCGAAAGAGCCCCTCCAGTCCGGCGAGCCCCAAGATGAACTCCACTTCACGGCGCGACGCGCGCGTCACCAGCGAGAGCCGGCAGTGCGACGCGAGCCGCTCGAGCGCCGGGCGCGCATCAGGCGTGAGTGGGAGCCCCTTGCCCGCGCGCGCCGCGAACGAGCGTTCGGCGCGCAGGCGGCCGAGCTCGACCGCGGTCTCGTCATCGGGCGCGCCGGCCGCACGGCGAATGCGACGCACCGCATCCTCGGTCGCGAGGCCGGCCGCGAGCGCGAGTAACCGCGCATCCACGGCGATCCCCTCGACCGCGAGCGATTCCACGAGCGCAGCGCGGCGCGCCGCCGCAGTGTCGGCGACAACGCCCTCGAACTCGATCAGCAGGACCGGGACATCCATAGTACGGAATCCTAACGGGGCTGCTGCGCTCGGGCGTAGCTCTCGTCCAGCAGTTCGACCGGATGCCGCGCCCGCACCCCACTCCCCGCGAGCCCAAGGCCCCCGCCGATCTGCATGAGGCAGCCCGGGTTGCCCGTGGCGACGATCTCGGCCCCTGACTCGGCGATCCGTGCGAGCTTCGGCGCGAGCACACGCTCGGCGACCTCCGGAAGGACGAGATTGAATATTCCTGCACTGCCGCAGCACTGGTCGCTGTCAGCGAGCGGCACCAGCCGGATGCCGCTCGCGGCCTGAAGCACCGCGAGCGGCGGCTCGACGATCCGCTGGGCATGCTGCAAGTGACAGGGCGCGTCGTACGCGACGCGAGGGAGGTCCTCCGAGATGGCAGCATCCGAACGATCGGCGCGTGACACGGCGAGCGGCCCCGCGCTCGCGAGCAACTCATGCACGTCGCGCACCTTTGCGCCGAACGCGAGCGCTCGACCGGCCCATGCGGGATCGTCGGCGAGCAGATGCCCGTACTCTCGACACATCGCACCGCAGCCGGCCGAGTTGAGCACGATCACATCGGCACCGGTGCGCTCGAAGGCCGCGATGTTCTCGCGTGCCAGCGCGCGTGCGGTCGCGGCGTCACCGGCATGTGCATGCAGCGCGCCGCAACAAAGCTGGTCATCAGTGGCGCGCATCGCCCATCCGTTCACGGTGAGCGTGCGCTCAGTCGCCCGATTCACGCTGGCGAACAGCCCTTCCATGACACAACCCGTCAACAGCGAGGCGGTGCCGCGCGCGCCGTCGCCGCGTGCGTCGTATGCGGCGCGCCGGGGGCGCGCCGTCGAGGAGAGCATCGCGAACGGCATGGCGAGGCGTGTCGGCAGCAGTCGCGCGAGCAGCGCGGCAACGCCACTGCCGCGCACGATCCGCGCGAGCGCGAGCGCGGGCCGCAGCGCCCACTCGTTGGCGAACACGCCGAGCACCACGCGCGCGACGAGCGGTAGCGGACGGTGCGGCAAGAGCGACTCACGCGTTGCCTCGATCAACTGGCCGTAGGGCACGCCGCTCGGGCAGGCTGTCTCGCAGCCGCGGCAACCCAGGCACTGATCCAGGTGCTTCCCCACGGCGGGATCGTCGGGGCGCACGCTGCCGTCGAGCAGCGCGCCCATGAGCAGGAGGCGACCGCGCGGCGAATCGTTCTCGTCCTCGAGGGCGAGGTAGGTAGGGCAGGCTGGAAGGCAGAAGCCGCAGTGGACGCAGGAGTCGAGCCCCGCGCGCGCGCGCTCCAGTGGGGCGAGCCGGTCCGTGTGCCCGTGCGCCCATGCACCAGCCTCGTGCACGCTCACGCGACCTCCCCCAGCAGGCCGCGATTGAGCACCTGTGCCGGATCGAATCTCGCGCGCAAGCGGAGCGAGAGCGCGTCCCACCGCCACCGCAGTGCACGCGCGGTGGGCGCATGCGTCCTGCGCACTTCATCCCAAACGGTCGGCGCGCTCGGGCGGATCGTGCCGATCGCACGCAGGGCTGCACGCGCCGCAGCGACGTGCGCCTCGTTCCCGCCGAGTCGCACGATCCAGAGACGGTCGTCCTGACTGTCGTCGTCGTGCCCGCCGCCATCCGGCGAACTCGCGGGCGAGAGGTCGGCTGCGACGTTCACGCAGGCGAGTGGCGCGAACGGGCCGCGCGCGAAAGTCTCGATCACCGCCCGCGCACCAGAGGGAACCTCGACGGTCCAACTCTCGTCGACGACTGGTCGGGCGCGCAGTCGAAGGTGCACATGCGTGATCAGGCCGAGTGTTCCCCACGAGCCCGTGATGGCGCGCGTGAGGTCGAACCCCGCGACGTTCTTCACCACACGCCCGCCGGCGGCGACGATCCGTCCTGTGCCGTCGACGCATTCGAGACCGAGCACCAGATTGCGCGGCCGCCCGAGCCGCTCGGCGAATGGTCCGGTCGTCGCGGTCGCGATCGTCGCGCCGATCGTTCCGCGGTCGTCGCCCCATGGGAGCAATGGGCACCACTGCCCGTGCGCGCGCGTCGCCTCGTCCAGTTCCGCGATCGTCGTGCCCGCACCCGCCGAGAGCGTGAGGTCCTCTGGGCGGTACTGCGTGATGCCGGCGAGCTGCTCGGTCGAGAGCTCGGTGTCGGCCTGCACCGAGTGTCCGGCCGTGAGCCAGGTGCCGGCGCCTACGAGCCGCAACACGCACCCCGCAGAGGCCGCTTCGCGGACCATCACCGCTGCCTCGACGGCGGTCTTCGGATCGTACCGCGGCATGGTGATCATCGCGCCACCGCGACGTGCGCCGTTGGCCGTGCCGCGACCGCACCGTGCCATTCACGGCACGCACGCACCGGCACGACCTTGCCGGGGTTCGCTCTGCGGTCGGGATCGAAGACCGCGCGCAGTGAGCACATCGCGTCGAGCGTGTCGGGCGTGAAGAGCTGCTCCATGTACGGGAGCTTGTCGAGCCCCACACCGTGCTCGCCGGTGATGGTGCCTCCCGCGGCGATGCACAGTGTCATGATCTCCTGCATCGCCGCATGCACGCGCGCCGACTCGGTCGCATCGTGCGCGTCGTACGGGATGTTAGGGTGCAGGTTGCCGTCGCCGGCATGGAAGACATTGCAGATGCGCACGCCGTGCCGTTCGCCGATCGCCGCGATCTCGTCGAGCAACTCCGCGAGTCGCGAGCGCGGTACCACGGCGTCCTGCACCACGAGGTGCGGTGCCACGCGCCCCATGGCGCCGAAGGCCTTCTTGCGACCCTGCCAGAGCCGCGCTCGCTCGGCGGCGTCGTGCGCAACGCGCACACCGCGCGCTCCGGCCTCGCGGCAGAGTCGCTCCACCGCTCGCGCGTCGTCCTCGAGGCCGGCCGCTGCGCCATCCACCTCGATGAGCAGCACCGCCGCCGCATCGCGCGGATACCCCGCGGCATAGACGCTGGATTCCACCGCCTCGATCGTCGGCTGGTCCATGAGTTCGAGTGCCGCCGGCAGGATCCCCGCGGCGATGATGCGCGAGGTCGCGTCGGCGGCGTCGCGCACGCGCATGAAGTCCGCCAGCAGTGTGATCACGCGTTCGGGATCTGGCGTGAGACGCACCGTGACGTCTACGACCACACCGAAGCAGCCCTCACTTCCGATGAACGCGCCGAGCAGGTCGTAGCCGGCACCGGTGCCGTCGTCGCGGTCCACGTCGCCGCGGTCGAGCGTGACCACCTCACCGCTCGGCAGCACGACAGTGGCGCAGAGGGCGTGGTCGAGTGTCACACCGTACTTCAGGCAGTGCGGGCCGCCCGCGTTCTCGGCGATGTTCCCGCCGATCGTGCACGCGGTCTGCGACGAAGGGTCTGGCGCATAGTGCAGTCCGTGCGGCGCCGCCGCTCGAGTGAGCGTCGCATTGACCACACCGGGCTCCACTGTCGCGGTGCGACCGATCGGGTCGAACGCGATGATGCGCTTGAGCCGGTGCAAGCCGAGCAGCGTGATCTCGTCGGCGAGCGCACCGCCGGAGAGCCCGGTGCCCGCGCCGCGTGCCACGAAGGGCGCGTCGGCGGCGGCGAGCGCGCGCACGACCGCGATGAGTTCGTCGCGAGTGCCGGGAAAGACCGCGAGTGCCGGCGCGCGCTGGAGTCCCGGGAGCGCGTCGGAGCGGTACACGAGCAGTTGGGTCGCGCGCGCGATCACGTGCGCGTCCCCGACGATGCGGCCGAGCTCCGCGGCGAGGGAGGTCACGACGGGAAGCTATACGAAGGGGGCCCGGATTCGCATCCGGACCCCCTTCGATGACGCCGCGTGATCACCGGGCACGCGACGACGACCCTTTCACCGTGCGATCAGGTGACCGCCCAGAAGCCGGCGAGGGACCGACCCTCGGGCGACGTGCGGAGCTTGTCGAATGCGCGCTCGCGGATCTGACGGATGCGCTCGCGAGTCACGCCCATGAGTGCGCCGATCTTCTCGAGCGTCATCGCTTCGGCGCCCTCGTCGAGTCCGTAGTACAGGTTGAGGATCTTGCGCTCGCGCGGCGTGAGGTAGTGGCGGAACACGCGGTCGATGCACTCGCGCATGAGCTTGAAGTCGGTCCGTTCCTCGATCTCCACGCCGTCGCCGCCGGCGAAGCGCTCGCCGAGCGTACAGGCCTCGCGATCGGACCGATCGACTGGTGCGTCGAGCGAGAGTTCGGTGGACGACATCTGCTTGGCGACGCGGACCTGCTCAGGGGTCTCGTCGAGCAACCGGCCGATCTCGGAGTCGGTCGGGTCGCGCTTGAGCACCTGGGCCAGCACCGTCTCCGCGCGCGAAAGGCGGATCAACTGCGAGTTCTGATTGAGCGGGATGCGGACCGAACGCGTCTGCTCCGCGAGCGCCTTGAGGACAGCCTGGCGCACCCACCACACAGCGTACGAGATGAACTTCACGCCCTGGTCGGGATCGAACTTGCGGACCGCCTTGAGCAGTCCTTCGTTGCCGATGGCGACGAGCTCGGAGAGGTCGAGGCCATGGCCCTGATACTTCTTCACGTAGCTGATCACGAACCGGAGGTTCGCGGTGACGAGCCGCTCGGCGGCGGCTTCGTCGCCCTTCTGGGCCAGTCGTGCCAGACGTCGTTCTTCGTTGACGTCTGTGATCAGCGGGAGCTTCTGGATGTCCGAGAGGTACTGGTCGAACGCGGAAGAGGGTGAGGAACGGAAGTAGCCCTTTGATCTCGACTCGGTCGCGTGCTGCATACCCAACCCCATAACCGCGTGTGAAGGAGAGGTGATGTTGTGACCAACATCACACTGGACGCATTCAGGGACGTTCGGTCCGGCTCGGACTGCCCGGGAAGCCAAGCCTATACGAAGTGAGCGAGTCCGGTCAACACCCAAGAAGTGTGCCAACGCGACAGCGTCCCGCCGTCAATGCGCCATCCCGTTGATATTCAACGAGTTAGGGCCGCTCACAAATGTTCGAGCGCGCGCAGGGTATCAGCGTCGTTCACCCTCACTCCGTACTGCGTCTCGCTCCCGGCCATCTCGCCGAGTGCTCGAGGAAGCGCGAACTCGACGTGACCGCCGCGCGATTTCTTGTCGGTGCGCGTCGCGGTGACCACCTCAGAGGGGCTAACGCCATCGGGTAGGCGCACCGGAAGGCCTGCGGCGTCGCAGACGGTAGCGATCGCATCAGCGAGCCCGCGCTCGGCAAGATGCAGACGCTCGGCGAGGAGCGCCTCGGCGACCATTCCGATCGCGACCGCTTCGCCATGCGCCACGCCGTAGCCGGTCACGTGTTCGATCGCGTGGCCGATCGTATGTCCGAAGTTGAGCACTTTGCGCAGCCCGCTCTCGCGTTCGTCCTGCCTCACGACCTGCACCTTGATCTCGATCGACCGACGCACGAGGTGTAGCTGCGTGGCGTCGTCGGGGGTGTCGGCGTGCAGGATCTGGCGGAGCCCGGCAGCGATCCATGAGAAGTAGGCGGCGTCGGCGATAACGCCGTGCTTGATCGCCTCGGCGAGACCGAAGCGCAGTTCCCGCGGCGGCAACGTGGTGAGGAGCCGCGGATCGGCGACCACCAGCGTGGGGTGATGGAAGGCACCGACGAGATTCTTGCCTGCCGGCGTGTCGACGCCCGTCTTGCCGCCGATCGAGGCGTCGATCATCGCGAGCAGCGTCGTCGGCACCTGGATGAACGGCACGCCGCGCAAGTACGTCGCGGCGACGAAGCCCGCGAGGTCGCCGGTGACGCCACCGCCGAGCGCGACGATCACGGTGTCGCGGCCGCATCCGGCGGCGATGAGCTGATCGCTCAGCGTGGCCCAGCTCTGCCGCGTCTTGTGGCGCTCGCCAGCGGGAAAGGTGAGAAGCAGCGGCGCGGGGTCCATTCCGCTGAATGACGTGCGCGCTCTCTCGCCGTGAAGTGCGGCCACTGTCTGATCGGCGATGAGCGCGACGCGATGCCCAGGGGCGCGTCCGCTCACACGCGCACCGAGCGAGTCGAGCGCACCGGGCGCGATCTCGATCGTCGCGCCGTGGAGCGTCAGCGACTGGGGCACGTTACCAGGTCACTTCACCGGCGCCAGCGCGCCGGTTGGCGACCCGCGCGAGCACGAACAGCAGGTCCGAGAGGCGGTTGAGATAGACGATCACGATCTGCGGGATCTCGGCTTCGCGTTGCAGATGGATCACCGCGCGCTCGGCGCGTCGACAGACGGTGCGTGCGACGTGCAGCGCAGCGGCCTTCGGTGTCCCACCCGGGAGGATGAAGGCCTTGAGCGGCTCGAGTTCGGCTTCGCCGTCGTCGATCGCCTGCTCCATCTGCGCGATGCGTGCGTCGGAGATGCGAGCCTTGCTGAGCTGCTCCTTCATCTTCTCGAGATCAGGAGTCGCGAGGAGCGCACCCAGCGCGAAGAGGTCACGCTGCACCGGCGCGATCACCTCGTCGATGCGCGGCATCATCTCGACGGAACGTGCCATCCCGATCACGGCGTTGAGCTCGTCGATCTCGCCATAGGCGGAGACGCGGGGATGGTCCTTGGGGACGCGGCCACCGCCGAAGAGGCCGGTGTCGCCCTCGTCGCCGGTCTTGGTGTAGATCTTCATCGTCATGGGTGGAATCTAAATGGTGAGGTCACTGAGCGGCCGGATCGAACCGCAGGAGTGTCAGGTACGAACGGCCTGGGTCGTGCGAGTGGACGGCTGATAGCTGTCGGGGAAGAGCACGGCGAGATGCGCTTGCAGTCGTTCCGGGGAGCCGGGTGTCCCGCGATTCGCGCACCAGGCGTCGAGTGCGCGCCCCAGGACTGCGGCCGAGGGCCGGTGGGCTGGATCCTTCTGGATGGCTCGCGCGATGAGCGCCTGGATCTCGGGGTCGGCGTCGGGGAGTCGCATGGAGAGATCGGGCGAGGGGTTGACCACCACCTCGTCGATCGCGGCCATGGTCTCGTCCTCGGTGAAGAGGGAGCGCAGCGCGAAGAGTTCGAAGAGCACGACACCCATGGCGAAGACGTCGGTGCGAGCATCGACCTCCGCGCCCATGAGTTGTTCGGGGCTCATGTAGTGTTTCTTGCCGAGAAGCAGCGGACGCGAGGCGGCGGGGTCGAACATGGTGCGGGCCTTTGCGATGCCGAAGTCGGTGAGTTTCACGTGTCCGTCCCACGTGAGCATGACGTTGCCGGGCGAGACGTCACGATGCACGATGTCGAGTCGGTCACCGGAGTCGTCGACGAAGTGATGGGCGAAGTCGAGCGCGCGGCAGATGCGGCTGGCGCAGTACGCGGCGACGTCGGTCGGCATCGGGATCCGCTGCGCCCGGTGCGTGTTGATGAGCGTCCGGAGCGTCAGCCCCTTGATCAGTTCCATCGCGATGAACAGCGAGTCGTCCGATTCACCGAGCTGGTAGATCTGCACGATGTTGCCGTGCACGAGGTTGGCCGAGAGCTTGGCCTCGTCGATGAACAACTGGCGCCATTCGGAGTGCCTGACGAAGCGGTCGTGGATGATCTTGACCGCCATCCGCTTGCTGAAGCCAGCGACACCCATCTGCTCGGCTTCGTAGACGGTCGCCATGCCGCCACGTGCCACCTCGCGCACGAGGCGGAAGCTGCTGGCAACGCGGAGTTCCTTGTCGACGGTCATGCGGATGGAGTCGGAGTGAGAGTGCCCGTTGTCCGGGCGGCTTCAGGCGGCGAACTTAATAAGATGGGAACCCACGAAATTCGCGACCTGACCATCATCGGAGCCGGACCGGCGGGGCTCTTCGCGCTCTTCTACGCTGGCATGCGTGGGGCCTCAGCGCAAATCCTCGACGCCCTCCCGCAGCCCGGCGGTCAGCTCAACGCACTATACCCGGAAAAGCTGATCTTCGACGTCGCCGGCTTCCCGAGAGTCCTCGCGAAGGACCTCGTGACCTCGCTCGTGCAGCAGGCCGGGCAGTTCGGCCAGCCGATCCATCTCGGGCAGCGGGTAATCGGCCTGGAGGAGGCCGACGGGGTCTTCACCCTCGTCACCGATACCGATCGATTCCCGTCTCGCGCGGTGATCATCGCCGCCGGGATCGGTGCCTTCTCGCCGCGGCGTCTGCCACAGGCGTGCGCCGAACCGTGGTACGGGAAAGGGATCCACGACGTCGTGCTCGAGCCGAGGCAGTTCTCCGGTCAGCATGTGACGATCATCGGCGGCGGAGACACGGCGTTCGACTGGGCGCACCAGCTCGAAGGCGTCGCGAAGTCGATCACGCTCGTGCATCGCAGCGATCGGTTCCGCGCGCACCAGGCCACGATCGACACGGTGATGGCTTCGGCCGCGGCGGGCCGCAGTGCGGTCCACACCTTCCACGAACTCGCCGACGTGATCGGGGAGGACGGGCAGATCGTCGCGATCGATCTGAAGGACATCAAGGCCAAGACCACCAAGCGCATCACGTGCGACGTGGTGCTCCCGATGCTCGGCTTCGTGAGTGACATGGGGGCGCTCCTCTCGTGGGGGCTCACGGTGGAGAAGGACGAGATCGCCGTGTCGCAGACGATGGAGACCGGCCGACCGGGGATCTGGGCCTGTGGCGACGTGAACACCTTCCCAGGCAAGCTCAAGCTGATAGCGACGGGCTTCGCCGAGTCGTGCATCGCGGTGAACCAGGCAGTGCACTGGGTGTATCCGGACAAGAAAGTGAATCCGGGGCACTCCTCCAACCTCGCCGTCTTCGGCCAGAAGGACGATTGACGCGATGATCCGGCGCCGTTCCGGCCTGGCGGGACTGGCGCTGCTGCTCTCGGCGGCGTCCGCCATCGGCGCGCAGGAGACCCGGTGCGAGCGCGGTGATGTCGAAGTGCGGTCGCTCGCGTTCTCGGGCAACCGGGCGTTCAACGACGCCACGCTCGCGATGGGGATCGTGACGACGCCGTCGACCTGGGCGCGGCGCGTACTCCGTCTGGTCGGCACCAAGCACTGCCTCGACCAGAAGGAGTTCCCGCTCGACGTCCTGCGCCTCACGTTCTGGTACCGCAATCACGGTTTCATCGACGCGACGGTCGACACCGTCGTCACGCGTGTGGGCGTGAGACGCGTAGCCGTCCGGTTCGACATCATCGAGGGCTCACCGGTGGTGGTCGACACCGTGCGCTTCGAGGGACTCGACGCCGTGCCCGAGCGCGCGCGGATCATCGCCGGGCTCCCGTCACGCGTTGGCGGTCGGTTCGACCGCTACTCGAACCGCGCCACGAAGGACACGATAACCCGGCGGCTGCGCGACGGGGGCTACCCCGACGCCGAAGCGTTCCTCGGTTACGATCTCCGCACCACCGCGCGCTCGGCCACGGTGATCTTCTCGGTGCTGCCGGGTCCGCGCCGCCGCATCGGGAGGATCGATCTCAAACGCACTGGTCTCAACGGGCGTCCCCCTGAGGTGACGGAACGGTCGGTGCGGCGACTCGCGGGGCTCGAGCAGGGCGACCTCTATCGCGAGCGCGATCTGGAACAGGCCAAGCGGACGCTCTATCAGAGCGAGGCGTTCACGCAGGTCGAGGTACAGCCCGGCCCCGTAGGCACCGACTCGCTGTTCACCGTCGACATCGACGTCACCGAGGCCGCGTTGCGTTCGGCGCGACTCGGCGGCGGTTGGGGGACGCTCGACTGCTTCCGCACGACTGCTGAGTTCACTGAGGCCAACCTGTTCAAGACGGCGACCCGGCTCGAGCTCCGGAGCCGCGTCTCGAAGATCGGAATGGGAGATCCGCTGGGCGGTGCCGAACGGCTCTGCAGCCGGACGGCGACCGAGGACACGTACGGGCGGTTCCTCAACTACTACACCAGCATCACGCTGAGCCAGCCCTCGCTGCAGCGCGCGAGCTTCGTACCGACGCTCTCGCTCTATTCGGAACGGAGGTCAGAGTTCAAGGCGTTCCTGCGCACCGCGCCGATCGGTGCGAGCCTCGCGCTCAACCGGTCGGTGCCGCGGCGATCGCTCAACCTCGGCTACAGCATCGAGCTCGGGCGCACCGAGGCGCAGCCGGCGCTCTTCTGCGCCGTCTTCAGCGTCTGCGTCGAGGACGACCGGCTGGCGTTGCAGCAGCTCCAGCGTGTCGCGGTGCTCAGTGCCGCAACCAGCTATGAGCGCGCTGACAACGCGGGCGATCCTTCGCGTGGCGTCGTGGCGCGCGGCGACGTGCGCTACGCGTCGAAGTTCACCGGCTCCGACGAGGCAGTGCAGTTCGCGCGCATCACGTCCGACGGCACCGTGTACCGTCCGCTCGGTCGCGACATCGTGCTCGCGGTGCGCGTTCGGGTCGGTGGTGTGCTCGGCCCCACGCTCGCGCTCGACAAGAATGCGAGCTTCGTCCCGGCGCAGGAGCGTCTCTTCGCGGGCGGTCCCAGCACCGTGCGCGGCTTTCAGCAGAACGAACTCGGGCCGGCGGTGTACATTCCAGAGCGCTACGACACCATCTCGGTGGCGACCGGACTGCCCGTGACCGGTGCGATCGCGATCGGACAGCAGGTTTGGTTCCGCTCCGACAGTGCGTCGCCGCAGCGGGCTGTGCCGACCGGTGGCAATGCGATGGTCGTGGGGAATCTCGAGCTCCGCTTCGTGAGCCCGTTCCTCGCCGAGTTGCTCAAGTGGACGGCGTTCGTCGACGTCGGCCGCGTGTGGAACCGTGGCGCGGGATCGGAGCGCCTCCAGTTCGCGACGCTCGCCGCGACACCGGGTTTCGGCGTGCGGATCCGCACACCGATCGGCTACCTGCGTGCCGATCTCGCGTACAACCCGTACGAGCGTCCGTCGGGTGCGGCCTATTTCGACGCGCCGCTCACCGAAGGCGGCGCGCTCTATTGCGTGAGTCCCGACAACACGCTCGCCGTGACCAAACAGGTCGATCCGGCGAACGCCTCGCGCACGATCCTCACACAGGTCGCAGGCATCTGTCCCAGCAGTTTCCGGCCACCGCGCGGCAACAGCTTCCTCAGTCGCCTGCGTCCCTCGATCGCGATCGGACAGGCGTTCTAGCGCATGGGACGCCGCCGCCTCGTCGCCCTCGTGAGCGCCCTGCTGATGCTCGTCATCGGCGCGGCGGTGATCGGAGCGTTCGCGACCGCGACGCAGAGCGACCGTGGTCGCGACTTCATCCGGCGTGTCGTTCAGGCGCAGTTGTCGAGGTCCGTGAAGGGCACCTTCCATTTGGGGACGCTCAGCGGCTCGTTCATCACGGACCTCGCGGTCGACTCGATCGAGATCCGCGACGAGGCCGACTCACTATTCGCGGCCACGGGCCCGATCCGCCTCACGTTCGACCCGCGCGACCTGATGGACGGCCGCCTGATCATCCGGTCTGTCGAGATCGCGAGGCCTCACGTTGAGATGCGGCGCGAGCAGAATGGCGCCTGGAACACGGACAGGATCTGGCCGAGACCCGAGGTCCCGCGGCGCATCAAGAGTCGGGCGTCGTTCGCCAGCGTGCTCGTGCTCGAGCAGATCAGGGTGACCGCAGGCGAATACTCCGCGACCCAACCGTGGGCACCTGCCGACTCGCTGCGCGGCGCGGCGCGGGACTCGGCGATCACGGCCGTGCTCAACGACGGCTACTCCGAGACCCGTCGAGCCGGCCCGCGACGATTCACGCGGACCTTGCGCTGGCGCGGCATCAATGCCGACATCCCTCGCCTACGCCTCGCGTATCCCGATTCACTGGGCCGATTCTTCGAGATCGCGCGCCTCGACGCTGTTGAGTCGAACCCACCATTCGACTTCCGTGACGTGCGGGGCACGGTGCGCTGGATAGGCGACTCGATCTGGTTCGACCTCCCCCACTTCGCGCTCACCAACTCGTCGGGTCGCGCGAACGGGAAGGTCTGGATCCAGCCCGGTGTGATGACGCACTATCAGGTCCACGTCGAAGGCGATTCGGTCGCCCTCGCTGACGTGGCGTGGATCGCGCCGTCGCTGCCCACCGAGGGCAACGGGCGGATGACGCTCGACATCAGCAACGCACGCGGCATTCCCAATGGGCTCGTGTACGCGATCAGTGGCATGGACGTGCGGTCACACAAGTCCCGCGTGCGCGGCAAGATGACCTGGGTGATCGGCGGGCCGGTCGCGATCCTGAAGGACGTCGACATCGAAGGGCTTCCGATCGACTTCGACCTGATCGAGCGGTTCAATCAGGGGCCGTTCCCGTATCCGTTCGCCGGACAGATCACCGCCCGGATGCGGGGCCGTGGCGGTCCGCTCAACCGGTTCATGATCGACGACCTGCGATTCCTCTACCGCGACGGCAACGTCGCGGGCGCGGTCTCGCAGGGACGTGCGCGCGGCGAGCTCGACATCCTGGTGCCCGCCAACGCGACCTTCCGTCGCTTCACCGTGGAACTCGACTCGTTCGACCTGCGCACACCGCAGGCGATCAACCCGGGCTTTCCCGCACTCGCGGGGAAGATGGCGATGGTCGCGGTGCTCGATTCCTCCTGGTTGGACGTGCGGTTCTCCGACGCTGACCTCACGCATCGCGACGGCGATCTCCCCGAGTCCCGCTTCACCGGGAGTGGTCGGCTCACGTCGGGCGAGATCGAGATGGCCTACGACGTCGCGTTCGACGCGCAGCCGATCTCGATGACGACGCTCGCGAAGTCGTTCCCCGGTATCCCTCTCCGCGGCGAGTTCTCGGGGCCGCTCAAGGTGTCGGGCACGCTGCGCGACCTCTTGGTCGTTGCCGACCTGTCGAGTGAGGCCGGGCGCATCGAGGCCGACGTCCGGCTCGACGCCGAGGCGCCGCGCTACCGGCTCACGGGCGAGACCCGACTCACGCAGTTCGATCCGCAGGTCGCGTTCGATGACCTGAGCATGCCGAGCGGCGAGCTCACGGCGCGATTCGTCGCTGACATCCGCGGCGACTCGCTCGCCGATCTCGAAGGGAGTGCCTCGGTGGTCGTCGATCGCTCGACGCTCTCCGGAGTCCGCATCTTCGCCGGCGACTCGCGCATGCGGTTCGCCGACGGAAAGGTGTACGTGGACACGCTGCACCTCGAGACGACCGCACTCGAGCTCGTTGCGTCGGGTGCGCTGGGCCTGCATGCGGGACGCACCGACTCGGTGATAGTGCGTGCTCGCGCCGACTCGCTCGGTGGGTTCCGTCGCTGGATCGCATCCAGCGTGACCGATTCGCTCGCCGGCGCGTTGCGTCTCGACGGGATCGCGAAAGGTTGGGTGCGCGACTTCGCGTTCGACGCGACGCTCGACGGAGCGGGGCTGCTCAGCGGCGCCTCGAGCGCGCGCCTGATCACGGGGGACGCCGAGCTCACTGGGCTCCCGACGACGCCGAAGGGGACGCTGACGATCGCCGCCGACACCATGCGCGCCGCCGGGTTCGCGATCGATCGCGCGTTCATACGCGCGACACTCGACGGCACGGAGCGCAGCACGATCGACCTCGACCTGACCGCAGCCAACGGCACGCGCGCCGAAGCGCGAGCGCTCGTCGCGCGATCGGCGGACACGTTGCAGGTGGTGCTCGATTCGCTGATGTTGCGCACCGGACAGCAGCGCTGGTCGCTCGCCTGGCCCGCCACCTTCACGAGCGGGCCTCAAGGATTCTTCGTCGACTCGTTCCAGATCGGGGGGCGCGACTCCTCGATGTTCCGCATCGCCGGCCAGCTGCCCCGCGACGGCGCGCTCGACCTGGCGTTCCGTGCCCGTGGACTCCCCGTCGCCGACCTCGCCCAGTTGCTCCAGGTCACCGGCACGCAGGAAGGAACCGTCGATCTCGACGGCCGGTTGCAGGGCACGCGCGCCGTTCCGACGTTGGACGCGCGCGCCTCGTTGCGGAACGGACTGATCGCCGGCGTGCGCCTCGACACGCTCGACTTCACTGCGACCGCCGTCGCCGATGCGCTGCGCTTCACCGCGGCGCTGGGTCAGCCGGCGCGGCCGATGATGCGCGCTGAAGGGACCCTGCCGCTCGCACTGCGTCTTGACGGTGCGGGTCCCGGGATGCTGGAGGACGCACCGGTGAGCGCGACCTTCCGCGCCGACACGGTGAGTCTCCGCCTCTTCGAGTCGCTCACCAAGCGCAACACCGGCGATCCCGGGAACTTCGCGCTCACACTCGATCTCAGTGGCACCTGGAGCGATCCGAGGCTCGACGGCCGCCTGCTCGTGCGCAACGGCGACCTGGCGATCACCCCGCTCGGCGATGTCCGGTGGCGCAATATCAACGCCGACATCGGGCTGATCGGCGACAGTCTCGCGATCCGTCGCCTCTTGGCGACGTCGAGCGTGGAGGGACGCGATGGTCGCGCATCGATCTCCGGCTGGATGACGATCGACGACCTCGAGAATCCGAGATTCGACCTCACTGCGCGCGCCACGGCGTTCCACGCATACAAGGTCCGCAACGTCGCCGACATCGATCTCTCGGACAGTCTGCGGATCGACGGCACGCTCAGTGCCGCGACGCTCCGCGGTGGTCTCACGGTCGACCGTGCGATCATCAGCATTCCGGAGATCGCGACCAAGAGCGTGATCTCGCTCGTCGAATTCGATCGGTTCGGCGTGATCGACACCACGCGACTCCTCGATCGTCGATTCGCGCCGACGGCGCTGCCGGTCATCGTCCGCAACCTCACTGTGCGCAACGTGCCGATCCGGATGGGGCGCGACGTCTGGCTGCGGTCGGAAGAAGCGAACATCAATCTTGGTGGGCAGGTCTCGATCACGCGCGCGCAGGACTCCCGCGGTCGCGCTGATCGTGAGGCGCAGATAGCCCTCACCGGCGCGCTCCAGACCGTCCGCGGCAGCTACCGGCTCGACCTCGGACCGGTGCAGCGCACCTTCGAGGTGGAGCGGGGAGAGATCCGCTGGTTCGGCGACGCTGACTACGTGTTCAATCCGTCGCTCGACATCGGCGCGTTGCACACGGTGCGTCAGTACAGCAAGCAGGGATCGCAGCCCGATGTGCGTGTGCGGGTCAACATCGGCGGGACGTTGCTCGAGCCGACGGCGTTGCTCTCCACGCCAGACTCGTCGCGCGTGAAGTCCGCCGACCTCATCAGCTATCTCGTCACCGGCGGACCGAGCTTCGAGATCGGCGGCCGTAGTACCAACTACACCTCAACCGCCGCGCGCGTGCTGATCAGTTCGCTCGGGAGCGTGCTCGGCGGCAAGGCCGGCGGACTCTGCGACGACGCGCGTCTCTCCACCTCGGGGATCGAGGAGGGGGGCCAAGGGATCCGGGGCAGCACGGCGGCCGTGCTCGAAGGAACACGCTTCAACTGCGGAAAGCAGTACGGCGACCGCGCGTTCGTCCGCCTCGACGCTGGTCTTTGCCAGGTGGGCCAGTTGGTGCAGGGCGGTGGCGGTGGCACCGCGAGCGCCCTGGCGAACTCGATCGGCGTAAAGATCGACTATCTGTTGCAGCGCGGCCTTACGCTCTCAGCCGGCGTCGAGCCGCCTACGAGCGCGGTGCTCTGTTCGCAGAGCATAAACGCGCGTGGCTTCGTCCCCACACCGAAGCAGTTCGGATTCGACCTCTTCCGCGCCTGGCGCTTCTAGCGTGAGCGGCGCGGAGCACGCCCCGCATCCGCAGCGCGACTCAGGCGAGCGTCCCGCGGTGCTCCTTCGCTCGGCCGCGTTGCGCTCCCTCGTGGCGGGTGCCTCCGACGCGATCTACGTGATCGACTCCGACGGGGCGCTGCTCATGGCCAACGCCGCCACCGGAGCGCTCCTCGGTGCGCCGTGCGAGCAGCTCGTCGGCCGTACGGCGTTGGTCTACGTCGACACGCCGGACCAGGCGCGGGTGGAGCATGAGATGCGCAGAGTGCTCGCGGGCGAACCGCGTCGACTCGAGTGTGCGGTGCTGCGTACCGACGGCACGCGCCGTTTGATCTCGGTGGCCGCCACACCGGCGTACGACACCGGCGTCGTCACCGGTGCGTTCTGTGTGGCGCGCGACGTGACCGAAGAACGCCAGCAGGCCGAAGCACTGGAACGTGCCGAATCGAGGTACACGCGGCTCTTCGAGATCGCCGAGGACGCGATCGCCACGATGGACGAGGCGGGGGTGCTCACATCGGTGAATCGCGCGTTGGAGGAGGTCGCGGGGCGGACGCGCCAGCAGATGGTCGGGCGGCACTTCATCGAGTTCGTCGAGGAGCAAGAACGCTCGGGGATGTGGCAGGTCTTCGCGTCCGCGCTCGCCGGAGAGCGACCCGCTCGTGAGCTGCACTTCACGGGCAGGGATGATCGCCGCGGCGTCGCCACGGTACGTGCGGCCCCGATCACCGAGCACGAGCGTGTCGTCGGGGTGCTCGTGGTCGTCCGCGATGTGACTGAGGAGCACCGTTTGGTGGCGGAGGTGGTGCGGCGCGAGAAACTCGCGGCCCTCGGCGAGATCGTCGGCGGAGTGGCGCACGAGATCAACACGCCGCTCACGGGGATCCTGGCCTTCGCGCAGATCCTCCTCGCCCGCGGTGTACCCGATGAGGCCGCACGGCAGGCCGCCGAGACGATCGTCGCCGAGGCGAAGCGTGCGGCGCGAATCGTCGCGTCGCTGCTGACCTTCGCGCGGCAGACGCCCACCGATCGCTCGCGAACGGATGTGAATCAACTGCTCGGTCAGACGGTCGAGCTTCGACGGATCGCGCTCGGGAACAGTGGCATCGACATCGTGGTCGACCTCGACCCCACCGTGCCGGTCACCTGGGCCGACGCCGGACAACTGCAGCAGGTCTTCCTCAACCTGATCGCCAATGCCGAGCAGGCACTGAGCGCCGCCGTGTCGCGGCGGATCGTCGTGAGCTCGAGACGTCAGGGCGAGCGCGTCGTCGTCGGCGTCCGTGATTCGGGATCCGGCATTGCGCCTGAGCATCTCCCGCACATCTTCAATCCATTCTACACGACCAAGCCGCGGGGCATCGGGACCGGTCTCGGCCTCTCGATCTCCGACGGCATCGTCCGAGGCCACGACGGGACGCTCCGCGTGCAGTCGGAGCTGGGAGCAGGGGCGCTCTTCGAGGTCATTCTCCCGGTCGTCTCCCCACCCGTGCCGGTCCCGGTCTGAGCGCATGGCCAGCATACTGATCATCGACGACGAGGTCGCGATCGCCACGGCGTTCGCCATGTTCTTCCGGCATGACGGCGCCCATCAGGTCACCGAGGCGCACAGCGGTCAGGAGGGCATTGACGCGTATCGCCTGTTGCGTCCTGACCTCGTGCTCCTCGACGTCCGTCTGCCGGACATGACGGGATTCGACGTCCTCGACGCGATCCGGGACGACCATCCGGTCGTCATCATGGTGACCGCGTACGGCGACGTCCAGATGGCCGTTGACGCTCTGCACCGCGGCGCCGAGAACTTCCTCACCAAGCCGGTCGACCTGAGTCATCTCTCGGCGGCCGCAGAACGTGCGCTCGAGAAAGCGCAGCTGCGGCGGCTCAGTCGCTGGCTCACGAGCAAGCGCGGGGACGGCAAGGGCGTCATCTTCGGCGCCTCACCGTCCATGCGCGAGCTGCAGGCGCAGGTGCAACTGCTCGCGGGGAGTGATCGCACGACGGCGCTGGTGCTCGGAGAGAGTGGTGCCGGCAAGGGTCGCACGGCCGAGCTGATGCACGCGCAGAGTCCGCGGGCCGCGCATCCGTTCGTCGAAGTCAACTGCGCGACGCTGCGTCCTGAGTCGCTCGACGCCGAGCTCTTCGGCGTGGAGGGGGACGCGAGTGGTCTCCGGGCCTCACTCGGTGCGTTCGAGGTGGCCGACGGCGGAACGCTGTTCCTCGACGAGATCTGTGACCTCGACCTCGCACTTCAGCCCAAGCTCGTGCGGGTGCTCGAGGGAAAGGGGTTCCGGCGGGTCGGCGGCAGCGCCGAGTTCACCCCGAACGTTCGCGTGATCGCTGCGTCGTCGAAGGATCTGAGCGCGGAGGTCGCGGCGGGCCGCTTTCGTGAGGATCTCTACTACCGCCTCGCGGTGATGCCGATCCAGCTGCCACCGCTCCGGGCTCGGGCCCGCGAGGACCTCGTGGAACTCGTCGCGGCCGTGCACGATGCCCTCGCGTCGTCGGTGCCGGGTGCGCCGACCATGATCACGGACGAGGCGCTCGATGCGCTGCTTCGGTACCCGTGGCCCGGGAACATCCGCGAGCTGCGCAATGTGATCGAGCGCGCGATGCTCGTCGCCCGCGGCCATTCCGCGATCGATGTGCCACACCTGCCGCGCGAGGTCCAGGGCGCCACCGGGGGTGCCGTCGCGCATCACGAGCCACATTCGCTCGCCGACGTCGAGCGGGCGCATATCGATCGTACGCTGCGCGCCCACGCGCACAACCGCACGTACGCCGCGCGCGAACTCGGTATCTCGCGCGCGACGCTCATCAAGAAGATCCGCCAGTACGATCTGCCGGAGAAGCCGCGATGAACGTCACACTGCGGCGAGTCCACTTTGGGAGGACACATGAGTGAACGCGATGTGATGGTCTGCCGGTCGTGTGGCAGGGATGAACGCGCCTCGGAGGGATATCCGTGCGAGCGCTGCGGCACCTTCATCTGCCAGGTCTGCTCGCTGCGTGGCGTGACGATCTGCGCCAAGTGCACCGACGAGGTCGCGAAGGGCGCGCCCGCGACGATCGCGCAGTCATGAAGTGCGCGCTGCAGCCGCCGAGTCGCCGCCGGTGACCTCACTCGCGCGCTTCGGTCTCGCGGTCGGCCACGCCTCCGACATCGCCGGCGGCACGGGCTGCACCGTCGTGCGCGGCATTAGCGCGCCGCATCGGGCCGCCGTGGCCGTGATCGGTCGCGCCACAGGCTCGCGCGAACTCGCGCTGCTCGAGCCCGGGCATCTCGTCGAACGCGTGGATGCGATCCTTCTCGCAGGGGGCTCGGCCTACGGCCTCGATGCCGCGGCCGGCGTGATGCGCTGGATGGAAGCACATGGCCGCGGCTTCCCGGTCGGTGCGGGCGTGGTGCCGATCGTGCCGGCGGCGGTGCTCTTCGATCTCGGTCCATGCGGTCGGTTCGACGCGCGTCCTACCGCGGCCATGGCGGAAGCCGCTTGCGAGAGCGCGACGGCGGATGCGATCGCTGAAGGTGCGGTGGGTGCGGGGACAGGACTCACGGTGGGGAAAGTGCTCGGGAAGGACGGCGCGATGAAAGGCGGCTTCGGTCTCGCCGTGCTGGAAGCCGCGGGTTGCGCGGCCGCGGCGTTGGTCGCGGTGAACGCATTCGGGGATGTTCGCGACGCATCCGGTCGGATCATCGCCGGCGCTCGACTGCCCATTGGGGCGTTCGCCGACACGGCTCGCGTCCTCTCCGCCGGCGGGGCTGAGCGCGCGTTCGGCGCGGCCGCACCGGTGTCCACTCCCAACACCACACTCGCGGTCGTCGCCGTCGACGCGGCCTTCTCGCGCGTCGAGCTCCAGCAGATCGCGCGCGCGGCCACCGCGGCCTATCACCGTCGCATCTCCCCCGCAGGGTCGAGCTTCGACGGTGACATCGTCTTCGCGCTCTCACCGATGGAAGGGCCCCGCGCGCCACTGGTGCAGGCCGAGATGCTCGTGGTCGCCGCACTCGAAGAAGCGATCGAACGCGCGGTGCGGCTCGCCCGAGGGCGCGACGGCGTCCCCGGTCTCGCCGACTAGCGGTCGTTAGTCGCGGCCCCTAGGAGACCATCCCGCCTATCGCGGGAAGCGCGACCACACCGGAGCGCACGTGCAGCAGCAGCTCGGCGCAAAGGTCGCCGTCGAGTACCACGCGCATCACGTGTGTTCCCGCCTCTTGGATCGGCAGGTCGATCGCGGCGATCACCGGCACGTCGAGCTCGGTCGCACCTGGCGGCGGCGTCCCTACCTCGAGCTCGCCCGAGGAGGACCAGATCTCGTCCCCCGTAGGACCGAACCAACCGAACGCCAGCGTGTGGCGGCCGATGTCGTCAGGCAGCGCCTTGAGCCGGACGATCATCGTCGCTCTCGGGTGCACGGCCGGGACCGTGGCCACCTGAAGCGCGTCGAACACGCCGAGGATGTTGAGCTTGCCTTCCTGCGAGATGTTCGCAGCGTCGGCGAAGAGGGCGAATGAGACATGCATCGGGGGAACATAGCCTCTCGAGCGGTCCTTCGCCTTCGACCCGCTGTTAGCTTTCGTTCGTGCCCACCGCCGAGCATCCGCTGCCGCATCATCGCAAGATCTCCCACATGACCGAGCTGAGTCTCGTCCTCATGTCGGTCATCTGGGGTGTGAACTTCTCGGTCGTAAAGTACGGGACGCAGGTGATGGAGCCGCTCGCCTACAACGCACTGCGCATGTCGCTCGGCTGCGCGGTGTTGCTCGCGCTCGCGGCCTGGCGCCCGGCGACGCGGGTGACCAGCGCCGATCGCTGGCGCCTCATGATGCTCGGCGTGCTGGGGCACTGCGTCTATCAAATCCTCTTCATCTCGGGCATCGCGCGCACACGCGCCGGCACCGCCTCGCTCGTGGTCGCGGCGAGCCCTGCTGCGGTCGCGCTCGTGGCGCGCGCGTTCGGCCACGACAAGCTCTCGTCGCGCGCGGCAGCCGGGCTCGGCCTCTCGATCGTCGGGGTGTTCCTCGTGCTCGGCGGTTCGGTGAGCGCCGACGGTTCCGGTCACCTCGCCGGTGACCTCATGATCCTCTGTGCGGTCATCTGCTGGGCCTTCTACACCAACTGGCTCGTGGCCTTCACGCAGCGCGTCGACGCCGTGCAGGTCGCCGCCTGGACGCTCGTCGGTGGTGTGGTGCCGCTCACGCTGATCGCGATACCGCAGTTGCTGCGCGTCGACTGGATCGCGATCACGCCGCTCACCTGGGCGTCGGTCTTCTACTCGGGCGTCATGGCGATGGTCGTCGCCTATCTGCTCTGGTACCGCGGCGTGCACCTCATCGGACCCACGCGCACCTCGATGTTCGGCAACCTCCAGCCGATCGTCGCGGTCGCGGTGGCGTGGATCGTGCTCAATGAGGTCCCGACGCTCTATCAGGGTGCCGGCGCCGCGACAGTGCTCGGTGGTCTGTACCTCTCGCGCCGATGAAGCAGGTCGTCCTCTTCGACATCGACGGGACTCTGCTCCTCAGCCACGGCTCGGGCCGCGTCGCGATGGAAGCGGCGCTCATCGCGACGTTCGGGTCGCCGGGACCGTCGACCTACCGTTACGACGGCAAGACCGACAAGCTCATCGTCCGTGAGACGATGCGCGCCGACGGGTTCAGCGACGAGGTGATCGACGAGCGCATGCCGATCGTCCTCGAGCGGTACCTCGACGGGCTGCACGTCGCCCTCGCCGACGCGACGCGCAAGGCGTACGCGCTCCCGGGCATCCATGAGATCGTCGACGAGGTCGAGCGCGCCGACGACCTCGTGCTCGGACTCCTCACCGGAAACGTCGTGACTGGCGCGCGCGCCAAACTGCGCGCGGTCGAGCTCGAGTTCGACCGGTTCGTGGTCGGCGCATTCGGGTCGGACCACGAGGACAGGCCGCAACTCCCGCCGATCGCGCGCGAGCGGGCCAGTGCGCTGCTCGGATACGACGTGCCGGGCGACCGACTCGTGATCATCGGCGACACGCCCGCCGACGTCCACTGCGGCCGCGGCGTCGGCGCGCGCGCGATCGCCGTCGCCACCGGCGGCTACACAGTGTCGCAGCTCGCCGAGCATGACCCCGCTGCGACCTTTGCGGACCTTACCGACACGGCGCGCGTACTCGAGGCGATCCGTCATGCGTGAGGTCGAGCTCAAGGGACTCGTGCCCGACATCGCTGCGACGCGTGCCGCGCTGCGTGCCGCTGGTGCCCGACTCGTCTACAAGGGCCGGCTCGAGGACAAGCGCTACGACTCCCCCGAGCGAGCGCTCGCGCTTCGCGATCATGTGCTGCGACTCCGCGTCTACCGTGACACCGCGGTGCGCGCGATGCTCGACTGGAAGGGGCCCACGACGTATCAGGACGGTTACAAGGTCCGTGAGGAGCACTCGGTGAGCCTCGGCGACCCCGACGATCTCGCACTGATGCTCGACCGGCTGGGCTACGTGATCACGCGCGAGATCGACCGGGAGATCGAGCAGTACACGGTGGTCGGAGCGACGGTGCGGTTGGAGCAGTACCCCCGCATGGACGTGCTCGCCGAGGTCGAGGGCGAGCCCGAGGCGATCGAGCACGCGATCCAACTGCTCGGGCTGCCGCGAACGTCATTCACCACCGAGCGCCTCCCCGACTTCGTGCGGCACTACGAGGACCGTACCGGCCAGCGTGCCGCGATCTGCGACCGCGAGCTCACGGGAGACTACCGCTACTCCGCGACCGATGCCTGAGTTCACGCTCCCCGAGTTCACGCGCTCGCTGCGCGCGCTCGCGGTGCCGTCGGCGCCGGACTCCGATCACGACCGCGTATTCAAGCCATTGATCCAGGCGCGGACTGCGGCGCACAAGGTGCATGCTGTCGAGGCGCAGGTCGCGGCCTTCGATGCAACGCGCCTCGAGCGCGAGTGGCGAGAGGCGATCGTTGCCTTCGCGTCGGCACGCCATGCGAGATCGGCGCCCGACCGTCGCGCGCTCGAGGCCGAGCTCGACACGCTCGCCGCGCCGCTCTGGTCCGCACTGAGAGCGCTGCAGCAGAGCGCGGTCGCCACGCGCACGGTCACCGCCGCCGACCGCAAGGCAGCGTGGGAGCGCTGGGTGCTCGCCGTGCAGCAGGTGTTCAACACCGCCGACGATTGGTGGCGCGCGGCGCTCCCAGTGCTCGGTGACTCACGCGGACGCCGCGGCGCGCTCTGGCGTCGCGTGCTCAGGAGACCCTGATGATCCTCGGCATCGGCTTCGATCTCGTCGCGATCGCGCGCGTGGAGGCCATGCTCGCGCGCAAGGAGCAACGCGCGCTCGACCGGCTCTTCACGGCGCATGAGCAGGCGTACGCCCTCGCGCGCGCGCGACCGGCGATGCACCTCTCGGCGCGTCTCGCCGCCAAGGAGGCCGTCTTCAAGGCCCTCACCGGCAGCGACGAGGCCAAGTTGATCGGCTGGAAAGAGGCCGAGGTGCGGCGCGGCGACGAAGGGCCGCCGGTGCTGCACTTCACCGGTCGCGCGGCGGCGCGCGCGGCCGAGCTCGGTGTGGTACGTGTGCACCTGACGCTCTCGCACACCGACGAGACCGCGGGCGCGGTGGTCATCCTCGAGTCGTGAGGATCCCCGGTTGGCTCGCCGACGGACGCGAGCGCATCTGCATCCAGACCGCGCCGGCCACCACGAACCCCAGCGCGATCATCTGCGCCATGGTGAAGGTGCCGAAGAACCGGTCGTCCTTGGCGCGGAAGAACTCGACGATGAACCGCTCAGTGCCCTGCAGCACGCAGTACGCACCGAAGAGCCAGCCCATCGCGTGCTTGTGATCACGCATGCGCCAGAGCACGAAGAACATGGCGAGGCCCATCGCGACCTCGTAGAGCTGCGTCGGATGCACGGCGAGCACCATGTTCGACGGCATGTCGGCGAAGCCCTTGAGGCCGAACTGCTGGGTGAGGTTCGCGACCGTGCTCGCCGGTGCTCCCTCGGGGAACGCCACCGCGAGCGCTCCATTCCACGGAGTGCCGTAGTCGTCGCCCACCGCCCAGCAGCCACTGCGTCCCACGGAGTACGCGGCAGCGAGTCCGGGAGCGCACGCATCGGAGATCTTCGCGAAACTGTCCTTCTTGATCAGCACGACGATCACGCTGCCGAGGATGCCGCCCATCAGGCCTCCCCAGAAGACGAACCCCGCGCGGCTGAAGATCGCGCTGATGTCGCCAACGAGCACCGCGTAGTAGATCTTCGCGCCCAAGAGTCCGCCCACCACCGCCGCCACCGTGATGTCGCCCATGATGTCTGAGCCCCAACCGCGGCGATCGAGTTCCTCGGTCGCGACCATCTGGCCGATCACGAAGGCGAGCAGCATGGCGAGCCCGAAGCCGGTGAGCTCCAGCGGGCCGACGTCGTAGGCGAACGGATGATGAGTGGTCGGATTCATGAAGGAAACCTATCCGCCGATCGCGTCCGCGTCACGCATCCGAGTCACCCAGCCGCGTACCAAGCCGCTTCACGAATCCACCGCGACGAGGCCCGGGATCGGGAGGGACGAGTGGGCATTGAGGGAGGCGCCGTCGCGCTGGCCCTGTGCGAAGCGGAAGAGTCCGGCCGCGGCGATCATCGCGGCATTGTCGGTCGCGAGTCGCGGACTTGGCGCGAACACCCGGCCGCCCAACTCGTCGGCCGCACGCTGCATCGACGCGGCGAGCGTACGGTTGCAGGCGACGCCACCGCCGAGCACCATGCGCGTGCGGCCGTACGCACGCGCGGCACGCATGGTCTTGGCCACAAGCGTGTCGACGAGCGCATCCTGAAAGGCGCGCGCGATGTGCGCGCGGTCCCGTTCTAGATCGTCGCTCGCCCGGACCGCGTGGAGCACGGCGGTCTTGAGACCGCTGAACGAGACATCGAAATAGTCGTCGTCGCCGAGGCGTTGACCGCCGTTGAGCATGGGGCGCGTGAACCGGAAGCGCGCCGGGTCGCCCTCATGCGCGAGCTTCTCGATGTGCTTGCCGCCAGGGTAGGGGAGACCCATGAGCTTGGCGGTCTTGTCGAACGCCTCGCCCGCCGCATCGTCGCGCGTCTGACCGAGCAGACGGTACCGGCCCCAGGTCTCGACGTCGAGCAGCAGCGTGTGACCTCCCGAGACGAGCAGGGCGGTGAAGGGAGGCGTGGCGTCAGGATGCTCGAGCGCGGTGGCGAAGAGATGCCCTTCCATATGGTGCACGCCGATCACCGGCTTCCCGAGCGACTCGGCCAGCGCCTTCGCGTAGCTCACTCCCACCAGCAGCGCTCCCACGAGTCCGGGCGCGTGCGTCACCGCGATCGCGTCGATGTCGGAGAACGTGCATCCCGCCTCCGTCAGCGCGCGGCGTGTCACCGGTACGATCGCGGTGAGATGCTCGCGCGACGCGATCTCCGGCACGACCCCACCGAAGATGCGATGCACGTCCTGCGACAGGATCACGAGTGATTCCATCGCGGGCACTGTGGCGGTCCCGCTCACGACCGCAGCCGACGTCTCGTCGCAGGAGCTCTCGAGGCCGAGTATGCGCATGGTGGGGCGGTCCGGCGCGTGTGCACGCGCCCGACCAACGTCTGTCAGGGCCGCGGTTCCGCGAGCAGCCGCTCGAGGAACGCGATGTTCGCCTCGCTCGACCAGTCGTCGGCACCGATGATGCGCCGGCGGATCAGTCCGTCGCGCCCGATGATGAACGTCTCAGGGACGCCGGTGGTCTGGTACGTCTGGCGGATCTTCCCCGGAGCGTCGTGGAGGATCTCGAACGTCAGTCCAAGCTCCTCGGCAAAGGCTTTCATCCGTGGTTCCATCCCCGGATCATCCACGCTCACGGCGACGATCTTGAGTCCTTTGGGACCAAGGCGCTTCTCGAGCCGCTCCATGGAGGGCATCTCGATGCGGCAGGGGCCGCACCAGGTGGCCCAGATATTGAGCAGCACGACCTCGCCGGCATAGTCGTCGATTCCCTTCGCAACGACGTCGCTCGTGCCGGCTCCTGCGGCGGACCCCGCTGCAGTGCGCGAGGCCGTGTCCGCGCCACGCGTGGGCAGCGTCACCGCGCTGAAATCGGGCGCCTCTCCGCCGATCCTGATCGGAAAGAGCTCGTCGTTGAGCTGCCTGGCCACCACCCACATGCCACCAGCCAACACGGAGACGACTCCGCCGACCACGAGCCACTGATTGCGAAGGTTCACGCCTGTTCCGCGCAGAGCGCTCGTAGCGCGCGAATCTCCGCCTTGGGATCCTTGGCCGAGAAGACCGCATTGCCCGCCACGAAAGTGTCGGCGCCGGCGCGCCAGCAGCCGGCGAGCGTTTCGCGCGCGATGCCGCCGTCGACTTCGAGCACCGCTCGGCTCCGTGCCTCGTCGAGGATCGCACGGGCGCGCGCGATCTTCTGCACCGACGCCGGGATGAACTTCTGCCCGCCGAAGCCCGGGTTCACGCTCATGATCAGCAGGAGATCCAGATCAGCCGCGATATCGCGGACGGTCTCGAGTGACGTGCCCGGATTCATCGTCGCACCGGCCATCGCGCCGAGCTCCTTGATGCGCATCAGTTGGCGATGCAGGTGCGGTGCGGTCTCCACATGGATCGTGATCGTCGCGGCACCGGCCTTCACGAACGAGTCGAAGTACTTCTCGGGCTCGACCACCATCAGGTGACAATCGAGCGGGAGCTTGGTCAACTTGCGACAGGTCTCGATCACCTTCACACCGAACGTGATGTTGGGCACGAACACGCCGTCCATCACATCGACGTGCAGCCAGTCCGCGCCGCCCTCCTCGATCATCGCGAGCTCCTCGGCGAGCTTGCCGAAGTCGACCGAGAGGAGTGACGGGGCGATTCGGATCCTTCGCGACATCCCCGGCGACATCACTGTGCTCCCCGGCGCAGACGCGCCGCGAATGAACCATCGGTACCGTGGCGCTGCGGCAGGACGCGAAGGCGTCCGGCGTCGAGCACCGCGGCCGGCACGGCACCCTCGGGTGGTGGCTCGAGCGTCCAATCGGGATGCTCAGCGAGGAACGCCTCCACCTGCGCGTCGTTCTCCTCGGGCTCGAGCGAACAGGTCGAGTAGATCAAGAGGCCGCCCGGTACGACGGCATTGGCTGCGGCGCGCAGGATCGTGCGCTGTGCCGCGGCCATGACCGCCAAGTCCGAGACGCGGAGCCGCCACCGTGCATCGGGATGCCGACGAAAGGTGCCAGTGCCGGTGCAGGGCGCGTCCACAAGCACGGCATCGAATGTCCCCAACGTGGCCGCGTCACGTGCATCGCACACGACCGCCGTCACGTGGTCGAGTTCGAGCCGGTCGATCGTCTCCTGCAAGCGCTGCAGTCGCGCCTCGCTCGAATCGGCGGACGTCACGTAACTCGCCGTGCGCGCCAGCTCGACGGTCTTCCCGCCTGGCGCGGCGCAGAGGTCGGCGACCTTCGCGCCCGCCGGGACCGCCGCGTACTGCGTGACGAGCGTCGCAGCCGGATCCTGCACGAAGCAGCGTCCCTGCTGGAAGGCGCCGAGCGACGTGAGCAGAGTGCCGGACGAGAGCTGAAGCGAATCGCTCACCAGTGGCACGTCGCTCACCTGCACGCCCGCTGCTTCGAGCATCGCCTCGAGCTGCTCGCGCACCACGCCCCACGGACGGACGATCAGCGAGCCTTCGCGATTGTTCGACTCGAGTAGCGCACGCGTCTCTTCGGCCCCCCAACGCGCGACCCATCGGGCGACGAGCCAGCGCGGATGCGAGAGCTCGATCGCGAGCGCCTCCACTGGATCGGTCGGCAGCACAGTCGCGAGATCATCCCGCTCGCGGTCGAGCCGGCGCAGCACGGCATTCATGAGCTTACTCGCCCCCATTCCATGACGATGCTTGGCAAGTTCCACCGTCTGCGCGATCGCCGCATAGGGCGGCACGCTCCCCATGTGGAACAACTGATAGGTGCCGAGTCGCAGCAGGTCCGCGAGGTCGCTGTCGAGCCGAGCGATGCCGCCCTTCACGCGCGGGGCGAGAAGGTGGTCGATGAAGCCGCGACGGCGCAGCATGCCCCAGACGAGCTCCTGGGTCCAGCGACGATCGCGCGGGTCGAGTGCTGCGGCGCGACGGTCGAATGCGGCGTCGAGCAACATCCCGCCGCGCAGGTCGGCGAGAGTGTCAGCGGCGGCGACGCGGGCGTCGGTGACCATCGAGAGCGAGGAAGGCATACCCGTGCAATCTAGTCACCTTGAGCCCTGCGGTCCCCCTGCGAGTTCCCACCGGTCCCCCTCGGCCACGCCGCGCCCCTGTGCCCAATCGAGGGCCGCCAGCCGCCTCTTCCCGGAGGGGTGCACCGACTCCACCGCGACCGCGCCGGTCCCGCACGCGATGATCATCCCCATCTCGCCGACCGCGAGGACCTCGCCGGCATCGCCGTGCTGGTCCCTGATCGCACGGGCACCATAGAGCCGGACCTCGCCACCGCGCAGCATGCCCCAGGCTCCGGGTTTGGGGTCGTAGGCGTGGATCGCGCGCACGACCTCGACCGCGGAACGGGTGAAGTCGAGCCGCGCCTTCTCCCGATCGATCTTCGGCGCGAAGGTCACGAGCGCCGCGTCCTGCGGCATTTCCTCGATGCCGCCGAGATCGAGCATCGTCACCGCCTCGACGATTGCTTCGGCGCCCATCTCCGAGAGTCGTTCGGTGAGCTCGCCGGCGGTCTCCTGATCGTCGATCCCGGTGCGCAATGAGAGCAGCACCGGCCCTGCGTCCATCCCGAGCACCATCCGCATGATGCATACGCCGGTCTCGGCATCGCCGGCGAGCATCGCCGCCTGGATCGGCGCCGCTCCGCGCCAGCGCGGCAGGAGCGAGGCATGGATGTTGAGCGTGCCGAGTCGCGGCAGGTCGATCACGTCCTGCTTGAGGATGTGTCCGTACGCGACGACCACCGAGACGTCGGGCTCGAGTGCACGCAGCTGTGCGAGGAACTCCTCGCCACGCGGCCGCTCGGGCTGGAACACCGGGATCCCTTCCTCGAGCGCGACCTGCTTCACGGGCGACGGCACGAGCGTCGAGCGCGACCGTCCCTGCGGCCGATCGGGCTGCGTCACCACACCGACGACGTCATGCCCCTCACCGATGAGCGCGCGGAGGGGCGGCGTCGCGAAGTCGGGTGTCCCGAAGAAGAGGATCCGCACAGGGGAGGGATGAGGGCCGAAGGATGCAAGTTGAAAGATGAGCGAAAGGTCAGGATGCGAAAGGGCGGCCCGACCGGGCCGCCCTCCTCACATCTCCCATCTCACATCTGTAGTTCGATCACAACTCGTCGTGATCATCCTCACCCGGCGTGAGGATCCGCAGTCCATCCGGATACTTTCCCTTCTCCTCTTCCCACGCCGTCATCGCTGCGCGCTTCTTGAGGAAGCTCAGGTGGTCCACGAAGAGCTTCCCGTGCAGATGGTCGATCTCGTGCTGCAGACAGACCGCCAGCAGGTCGCGCCCCTCGACCTCGATCACCTCGCCGTTCCGATCGAGCGCCCTCACCTTCACCCACTGCGAACGTTCCACCCAGCCGAAGATCTCGGGGATCGAGAGGCACCCTTCCTCCCATTTGATCTTGCCCGTGCGGTCGATGATCTCGGGGTTGAAGAGCGCGTACGCCTGCTCCTCCACCTCGACCACGCAGAGCCGCTCGCTGCGGCCGATCTGCGGAGCCGCGAGCCCGACGCCCTGCGCGGCGCGCATCGTCTCGAACATGTCGTCGGCGAGCGCGCGCAGGTCATCCGTCACCTCGGTCACGGGCGTCGTCTCCTTTCGCAGGATCGCAGCCCCCAGCACCGTGATGGGGCGGATCGCCATGTCAGAGCGCCGCGTCGTCGCCGCCGACGGCAGCGATGCGGCCACGCGTCACGACGAGCTTCGACTCACCGCTGCGGATCGTCACATGATCGCCCAGGCCAGAGACGGGCTGGCCGTCCTTGAGCCCTTCCTTGATGTGGATCACTTCGCCGACGATCCCGCCCGCGGTGACGACCTGGTCGCCCTTCTTGATCGACATGACCTTGGACTCGTGATCCTTGCGCTGCTTGGACTGCGGCCGGATCACGAGAAAGTAGAAGATCGCGAAGATCGACCCGAACATCACGAACGAGCCGATAGGCGAAGGGCCGGTGGCCGCAGCCGCGGTGGTCTGGGCGAAGAAGGTCGGAAGCATGGTCATAGGACGGTCGCTTGGGGGATCCCGCTTGTACGTGCGTCTGCAAATCTACATTCGCACTCGCCCGCGCGCCTATGAGCGTCTCATCGGACCAGCATCGCGTCGCCATACGAGTAGAAACGGTAGCCGTCCCGCACCGCCACATCGTAGGCATGCATCGTGAGCTCGTACCCGGCGACGGCCGCGACGAGCATGAGCAGTGTCGAGCGCGGCAGGTGGAGGTTCGTCACCAGAAGGTCGGCCGAACGCGGACGGTACGGCGGCCGGATGAAGATCGACGTCTCAGCGCTCCCGGCGCGGAAGCGGCCGTCCTCACCCATTGCGCTCTCGATCGTGCGCAGACTCGTCGTGCCGACCGCGCAGATGCGTCCGCCGCCCACGCGAGTGGCGTTGAGCAGTGCCGCCGTCGCGGCGGGCAGGTCGTACCACTCCTCATGCATCACGTGCTCCGCAGGGTCCTCGGCCTCGATGGGCTTGAACGTCCCCGCACCCACATGCAGCAACACTTCGGCGCGACGTATGCCCTGCTGTTCGAGCAGGTCGAGCAACTCCGGCGTGAAGTGCAGCCCCGCCGTCGGTGCCGCGACGGAGCCCTCCTCACGTGAGAAGACCGTCTGGTAGCGTTCGGCGTCGCTCTGCGCGTCGGCGCGGTCGATGTACGGCGGCAGCGGGATATGTCCGTGCGTCGCGATCGCCGCGTGGATCGCCGCGCGGAGCGCCGTGCGCGCGGACACTGTTCCCTCGCCGGATGCACCGGTGCCCTCGCCCGCTGACTCGGTGCTCTCGCGCGCCGGGGACAGATGCAAGCGCACCCGACGAGTCCCGCGCGCGGTCGCCTCGAGCATCTCGGCGTCGAACCCAGGCGCCACGTGCACGCGTCTCCCGGGCTTGAGCTTGCTGCCGGGCTGCACCATCGCCTCCCAGGTGTCGTCGTTGAGCTCGCGCAACAGGAACACCTCGGCGCTCGCACCCGAGTCGCGGTGGCCGAGCAACCGCGCGCGGAAGACACGCGTCGTGTTGAGTACGAGCGCATCGCCGGCGTTCAAATAGTGTGGGAGCTCGCGGAACACGCGGTGTTCGATCGTCCCAGCCGCACGGTCGAGGACCATGAGACGACTCTCGTCCCGTCGTGCGGCCGGCGACTGGGCTATCTGCCCCGCCGGGAGCGCGAAGTCGTAGTCCGACGTGCGCAGACCACGGACCGTCGTTGGCTCGCTCATGCGTCGCGCCGCGGCACGGAACGCGTCAGAAGAGGTCGGCCTGCGGAGCTGGCGTCGTCGCCGGCGGCTGATACCCGAAGTGCCGGTACGCCTGCGGCGTGGCCATGCGGCCGCGCGGTGTGCGCTGAAGGAAACCGTTCTGCACGAGGAACGGCTCGTAGACCTCCTCGATGGTGTCGGCGTCCTCGCCCACGGCAGCGCCGATCGTGCCCACACCCACCGGACCACCGTCGAATTTCTCGATGATCGCGCGCAGGATCCGCGCGTCCATCTCATCGAGCCCGAACTCGTCCACGTCGAGCATCGCGAGCGCCTCGCGCGCGACTTCGAGTGTGATGTGTCCCTCGGCCTTCACCTGCGCGAAGTCCCGCACGCGCCGCAGCAAACGGTTCGCAACGCGCGGCGTGCCTCGTGCCCGTCGTGCGAGCTCATGCGCACCGCCGGTGTCGATCCCCGCCGCGATCACCGCCGCCGTGCGATGCACGATCTCCTCGATCTCGTCCACCGGGTAGTAGTTCATCCGCAGTTCGATCCCGAAGCGCGCACGCAACGGCGCGGTGAGCATCCCCAGCCGTGTCGTTGCGCCGATGAGCGTGAAACGCTCGATCGGCATCGTGATGGTCTGCGCCTTGGGGCCCTCGGAGAGCCGGATGTCGATCTTCCAGTCCTCCATCGCCGGGTAGAGGAACTCGTCGATGATCGGGCGGAGGCGGTGGATCTCGTCGATGAACAGGATGTCGCCGGCCCGCAGGTTGGTGAGCGTCCCGACCAGATCACCCGGCTTCTCGAGCGCCGGCCCCGACGTGGTGTGGATGTTCACGCCCATCTCGCGCGCGATCAGCTCGGCGAGCGTCGTCTTGCCGAGGCCCGGCGGTCCGAACAAGAGCGTGTGATCGAGCGGTTCCTTTCGCCCCATCGCTGCATCTATGTAGATGCGCAGCGCGTCCTTCACCTTGCCCTGACCGATGAACTCCGCGAGTCGCTGCGGACGCAGTGAGAGTTCGACGACCGATTCGTCGGCGATCGACTCGGGGGTGGTGATCTCGGCGCGGCTCATGAGCTGGGAATCTACTTGGCGATCGCCGCGAGCGAACGACGGATCAGATCGGCGGTCGACTCACCCTTCGGCGCACCTTCTAGCGTGGCGCGCACGGCGCGTTCGGCGTCGGTCGGAGCGTAGCCGAGTGCGACGAGCGCGCGCACCGCATCGCTGCCGGGGCCGGACGGTGCGGTGGCGCGGCTCGGCGCGGCGAGATCCTCGACGCCCGTCCCTTCGAGCTTGTCGCGTAGCTCGAGCACAAGGCGCTCAGCGAGCTTCTTGCCGACGCGCGGGACCTGCGTGAGTGTCGCCAGATCGCCAGCGCGGATCGCACGCACCAGTCGATCACCGGTGAGCGTGGAGAGCAGGTTCATCGCGAGCGACGGCCCCACACCGGTGGTGCCCATCAGTCGCTGGAAGAGTCGGCGTTCTTCCGCGGTCGGGAAGCCGAAGAGCAGCCACGCATCCTCGCGCACGACCATCGCCGTGTGCAGTGAGACGTCGCCGCCCACTCGGGGAAGCTTCTCGAGCACGCTGAGCGGAACCAGCACCTCGTACGCGAGGCCGCTCGCGGTCATGATCTCGATCCGGTCGAGGCCGCCGGCGACGAGCGTGCCTTGGATGCGAGCGATCATCGCGCACTCCGGGGAGCGAGAGTGCCCGTGCGCGCCGCGAGTGCGTGCGTGAGCGCCTGTCGCATGGCACAGGTGAGCGCGGCGGCGACGCCGTCGGCGGCGTCGGCGGGCTGGGGCGCGCTCTTGAGTCTCAGCAGCTTGGTGATCATGAACTGCACCTGGGTCTTGGTCGCGTTGCCCGTGCCGGTGATCGCCTTCTTGATCTCGGCCGGCGGATACTCGTGGATCTCGACACCGGCATCGGCACCGGCCAGCAGGATCACGCCGCGCGCGTGACCGAGGACGATCGTCGTGCGCACGTTGCGAGCATAGAAGACGTCCTCGACCGCCATCGCGTCTGGCTGGTGCCGCGCGAGCAGTTCGCGCACGCCGTCACTGATGTCCTTGAGCCGTGCGGAGAGTGGCCGATCCGGTTTGGTGCGGATCACTCCGCACTCCACGAGCGCCGGCTGTGTCCCGGTGCGCACCACACCGTAGCCGGTGACGGCCGTGCCGGGGTCGATGCCGAGGATCAGCACGAGGCTGCTCTGTCGGTGCCGCTGCGAGTGCCTACGCCGGTACGCCCGCCGGTGCGGCTCACCCCGCCGTGATCTCGGAGATGTCGATGTCGAAGTTCGCGTCGACCTTCTGCACGTCGTCGAGATCCTCGATCTGTTCGAGCAGCTTGATCAGCGCATCGGCCGCGCTGCCTTCGACCTTCACGGTGTTCTTGGGGATCCACGCGAGCTCCGCCTCGGTCGCGACGAGGCCGGTCTTCTCGAGCGCCTGCTTGACCGCATGGAGGTCCGACGGCGCCGTGGTGATCACGAACTGCCCGTCCTCCGCCGCGAAGTCCTCGGCGCCGGCATCGAGCACCTGTTCCATCACGCTGTCCTCGTTGCGCCCGTTCGCCGGGACGTAGATCTGTCCCTTGCGGTCGAACATGAACGACACCGAGTTGCTCGCGCCGAGGTTGCCGCCGTACTTGGAGAGTTTGAATCGCACCTCAGCGACAGTACGCGTGGGGTTGTCGGTGAGCGCCTGGATCATGAGCGCCACGCCGCCCGGGCCGTAGGCCTCGTAGAGCACCTCGGTGTAGTCCATGCCCTCGAGCTCACCGGTGCCCTTGAGCACAGCGCGCTCGATGTTCTCCTTGGGGCACGACTGCGCCTTGGCGTTCTCGATCGCGGTACGCAGTCGAGCATTGCCGTCGGGATCGCCGCCGCCGGCCTTGGCCGCGACGGTGACCTCACGGAGCACCTTGGTGAACATGGCACCACGCTTCTTGTCCGTTGCTGCCTTGTAGTGCTTGATCTGCTTCCACTTGCTGTGGCCGGCCATTGAACTGCAGGTCTGAGGTGGGAGGTGGGAGGTGGCAGGGGCGCGCCCTGCGCACTTCGCCGAGTCAGAAAGATACCGTGCTCGCCAGCCGACTGTAGAGGCGCTACGTGGCGATCAAAGCATGGCTCGCCGGACCCCTGAATGAAGCGAGGCGACCCCGACCCCGGAGCCGCCCCACTTCGCAGTTTCCCTCACACCTCACACCTCACACCTCACACCTCTCAGTTCCACCGCACCGTCAGCCCACCCCTCATCCCCGTCACGTCCGTCGCGATGCCGCTCCCCGTGTCATACAGGTTGCCGATGCTGTAGCCGACCGACGGAAAGAGTCCGAAGTTGCCCGCGTTCAACCGTAACCGCACACCGGTGTTGAACATGTTGCCGGCCTTCACGCCGCCCACCTGCCAGAGGCGCATCTCGACGCTCGGCTGGATCAACAGCCCACCTGCAGTGATGCTCATGCCGGCGTTGAGGCTCGCGATATTCTCCTTCGGTGCGGGGCCCGCGTACTGCTGGCCGGCCATGCGGAACAGGTTCCACCCCGAGAGCGAGAGGCTGTTGTTGCGCACAGGGAACGTCCACGATCCCGACGCGATCAGTCGGTCGCCCGTGCTGTAGATCGTCGTGTCACCGGCGACATCGTCGCCGAACGCCGAGTACGAGAGGCCGAGCTGCACCTGTCCGTCACCTACCGGGCGATCGAGACCGAGATTGAGGCGGTACTCGTCGGCAGGCTGGAACCGGAACTCGGCGCTCGCGTCGCCGAACGCGGCGAACTCGGTCGATTTCCGCATGCTCGCGCCGGCGCCGAGGTTCCAGCTGCCGATCGCGCGGGCGAACGCGATGCCCCCGGTCCCCGCGAGCCCGTTGCCCATCGACGAGATCGGGTAGCCCAGGAAGTCGTTGCCGATCTGGCCCGCCGCGACAACTTGGCCTGCGGGGATCGTGTACTGGCCGGTCGGGATATTGAACCCGAAAGTGAAGATGAGCGTCTGGTCGGCGAACGCGTAGTTACCGCGCACCTGTGTATCAGTGAGGCCCTTGATGCTGCTCGTCGAGCTACCGCCGGTGATCACGTCCGTGATGGCGTACGCGGTGGTGATGTCCATGGTGAAGCGCTCGCTGAACGGCAGCGCGAACACGATCGGGATGGCAGTTTGCGCCACCGTGGACTTGTTCCCGGCGGTCTCCAAGGAGTAGGACGTCGACTGGAGCGCCACGGCGACGGATGTACTCCGGAGCCCCTGCGCGGGCGCGAGAGCCGGCAGCATGACGGTC
>JANOWT010000102.1:0-11388 GCA_031418115.1 Gemmatimonadota bacterium
GCGCTCGACCTGGGGTGAGTGGCACTACTTCAATGTCCTCTCGGACGATCGCAAGCGCTGGGCATTCCTCACGCTCGCCGTCGGCGGCGATGTGCCCAACGGCGAGTGGGGTGGGCAGGTGCTTCTCACGATCCACGAGGAGGGACGAGCGGCGCGCCGATTCGTCCGCGCGGTGTCACGGAGCCAGATCGCGCTCGACACCTCCCGCGCCGATCTCGCACTCGGTGGCGACCGCGTACAGGTACTCGAAGACGGACGCTACCGCGTCAGCGCGACCGCGCGCGAGGAGGGCACGGGCGCGCAGGCGACGATCACGCTCACACTGACTCCCTCACCGGGCGCCTATTTCCCCGGTACGTCGATCGGCGGTGACGCACTCGTGAGCGGCTACGCGGTGCCCGCGCTCCGCGCCCAGGCGGACGGTGAACTCTGTGTGAGCGGGCGCTGCGAACGGTTCAGTGCGAGTCAGGCGTATCACGACCACAACTGGGGCGTCTGGCGCGACGTCGAGTGGGAGTGGGGCGCCGCGCGCGCCGGGAGCCACACGCTGCTGTACGGTCGCGTGCTGCGCGCCGGTCCCGACGACGTGCGGGAACCGCTCTTCGTCTACCTCGTGGACTCACTCGGGTTCCGCGCGCTCTTCCGGCCCAAGGAGATCGTGTACGAGGATTCACGCACTGTCGTCGTGAACGGCAGGACGGTCCGCGTACCGGCACGGGCTTCGATGATCGATGTGCGCGGCTCCGACACGCTTCGAATCGAGCTCAGCATAGAGGACGCCGTCGGATCCGACCTCCGGATCGACAGACGTGGACGGAGTTCGGACTCGCCCGTCGCGCGACCGTATTTCATTCAAATGAAGGGGCTGGCGCGGATCACGGGGCGTGTGGGCGGACGCGCACTCGCGGGCGAAGGCACGGGGTTCTTCGAGACCTACCGCTAGCCGAGCCTGCCTCGCGATTAACAAATGAGGCAGTCACGCGTCTGCCTTGCAACTCTTCGCTCCCACTATGACGCTGATCCCTCGTCACTCGCCCGCATGGCTCGCCACCGTCCTCGTCATCGCTGCTGCTTGCGGCGGAAGCGACGTGACTGGCACCGCGGTGATTCCGATGGAGCCCGCCGTCCCGACCGTCGACACCGCAGGCAACGGCCTGGTGTCGGCGGCGCTCAACATCGATCCGAGAGCGCTCCCCAACTATGTTGCGCAGACCCTGCCCGCGTTCTACACGGCGCAGGTGCTGCAGCGCGAGGACCGTGGCGAGGCGGGGAACCCCATCACGAACGCTGGCGCGACACTTGGCCGCGTGCTCTTCTTCGACCGCAGGCTCAGTCGAAACGACAGCCTCTCATGCGCGAGCTGTCATGCGCAGTCGCTCGCCTTCGGCGACACGGCGCAGTTCAGCTTGGGCTTCGAAGGCGTGGCCCGCACCACCGCCCACACGATGCGTCTCGCGAACGCGCGCTTCAACCAGAGCGGCGAGTACTTCTGGGATCGCAGGGCGCCGAGTCTCCAGGCGCAGGTGATCGAGCCGATCCAGAACTCCGTCGAGATGGGGTTCGACGCCTCGCATGGCGGCCTCGCGGCGGCCATCGCCAAGGTGAGTGCGGTGCCGTTCTACTCCCGGCTCTTCACGCTGGCGTTCGGCAACGCCGCCGTCACACAGGACCGCGTGCAGCGCGCGCTCGCGCAGTACGTGCGCACCATCGTCTCGGTGCAGAGTCGCTGGGACGTCGCGGTCGCGGCCTCAGGCGGCGGCGCACCATTCCAACAGCCCATGCCCGGGTTCACGGCCGAGGAGTCGCGCGGGCAGCAACTCTTTCTCGCGCCTCCCCAGGCGAATGGGCTCGGCTGTGCCGGCTGCCATGTACCGCCCTCGTTCTCACTCGAGGCCAACTCGCGCAGCAACGGGCTCGACGCCGGCGAGACGCGGATCTTCCGCGCGCCGTCGCTCAAGACCGTCGGCATGGGCAGCCGCTACATGCACGATGGTCGCCACGCGACACTCGAGGAGGTCGTGGAGTTCTACGACTCGGCCGTGCAGCCCGGCCCGGCGCTCGACCCTCGCTTGGCGAACCCCAACGGCACGCCTCGCCGACTGAATCTCTCAGCGGCGGACAAGGCGGCGGTCGTTGCGTTCCTCAAGACGCTGCGCGACACGTCAGTCGTGACCGACGCGCGCTTCCGCGATCCGTTCCGGCGGTAGCGACACGCTGGGGTAGTCGTACGAGACGCGTCGCGCTACGAGCCGAGCGCTACATGACGAGCGCTACGGCTGGCGCGCCAGCGACCGCCCGCCCTGATGCAGGAACTCCACGCGGCCGCTCGCACCGCGCACCAGCAGCAGCGTGACCTTCTCGCCCTGCGGCGGGATGATCACCAACCGGTCGTCGGCGACCAACCGCGTGGGCGCCGTCATGGGTCCCTGTTGGAATCGCAGCGCGCCGTCCTGCTCGACGAGAACGACCGTGGTGACCCCCATCTTGTACGTGCCCACGAGCTGCGCGCGCTCGGCCGCCGTCGGATCGCGTTCAGGAGGAAGCGTGGGAGGCAGCGCCGGTGCGATCCCTGCCGCTCGCTGTGCGACGAGATCAGTGATGCCCTGCATCGGTGCACCGCCGCGATTGTCGAACACGATCACGGCGAGTTTGCGGTCGGGGAACATCGCGACACTCGCGTCGAATCCGTTGATCGACCCGCCATGTCGCCACACGCGCTCCGTTCCGACCGTTCCGATGTTCAGGCCATAGCCGTACTTCGCGGTCGTGGTGCCTGGGATCGCCTGGTGCCCCGTCGTCATGCGGCGCACGGCCTCCTCAGCGAGCACGCGCTGGCCGTCGAGCATTCCCTCACCCATGATCGCCATGGTGAAACGCGCGAGTTCGCCGGCGCTCGCGAACAGAAATCCCGCGGTCCATTGCGCCGTGTTCTCCGTGAATGGGCGGACGATCGTTCCCGGCTTCCCAGTCACCCCCACATGACCCTGTGAGAAGTCCTGCGTCATCGCCTCGAGCGGACGAAACGTCGCGAGCGGCATTCCCATCTTGCGCAGCACGAGTTGGTCGACCGTCAGGCCGAACCGCTGCTTCGCGGCCATCTCGCCCACGTAGCCGGCCATCGAGTAGCCGGGGTTGGAGTACGAGTACACGCGCCCGGGTTCGGTGAAGAAGAGTGTGTCGTTCACCACGCGCATCACCTCGCCGAGCGCGCCCTCACCCATGCGGCCGTAGGCGACGGCGTTGTCGAGCCAGCCAGCGTTGTGCGTGAGGAGTTGGTGGGTCGTGACCGTGCCCACGCGCTTGCCGGCGAGCTCAGGGACGTAGGTCGAGATAGGCGCCTGCAAGTCGAGCTTGCCGTCGGCAACGAGCTGCGTGAGTGCCGCCGCCGTGATCATCTTGGTGACCGATCCCACGCGGAAGAGCGTGCGCTCCGTGACGGCGCGTCCCGACTCGATGTCAGCGACGCCGTAGCCGCGTGAGTAGGCCAGTTTGCCGTCGACGACGACGGCGACCTGTGCGCCGGGCGTCATGGTGCGCGCCATCTCGGCGGCGATCGCGGAGTCCAAGGCAGCGGCCCAAGCGGGTGCTGGCAACGCGGCGGGCGCCTGTGACTGCGCGGCATGCGGTGTGACGAGAGCGAGAACGAGCACTGCCACCGCCTGCGCCGGAACGATCTTCATATTACGAAGCACCTGAGGTCGAGGGTGTCCCCAATCTACGGTTCACCGGGCGTTTGGTGTCACGCGGAGGGTCGTCGCGAGCCAATCGGCGAGTGTACCCAGTACTTCGCCGTCGACACGCGGATCGGTGAGCCTGTCGTAGCCGCCCGGGAAGCCGCTCGGGTCGCGCAGGAAGAGATGATTGCGGTCAGCGAAGAGGCGCGACGTGACTCGACGATTGCCGCCAGCCTCCATGACGCGTGCGATCATCGTCGCCTCCTCGGGGCGCACCTGCTGGTCGGTCGCGCCCTGCAGGATCAGCACCGGTTGCTTCACTGCGCGTGCCGTGGGGAGCGGGTCGTACGTGAGGAAGAACCTCATCCACGGCGCCTTGCCCGCGGTCGAATCGAATGCCGCCAGGGAGGCCTTAGCCGCCGAGTCCTTCGCCGCGGCGCGAATCGCGGTGTCACCGATCACGAGGTTCCGCAGTTGGTAATCGATGATCTGGCGGCCCGTGTATGCGGGGCCGGCCATGAGCACGATCGCGGCGAGCTTCTCTTCCGTACGCGCGACCATCGGCGCGATCACTCCCCCCTCGGAGTGCCCGACCAGCGCGATCCGAGCGGGGTCGATGTCGGCGCGCGAGCGCAGGTACGCGATGCCGGCACGAATGTCGTCGGCGAAGTCGGCGCTCGTGCCGTTCACGTCGCCGCCCGAGCCGCCCACGCCGCGATCGTCGAGCCGCAGCACGGCGATGCCACGCCGCCCGAGCGTGTCTGCGATCTGCCGGAAGAGTCGGACTCCACCGGCGAACGGAAGGTACTCATCGCGGTCCTGCGCCCCAGACCCTGTGATCGTCACCACCGCCGGCACACGGCCACTCACGTTGCTCGGCCGCGTGAGCGTACCTGTGAGCAGGTGGCCCGCCGGTGTGCGCACCGAGACCTCTTCTGCGGTGTAGGGCGCGCTGATCGGCGCCGAGTAGTCGGCGCGGCCGAGCGTGATCGCGTTGGCGGCGGCGCCTTCGACGACCACGAGTCGCAATCCCGCCACGGGAATCACGCCGCCGGTGACGTTCCCTGCCGCGTCGAGCGTAACGTCGATCACACTCGTCGCGACCTTGAAGCGGGCAGAGTCCGGGCTCGAGAACTCGAGCGTGCCTTCGACCGTCGCCCCTCCGGCCATCGAGAAGAGAGGCAGCGTGAGCGACTTCGCGCCGCGCGCGCGCGCCATCCGCACCATCTGCTCCACGATCACGAAGTCGTTGTTCGTGATCGGCATTGCGCCGGCCTTGGTGCCGAGGCGCATCGAACGGGAGCTGCCGCCGCCCCGCATCTCGAGGTGCGCGCTATCGGCGATGATCGTGATCGTCCCGGTCTGCAGCGGCGCGGCGTCGGCGGAGGCGTTGGCGCCGCGGACCACGAAGGACGTCGCCGTGATCGCGTGGTCGGCGCCGAGCGTGAACACGAGTTCGATGCTCGGCTGGTTGGGCGACGCAACGACCGCCGACACGGCGTTGGCGCCGCGCCTCACCCGTTCGACCGCGATCGTGTCGTTGCCGCGGAGGATCAGGTACGCGGCCGTGCGGGTCGGCTCCTGTGCCGGGAGGGCGCCGGCGAGCAGGAGTGCGGCGAGTGTGATCGCTGTGAGAACCGCCGCACCGGTGCGGTGCCCGACAGGCATGTGATTCGATCGCGACATGTCAACGCTCTCCATCGCGCAGCTTGAGTAGAGTGACTACGACCACGGCCGCCAGCCCGATGGCGAGAATCACGACGATCGGAGCGCCACGGGTCGCCTGATCGGACGCCACCGAGAGACTGTCCCCGAGCGACCCGGCCGCGCCGCTCGTACGTCGGCGGGAGAAGATGAGCGAGAGCCCCGAGGTGACCAGGACCAGCGCGGTGATCAGTGCCATGCGCTGCCGGGAGGCCAGTCGTGGGCGAGAACGGCGCGCGGTGACCTCGTCGTCCCCGCTCCACCGGACGCGCCGGATCACGGCGAACGCCACGACGAGAATGCCGACGGCGACGGTGATCGACCACGGGATGAACTGTGATGAGGACTCTACGGACACGGCCTGCATCTGCTACTCCTATTTGCTCGTGCGGGGAGCACCCGGGGCGACGCTCTTCGACGACCGCCCCGCGCGCTTCAATGCATCTCGCAACAGATACTCGATCTGCCCATTCACGCTGCGCAGGTCATCGGTCGCCCACCGCTGGAGGGAATCCAGCAGCTCGCGGTCGACGCGCAACAGGAACGGTTTCTTCTCCGCCACGGCTCGCCCGACCTCAGGTGTAGAGGGAGCCCGCATTCACCACCGGCTGCGTCGATCGCTCCGAGCAGAGCACCACGAGCAGGTTGCTCACCATCGACGCCTTGCGCTCGTCGTCGAGCGTGACGATCGCGCGCTCGCTGAGCATGCTGAGCGCCATCTCGACCATGCCCACCGCACCCTCGACGATCTTCTGCCGCGCTGCGATGATCGCGCTCGCCTGCTGGCGTTGCAGCATCGCCGCGGCGATCTCGGGCGAATACGCCAGGTGCGAGATCCGCGCCTCGATCACCTCGACGCCGCACTTGAGCAGCCGCTCCAGCAGAGCCTTCTCGAGCGCCTGCGAGACCTCGGTCGTGTGCGTCGAGAGGGAGAGTTCGCCGGTGGAGTGCGAATCGTAGGGATACTGCGTGGCGACCGCGCGTAGCGCCGACTCGGACTGCACGGCGACGTACCGCGTGTAGTCGTCGACCTCGAACAACGCCTCGGCGGAGTCGATGACCTTCCACACCACGATCGCGCCGATCTCGATCGGGTTGGAATGATTGTCGTTCACCTTGAGCTTGGCGGTCTCGAAGTTCCGCACGCGGAGCGAGATCGCCTTCTTGGTCATGAACGGGTTGGCGAACCAGAAGCCGTCCTTGATGACCGAGCCCTTGTAGGTGCCGAAGAGCACGAGCGCCTTGGCCTCGTTGGGGTTCACGATGAAGAGCCCCGCGAACATGAACGACGCCACGGTGAGCACGACGGTCGCCAGCAGACCGGTCGCTTCGCGCTGGGCCTGGAACTCGGAGACCATCACTGCCAGTGCGCCGAGGTCGATGGCGATGAGCGTCAGCAGGGCGACCAGTCCGTTGGATGCGGGGTAGGGCTTCTCGCGGTACATCGTAGGAGCTCCGGTAGGGTGTTAGCAATATGATATCATTGCGGTATCGTACTGTCAAGCCGCACCCTGCCGCTCCCCGGCGGTCATGCCTAAGCTGATACACACCATGAACATCCGACGCATCGTCCTCCCCCTGTGCGCGCTCGGTCTCGCGACGACCTCCGCCGCGCTCGCCCAGGACCACGCCGCGCACGTCGGCCCTGCGCAGCAGGCATCTCGCACCATCGGCGGCAGTTTCGTACTGCGAGCGCTGAACGGGAACGCGATGCCAGCACCGAACCCCGATGGCTCGGGCTCGATGATCCTCGGTGGCACGCTCGAGCTGCGTCTCTCGGCGCCGGACAGTGGCCGCATGACGATGCGATTCCAGTCGAGCACGCCGCCGGCCGAGGGAATGCGCCTCGATACCGAGGGTCGCGTGCAGGTGACCGGCGACTCGCTGCTCTATTGGCCCGACAGCCGCGCGTCACGCCCTCCGGCGCTCATCCGGTTCGCGTGGACCGCCGATCGCGACCTCGATCTGATCGTTGCGCCGGGAGTGGTCTGGCGCTTCACGAGGGCTGCCGCCGCGGACACGACCTTCGCCGGCGTGCAGGCCCGCGGAGCGCAGGTGATGGGCGTGGACCAATTCACGTCGACGCACCGATTCGAGTCGCTCCCCGACGGCGGGCGCATCGTGCTACAAGGCGACTACGCCGACGCGTCAGGCGAGGCGACCATTCGCGCGCACATGCGCGACATCGCTGATCGATTCGTGAAGGGCGACTTCACGCTTCCCGGAATGGTGCACGGCATGACGACGGTGCCCGGAACGTCGGTGATGACCGTGCGTCGCGCCGAGATCAGCTATATCGTCGAACTGTTGCCGCGCGGCGCGCAGGTGCGCATCGTCACGCGCGGCCCGGAGGCGATCAGGGCGGTGCACGAGTTCCTCGCCTTCCAGCGCATCGATCATCGCGCGATGTCGCACGACCCGCGCTGAGCGCTGCCGCGCCCACGCCCCGCACGTGATGTGCGGTGTGCGATGTGTGCGATGTGTGCGATGTGTGTTAGCGCTTGAGGATCACCTGGATCACGCCATTGCTGTGGCCGGTGCCCCAGCGCGTGGTCGCGTCGGTCGCACTCACGAAGCGGATCTCACGCACCGTCCCGCGCATGACCGTACGGAGCTGCTCGACGTCACCGAGGCGGACCTCGTCCGCATAGGCGATCACGCCGAAGGCGTTCCCCTCGCCGACGTTGCCGGCGGTCTGATTGCGCGCGCGCATCATCCCAGGGCGCAGCCGCTGCACCAGCTCGTAGGCGCTGATGACATCGTTGCCCGCCGTCTCGATCTCCGAGTTGGTGATGAGGTTCAGGCTGCCGCGCACTGGGCGCGGCGCAGAGCCGGCGGTGCCCGCGGTCCTCGCCGCCGGCGCGCCACTCCCAGCGCAGGCTATGAGCGTAACGGCGATCATCAACGCGACGACGGACAGTGGGCGGCGCATGGGGAGACTCCGGCGAGAGGAATGTTCTGACCGCCATGATGTTCGTGCGACTGGAAGGGACGCGCAAGCCGCGCTCTTGCGGCCTCGACCGCCTTTGCGCAACATCGTCGCAGCAGTCGAGGCCGCCCACTCCCACTTTCGTCGACCATGCCGATCCTCACCCACCAGCTCGTACGCGCCACGCTCTTCAGCATGGCCGCGAGCGGAGTGCTCCCGCTTGCAGCACAGCGTCCTGCCACCGCGCCGGCCAGGCCCATCGCCGCCGTCGCCGCCGTCGACACGACGGCACTCCAGCGCCTCGAGTTCCGCGCGATCGGCCCCGCGAACATGATGGGACGCTCCACCGACGTCGAAGGCGTACCCGGCGACCCGAACATCGTCTACGTCGGCACTGCGGCCGGCGGCGTGTGGAAGACGATCAACGGCGGCACCACCTGGACGCCGATCTTCGACAAGCAACCGACGCTCTCGATCGGCGACCTCGCGCTCGAGCCCGGCAACCCCGACGTCATCTACGTCGGCACCGGCGAGGCGAACACGCGCAACTCGGTCTCGTTCGGCCGCGGGATGTACAAGTCCACCGATGGCGGCACGACATGGCGCTTCCTCGGCCTCGGTGACACGCGGCACATCGCGCGCGTGATGGTGCATCCGACCGATCCGCGCACGGTCTACGCCTGCGCGGTGGGGCATATCGGCGGTCCGAGCACCGAGCGCGGCGTGTTCGTCACGCACGACGCAGGCGCTACCTGGACCAAGTCGCTCTTCGTGGACGACCGACACGGTTGTGCCGACCTCGACGTCGACCCCAAGAACCCGAACATCGTCTACGCCGTGATGTGGCACTTCGATCGCAAACAGTGGACCTTTCGCAGCGGCTCCGAACAGGGTGGCATCTTCAAGTCGGTCGATGGCGGCGCGACCTGGAAGAAACTCAGCGGCGGCCTGCCCACACTGCTCGGCCGCGTCGGCGTGAAGGTCGCGCCCTCGAGCCCGAATGTGGTGTACGCGGTCACCGAGTCGCAGAAGGGTTTTGTCTGGCGCAGCGACGATCATGGCGAGAGCTGGCGTAAGGTGAGCGACGACGCGGCCACCATGTGCCGCGGCTACTACTACTCCGACCTGCGCGTCGATCCGGTCAACGCCGACCGCATGTACGCGATCGCCTGCCAGCTCTCGGTCTCGATCGACGGCGGTCGCAACTTTCGCCGTTTCTCGCAGAACGTGCACGGCGACCATCACGGGATGTGGATCGACCCGCTCGACCCCAAGCGCATCTGGCAGGTGAATGACGGTGGCATCGCGGTGTCGCGCGATCAGGGCGCGACCTGGACCTTCCCCAACCGCTTCGCGCTGGCGCAGTTCTACCAACTGCACGCGGACGAGCGCGAGCCGTTCTACTTCCTCGGCGGTGGTCTGCAGGACAACGGCAACTGGGTCGGGCCCAACCGCACACGCGATCCACTCGGCATCCTCGTCGACGACTGGAACCTCGTCAGCTACGGCGACGGCTACTACCAGGTCACGCACCCCGACGATCCCGACTACTTCGTGACCGACGCGCAGGGCGGCATGATCTTCCGCACGCAGATGCGCACACGCGAGCAGGAGGACATCTCGCCGCAGCCGCGTCGCAACGACGGTGGTCCGGTCAACGCGCTCAGCTACCGCTTCAACTGGAACGCGCCGATCGTCGCCTCGCCGCACGATGGCAAGACGCTCTACTTCGGCTCGCAGGTGCTCTTCCGCTCGCGCGACTTCGGCGGCACATGGGAGACGATCTCGCCGGACCTCACCAAGAACGACACCACGCGCCACGGGTGGGCCGGTGGCCCGGTGATCACCGAGGCGACGACGGCAGAGTACTACAATACGATCTATAGCGTGGCCGAGTCGCCGGTGCAGAAGGGGCTGATCTGGGTCGGCGTCGATGACGGCAACCTGCAGGTCACGCGCGATGATGGTCGCACCTGGACGCGTGTCGACCGCAACGTGCCGGGCGTCGGGCCCGAGGGGGTGGTGAGCCATGTGGAAGCGAGCCGCCGTGCGGCCTGCACCGCATACGCGACCTTCGAACGGCACTTCATGGATGACTACAAGCCGTATGTGTTCCGCACCGCGGATTGTGGGGCGACGTGGACGAACATCAGCGGCGACCTTCCCGACGGCGCGTATCTGCAAGTGCTTCGCGAGGACCCCAAGAACCCCGATGTGCTCTACGCCGGAACCGAGACCGGGCTCTACGTGAGTGTGACCGGAGGGACCAACTGGTTCCGCATGGGTGGCAACCTGCCTGTGGTGCCTGTTCATGAAGTGCTGGTGCACAAACGCGAGAACGATTTGATCGTCGCCACACATGGTCGCGGCATCTTCATTCTCGACGATGCGTCGGTGATGCAGGAGCTCGCGCCCGCGACCACCAAGCCTGTGCACCTCTTCGGCATGCGCACCGCGACGCGATTCGCCACCAAGCAGAACAAGGGCTCGCTCGGCAACTCGCTCTTCCAAGGCCCCAACCCGGCCTACGGCGCGATCATCAGGTACTCGCTGCGCACCAAGCCGGCGGCCGATGTGCCGGTACGACTCGAGATCCTCGATCCCGCCGGAACGGTCGTGCGCACGCTCGCGCGCATCCCGCGTGAGGCCGGCATCAACAGCACCTCATGGAACTTGGGCTACGAAGGACCGCGTCAGCGGCGGCCGATCGACCCAGACGATCCCGCCATCCAGTTCTTCGGCGCGCCGGCCGGTCCGCGTGCGCTCCCTGGTCGGTACGTGGTGCGACTCATCGTCGGTGACCAACGGATGGAGCAGCCACTCGACGTGCGAGTCGATCCGACCTCGCGCACCACGCCAGCGGCTCTGCGCGAGCAGTTCATGCTCGCCGGGGAACTGCGCGACCTGCAGTCGCTCGCGAACGACACGCTACGCGCGCTCGACGGTCGCAAGGCCGAGCTCGAGGCACGGCGGCGCGCCGCACAGGCCATTCCGGACAGTGGTGGAGCAGCGGTGGTCCGCTCACTCACGGGAGAACTCGCACAGGTCGATTCGCTCGTCGACATCCTCGTGAAGCCGACG
>JANOWT010000103.1:0-1698 GCA_031418115.1 Gemmatimonadota bacterium
TCGTGCGCTTCGGTCCGTCGGGAGCCTCGGTCGAACGCACGATTCCCGTGGGGATGTCGCTCATGGATCCCGATGGCCCGCACGGCGTCGCGGTCGCACCGAGTGGCGAGTCCTACTTCGTCTCCACGGCGCATGGCAACCCGTTCGGCAGTCTCTGGAAGTTCCGCGCTTCCACCAACGAACCCGTCGGTCGTGTGGAGCTCGGGAGTTTTCCTGCGACGGTGCAGGTGAGCCCCGACGGATTCTTCGCGTGGGTCGTGAACTTCAACCTGCATGGCGAGATGGAGCCGTCGAGCGTGTCGGTGGTCGAGACGAGCGAGATGCTCGAGATCGCGCGCATCCCCACCTGCACCATGCCGCACGGCTCACGCCTCAACCCGCAGGGCACCAAGCACTACTCGGCCTGCATGATGGATGAGGAGCTCGTGGAGATCGACGCACGCACCTTCCGCGTGGCGCGGCACTTCTTCCTCACGCAGGGCAAGGAGATGGGGATGATTGGCGCGCCGCCGCTTCGTGGTGCCGCCGCGCGCACCGACCACGACATGGGCGGCCACGGCATGGAACCGCCCAAGCCAGGCGACGTGGGCTGCTCACCGACTTGGGCGCAGCCGAGCATGGACGGCGCGCGCATCTGGGTGGCGTGCAACAAGTCGAGCGAGCTGGTGGAGATCGATGTCGCGACGTGGCAGTTGGTGCGACGGATACCTGCGGGCGCCGGGATCTACAACCTCGCGGTGACGCATGATGGCACGCGGGTGATCGCCACGAACAAGCGCGGGCAGTCAGTCTCGGTGTTCGATGCGGTGAGCGGGAAGGAACTCGCGCGCATCGCAACGTCAAAGCGAGTCGTGCATGGGGTGGCCGTGACGGCCGATGACCGCTACGCGTTCGTCACGAACGAGGGCGTGGGGTCGGAGAAGGCGACGGTCGATGTGATCGATCTGCGCACACTCACGCGCGTGGCGACGGTGGAGGTGGGGCAGCAGGCGGGAGGGGTGGACGTCGCGAGATGAAGGCTCAAGGGTGAAGGAAGAAAGTCGAACAGCCTGAGGCACGCGGACGTTCGGTGCCTTTCAGCCTTCCACCTTCATCCTCCATCCTCACACCTTCGCCCGAATTGCGCGTCCGCTCCGGGCGAACCGCTCCCCGTCGAGGAACGACACGCCTCCATTCACCACCGTCGCCTTGAACCCCTCCGCGTACTGGAACGGATCCGCGAAGTCCGCGCGGTCGATCACGCGATCGGCATCGAACACCGCCACGTCGGCGATCGCTCCGACACGCAGGATCCCGCGGTCCGTGAGCCCCACGCGAGACGCGGGGAGCGCACTGCACTTCCGTACCGCCTGCTCCAGCGTGAGCGCCTTCCGCTCGCGCACATAGCGACCGAGCACGCGCGCGAAGCTCCCTGCCCCGCGCGGATGCGGCACGCCCCGTCGTGCCGGACCACTCATCGCGAGCGAGCCGCCGTCGGACGCGACCATTCCCCACTCGTGCTGGAGTATCCGTTCGAGATTCTCCTCGCTCATGGCGAAGCCGATCATACCCACGGAGCCACGATTGCGGCGCAGCATCGCGATGGTCAGCGCGTACGGATCCTGCCCCACGCGCGCCGCGAATGCACCGAGCCGCTGTCCTTCGGCCGGCTTGTCGGCGGCGGCTGAGACGCTCGTGATCTGCACGTTGTCCCAACCG
>JANOWT010000104.1:0-35527 GCA_031418115.1 Gemmatimonadota bacterium
TCGAATGCCGCGACCGCATCCATGGGTATGCCGATCGCCGTCTCGCTCGCCCAGGCCCTCGACCAGCCGCCGCTCATGCTCATGATGCTCGTGGGCCTCTCCGCCTCGATCGGATTCGCCTTGCCGATGGCGACGCCGCCGAACGCGATCGTCTTCGGAAGCGGTGAGGTGACCGTACGCGACATGGCACGTGCCGGCCTCGCGATGGACGTCATCGGCATTCTTGTTGTCGTCGGTGTGGTGCTGGTCGTCTTCTGACGCGACTCGGTTCGACTATCGTTCTTGGCCATGACTCGTCGCGACTATTCGTTCATTGCCGACGTCGACTCGCTCGACGCGCTGCGGCGGTTGCGCCGCGGCTGGGCCGGGTGGGAGATCGCCGAGGGTGAGTTCCGGGTGCGGCTGCGTGAGGGAGGCACCGTGCGTGCGCATGTCGACCGCGCCGAGATCGAGACCGGGTTCGAAGTGTCGTGCCTCGTAGCCGATTTCACGCTCGGGGAATCGGCGCTACCTGCCCGTGACTCGGCGTTCACCTCGCACGCGAACGAGGTCACGGTCTTTCGCGGGGTGACCTGGCTCGAACGACGACCGGATCTCGGGCCCGATCATTCGATCCAGTTCAGCGGAAGTCCGGCGATCGAGATCCCCGAGTCTGCGGTCGCCAAGTGCGACTTCACCGATGCCATTGCCGTCGCCAGCGAGGGGTCGACGATCATCGTGCGGCTCGCGCTGCGGCCGGGCTGGCTCGAGCTGATCACCGACCCAGAGACCGTGACCAAGTTCCTCGAGATCAGGGACTTCGCGTGAGCGCTCGGCTGTCGAAGGGGCTCCAGCGCGACGAGCGGGGCGTCGTGCGGTGCTGGTGGTGCGGCTCCGACGAGCTCTACGTGCGCTATCACGACACCGAGTGGGGCACTCCAGTCACCGACGACGTGCGGCTCTTCGAGAAGCTGTCGCTCGAGGGATTTCAGGCCGGCTTGAGCTGGATCACGATCCTCCGCAAGCGGGAGAACTTCCGCGCGGCCTTCGCAGGCTTCGAGCCCGCACGGGTGGCGCGCTTCGGCGCGCGCGACATCACGCGGCTGCTTGGCGACGCGGGCATTGTGCGGCACCGAGGGAAGATCGAGGCGGTGATCGGGAACGCGCAGCGCTACGATGCGCTCTGTGCGGAGTTCGGGTCGCTGGCCGCATTCATCTGGAGTTTCGAGCCCGCGACCGTCGACCGTCCAAAGGTGATGACACGCGCCGCGATCCCGAGCATCGTCCCGGAATCAGTGACCATGTCCAAGGCGCTCAAGCAGCGCGGCTGGCGCTTCGTAGGGCCAACAACGATGTACGCGCTTTTTCAGGCGATGGGATTGGTGAACGACCATCTGGACGGCTGCCATCGTCGTCCGGTGGTCGCGAGAACGCGGGCAGCTACGCGCGTACCCCGAGGAGCTGCTCCAGCCGCTCGCGTGCGATGACGCGGGTGCGCGGATCGCCCAGGCGCAGCGCATCGGTGATCGCGAGGAGTTGATAGGTCGCAGGGTGGCGTTCATAGAGCAGGGGAGCCGCCGGGTATAGCGGGGCGATCGAGAAGCCCTGTACGGCCGCCGGGTGCCGTGGCGCCGGCCAGACCACCACGTCGATCGCATCAACGTCGGCGGAGAGTGGGGCGGCCGAGTACGCTGTGGGCACGCCCGCGGCCAAGGGGCCTTTCGCGACCGGGAAGGCGTACCGAACGCCGTGCGTCACGAACTCGAAGAGGGCCCTCGTATTGGCGGCTCTGGCGTTCGGCCGCAGGAGGCCGGCGACTCCTAACCGCCTGAGCGAGGCGTGCACCTGACTCGGTACCACACCAAGTTCGTGCGCGAGCTCGACCAGCGTACCCGACTCAGAGGTCAGGCGAAGCGCGAGCGCGACGTCGAATGGGGAGGTTCTTGTCACGGGCATATTCTATAATCTAGAAAATTGTAACCCGTTCCACAACATTGTCTTGCGTTTTTCGGCGCTAGGCGCGCCGAGCGCCAACGAAGATCACGACGAGCTGGCCGACTCCGCTATCCCAGCGTCCGGACCGCCAGGGCCTTGCCGCCGATCCGCGATCCAGCTGGCAACCCCTCCTCCGATCAGGACCGCGAAGATGACTCCCAGCAACCAGAAGTTCGCGTCATCGCCGAACCACTCCTTGATCCACTCGGCGGTCAGCATCTTCACGCCGACGATCGCCAGCACGAGCGCCAGCGACACCTTGAGATACCGGAACCGCTGGATCAGCCCGGCGAGCCCGAAGTAGAGCGACCGTAGGCAGAGGATCGCGAAGACATTCGACGTGAACACGATGAACGGGTCGGCCGTGATCGCGAAGATCGCGGGGATCGAGTCGACCGCGAAGATCAGGTCCGTGGTCTCCACGAGAACCAGCGCGACCGCGAGCGGCGTGAGGAACCGGCGCCCGTTGAGTTCCACGAGGAAATGATGCTCGTGGAAGTGGTCCGTGACCGGAAAGTGCCGGCGTAGCCAGCGCGTCACCCAGCTCTCGACCTCCTCTTCCTTCTCCTGCGTGCTCTGAAAGAGCATCCGCACGCCAGTGAAGACGAGAAAAGCCCCGAAGAAGAGCAGGATCCCGTGATACCGCGCCACGAGCTGCGCGCCCACGCCGATCATCGTCCCGCGCATCACAAGCGCGCCGAGGATGCCCCAAAAGAGCACGCGGTGCTGGTACTTGAGCGGGACCCGAAGGTGTTCGAAGATCAACGCGATCACGAACACGTTGTCCATCGAGAGACTGAGTTCCACCACGTACCCGGTGAGGAACTTCACCGCGGCCAGTCGACCGCCGTTCAACTGGCCGTCGACCGCGTCGACGGCCTTCCCGAGCCCGAGCCAGTGTCCCTCGTAGGCCGCATATACGAAGACGGCGAAGAGGATCGCCAGCACCACGGTCCCTGCGGTGAAGATCATCGCCTCACGCAGCGTTGGCGCGTGCGACTTCTTGTTGAACACGCCGAGATCGAGCGCGAGCACGAGCCCGATCAAGAGCAGGAACCCGCCCCAGGCCCAGATCATCGAACCCGCTCCGCTTCGACCCAACTGGTCCATGTGGTCTCGTCCACGCCGAGCGTGAGCTTTCCGCCGAACCGCGTGAGGGGCTGCTGGAGCAAGAGAGGTTCCTCGGAGAGCATCGTCAGCCAGCGCTCGTCGGAAAGGCGCGACACGCCCAACCCGAGCTCCTGGTATCGCTTTGATTCCTTGTCGATCAATGCCGTGAGCCCGAACTTCTGCACGAACCGCTGCAGTTCACCCTTGCTGGCCGCGCGTTCCTTGAGGTCCACGAAGTGCACTTTCACACGCCGCTCGCTCCAGAACCGGAGCGTTCGGCGCGTGTCCTGATCCTTCTGGGTCCCGAACACCTGCACTTCCACCCGGTCGTCCCCCGATATTCAGTCTTCTCAGTGGCCACCCCGGCCGAGCGCGGCGAACACCGGAATCTACCGAGTCCCCCCTGCCGAATCACCCGCCCTTTCAGCCGGCTTGGTGGCTGCCCGGTCCCCATCTCCCGACGATCTGGGGCAAGCTCGCGCGCCGCATCCCTGACGCGCACGATCGGATTGAGCGGTGGCCGACCCCCGACGGCGATGCCGTCTCGGTCGCGCGAGTGGACGCGAGATCCCCCGACGCGCCGATGCTCGTGCTCTTGCATGGGCTCGAAGGCACGGTGCACTCCAAGTACGCTCAGGGCTTCATGCATCTGGCGCGTGCGCGCGGCTGGGGAGCGTCGATGCTCATCTTCCGCACCTGCGATGGACTGATCCCCACTGTACCGCGGCTCTATCACTCAGGAGAGACGACCGACTTGGATCAGGTGATCCGTCGCCTCGTCACCGACCGACCAGGTCGGCCGATACTCATCGCCGGCGTCTCGCTCGGCGGGAACGTGCTCCTCAAATGGCTCGGAGAGCAGGGCAGTGCTGTCCCAGTCGAGGTCCGGCGCGCGGCCGCGATCTCGACACCGTTCGACCTGGGTGCCGGAAGCCGTTTTCTGGAGCAGGGCTTCTCGCGGATCTACGTCCGCCACTTCGTTCGTCTGCTCAAACAGAAGGCCTTCGCGACCCTCGAGCGCCATCCGCACCTGCCGGTGGATCGAGAGCGGTTGAACGTGGCGCGCTCGTTCTGGGACTTTGACGATGTCTTCACCGGACCCGTGCATGGCTTCTCGGGCGCGGCCGACTACTACTCCCGCTCCAGTTCGATTCATTTCCTGCCGAGCATAAGGGTACCGACCCTGCTCTATTCCGCGGTCAATGACCCTTTCCTTCCATCGGTCGTCCTCGAACGAGTTCGCGAGGTCGCGCGTTGTAATGAAGACCTGACGGTCGAGTTCACTCCCAAGGGGGGACACGTCGGCTGGGTGTCAGGACCGCTATGGGCACCGACCTATCACATGGAAGGTCGCGTTGCGAATTGGTTGGAGAAGGTCGCTTGAGTGACTAGGTTCAGATGATAGCCGTTCTCAACTATTACGCGCGGATGGGATCTTGAGCAGCACTGCCGGCGAGTTCCACGACGACATCATCTATCCGAACACCGTGGCGTTCATCCTCGTCCACCTCGCGCCGTTGGCCGCGTTCTGGACCGGTGTGACGACGACCTCGGTGGTGCTCGCGATCACCCTCTATGTCGTCCGGATGTTCGGCGTCACGGCGGGCTACCATCGCTTCTTCTCGCACCGCTCCTTCAAGACGTCGCGCGCCGGCCAGTTCCTCTTCGCCTTCCTGGCGATGAGCTCGACGCAGAAGTCGGTCCTGTGGTGGGCGGCGCTCCATCGCCATCACCACCGGCATTCAGATACCGAACTCGACGTGCACTCTCCGGTGCACCGCAGCTTCTTCTATTCGCATATGGGTTGGATCTTCGACAAGAAGCATGACACGACGCAACTGGACGAGGTCCCCGATCTCGCCAAGTACCCAGAGCTCATGTTCCTTGACCGGCACCAACTGGTCCCTGCTGTCGTGCTCGGCGTGATCTGCTTCCTGATCGACGGCCTTCCGGGCCTGCTGATCGGGTTCTTCCTGAGCACCGTCTTCCTGTACCACGGCACGTTCTTCATCAACTCGTTGGCGCACGTACACGGGAACCAGCGCTACGTGACGGGCGACGACTCGCGCAACAACTGGTGGCTTGCCCTGATCACGCTCGGTGAAGGGTGGCACAACAACCACCATGCGTATCAGCGCTCGACGCGCCAGGGCTTCCGCTGGTACGAGATCGACATCACGTACTATGCGCTCAAGGCCATGAGTTGGGTGGGGCTCGTGTGGGATCTCGGTGAGCCGCCGGTGGAAGTCGTCCGCAACGAGCGCCGTGTGGGAACCGCGGTCCTCGAGCGCGTCGCGCGGCAGCTCGCCGAACGATTCCCCTCGGGTGCGTTCGCCGCCCAGGTCGCTCAGGCGCGCGCGAATGCGCGCGACAGCTTCGACGCGCACCCCAAGGTGATCGAGATGCGGGCAAAGCTCGCTGCCGGCCAAACGCGGGCCGAAGAAGCGTGGGCCGAGCTGCAGCTGCACCTCCCACACCTCCCGCACCTCCCGTCGGCAGCCGAGGTCCGCGCCCGCGCGCTTCAGATGTACGCCGAGGGTCCGTCGACCGACGAGATCGTCGCCCGTGCCCGGCAGGTGATCGCGGAACGATTCAGCTTGGAGCTCTTCCCCGAACTCCGCCCAGCCTTCGCGTAGCGACTGACGAACATCCGGGGAGCTTTGCGCGTTATGGGGATGGCGAGATGCCATCCCCATTTGCGTTGCGCCGACCCTTTTCCGGAGATGCTTGCCATGCAGCTGCGTTCGCTCACCCCCCTGCTCCTCACCGTATTCGCGGCGTGCTCCGCCCAGCGCGTGAGCCCGAGCCGCTCGGTGGCGACATCGGGCGCTACGTCGATCGGTACACCGGCCGCCACGTTGGCCGACGACCATTCGGCGCATACGATGCCTGCGGCAGTCGCGCCGCGCTCGGGGTCCAGGCAGGCGCAGCAAGACCGCATCGCACCGGGGGCGCTCGACGCCGCGGCGCGCCTGCAGGCCTCCACGCGGCACGCAGAGTGGGCGATGATCCCCACCGCGCCCGGCAGCACGGACTCGATCGCGGCCTACGTGGTCTTCCCCGAGCGTCGCGACAAGGCACCTGTGGTCGTCGTCGTGCATGAGATCTTCGGTCTCTCCACCTGGGTCCGCAGTGTCGCCGACCAGCTCGCAGCCGACGGGTTCATCGCGATCGCGCCTGACCTCCTCTCGATCGAGCGCGGTGGGGCCACGACCGATTCGCTCGCGTACGATCAGGCCCGCGCGATGATCCGCAACGTGACGCCCGACAAGATGAATGCGATGGTCGCCGCAGTCGGGCGCTTCGGAATGTCACTGCCGGCGGCCAGCAAGAAGTACGGCGTCGTCGGCTACTGCTGGGGCGGCTCAGCGGCATTCAACCATGCCGTGTTCAACGCACCAGGCATGAGCGCCTCGGTCGCGTACTATGGAAGCGCGCCGGTCGCCGCCGAGGTCGCCAAGATCAAGATCCCCGTGCTCGGACTGTACGGCGAGAACGACCAACGCGTGAACGCGACGATCGCCGCCACCGACTCCACCATGAAGGCGATCGGTGGCAACTACGTGAGCCGCATCTTTCCGGGGGCCGGCCACGGCTTCCTGCGCCAGCAGGAGGTGCCGGCCAATGCCGACGCGTCCAAGCAGGCGTGGCCCGAAACGGTGGCGTGGTTCAGGAAGTATTTGAAGTAACGAACGCGATCAGGCGGTACCGTTTCCCACCCATACGCCAAGCCACGCCGGCAGGTTGCCACTCATCTCGATCATGTCATCGAAGTAGACGAGTCCCTTCTCTTCGAGCGCTACAACGAGCGTGCCGAGCGCGTCCTCGTCGTAGATGGGGCCGACGGCGATCACGCTACCTTCGACGCGAAACTCCTCCGGCGTGAGATTGAGCCAGGTGTCGATCGACTCGCGCGTCAGTTGGGCTTGCTCGTAGGCCTGACGGCGGACGAGAAGGGTCGGGGCGTTGTGACTGAGGGAAAGCGGCATTGGACAGGTGGGGTCGGGGTCGCGTGACGATGCAATAGATTATGCGCGTGCGGCACTCAGCGCAGGAATTCGACGTCATCGTGGTCGGCGGCGGGCACGCCGGCACCGAGGCTGCCGTCGCGGCAGCACGCCGCGGCGCGCGCGTAGCCCTGCTCACGACCACGCTCGAGACGATCGGCCAACTCTCCTGCAATCCTGCCATGGGCGGGGTCGCCAAGGGGACCGTCATCCGCGAGATCGACGCACTTGGCGGGATCATGGGCAGGGCCACGGACCTTGCGACGATCCAGTTCCGGATGCTCAACCGAGGAAAGGGTCCGGCCGTCTGGGCACCTCGGGCACAGGTGGACCGCGGACTCTACCGACGCGCCGTCCGACGATCGGTCGAGGAGCAGCCCGACCTGGTCGCGCTCCAAGGGACCGCATCGCGACTCATCCTCGGAGCGGGAGGCGAGGTCGCAGGCATCGAGACCGCGGAAGGACAGCGCCTCAACGCGCGGGCGATCGTCATCTGTACCGGGACGTTCCTCCGCGGAAGGATCCACATTGGCACCACGCTCTCGGTGAGCGGCGGCCGCGCCGGCGAGGCTGCGACCACCGCGCTCGCAGAGCAGTTCGCCGATCTGGGACTGAGCACTGCGCGCTTCAAGACGGGTACGCCGCCCCGCATCGACGGTCGCTCGGTCGACTACACGCACCTCACGCGCCAGGACAGCGAGATCGAGGATTTCGATTTCTCGTGGTCGGCATTCTGGCCTACTGCACGGCGTCGCGGCACCAGCACGCGCCACCCCGATCAGCTGCCCTGCTGGATCACGTTCGCCGGTGCCGAAGTGAAGGCGCTCGTGCAGCAGCGGCTGCACGAGTCGGCGATGTACGGTGGCGCGATCGGCGCGCGCGGACCGCGGTACTGTCCGAGCATCGAGGACAAGATCGTGCGTTTCGCTGACGCCGAGCGCCACCAGATCTTTCTTGAGCCCGAGGGACTCGATACGGCCGAACTCTACGTCAACGGGCTCTCCACCTCACTGCCGGCCGAGGTGCAGCTCGAGATGTTGCGTGCGGTCCCAGGCCTCGAGCGCGCGGTGATGACGCGCGCGGGCTATGCGATCGAATACGACTACGTGCCGCCCACGCAGTTGCACCCTACGCTCGCCACCCGTGCACTCGCGGGACTGTTCCTCGCCGGCCAGGTGAATGGCACCACGGGCTACGAGGAGGCGGGAGGGCAGGGCGTGGTGGCCGGACTCAATGCCGCCGCGCACGCGCTCGGGATCGCTCCCGTCGTACTTGGCCGAGAGAGCTCGTACCTCGGGGTGCTCATCGATGACCTCGTGACGCGTGGCGTCGACGAGCCGTACAGACTCTTCACCTCACGATCGGAGTTCCGGCTCACCGTACGACAGGACAATGCCCTCGGTCGCCTGCACCCAACGGCACTCGCACTCGGCCTTCTCACCGGTGAGGAGCGCGCGAGGGCCGAGCCGCGACTCGCCGACGAGGCGCGGGCGACGACTCTCGCACAGGAGACCACGATATTCCCGCCGGAGGCGGCCGCGGTCCTTGCGCTGGCCGGTGAGCGCGAGCTCGCGTACGGCGTGCCGATCATCGAGGTCGCGCGACGTCAAAAAGTATCACTCGGCGACTTATTCAGGGCGCGAGGCGTTGGTTCGGAGTTGCATCGCGAGGCGGTCATCACTGCCGATCTCGAGATCAAGTACTCCGGCTACTTCGTCCGAGAACGAAAGGCGGCCGATCGCCTGCGCCGCATGGGGGAGGTCTCGCTGCCTGACCTTCCGTACGAGGCGCTGCGCACGATCAGTGTCGAGGCGCGTCAGAAGTTGGCCGCGCGTCGGCCCTCGACGCTCGCACAGGCCGCAACGATCCCCGGCGTGAGTCCGGCCGACCTGCAGAACCTCGTACTGGAGATCGAACGGTGGCGACGCGGCTGATCGCTCTGCTGGTGCTTGGCCTTTCGCTGCTCCCAGTCGCTGGATTCCTTCCCGGCGGCGAGAGCGACCCTGAGTACTGGTCCCGACTCCTCGACTGGGCTAACGGGCTCGCGCTGTGCGGTGGGCTCGGTGGGCTCGCTGCCTACGTGGTGCACACCCGGCGGCCCGCGACGGCGGAGCAGAGCAGCGCCACTGTCCAGAAGGGATCAGCGGGACGCGTGTTCACGTGGAGCGTCGCCGGTCTGGCGTTCGCCGTCTATGTGCTGATCGCGCACACGGTCTTCTCCGGCAACCCGTTGCTGGTCGATGAGATCGTACAGGTGCTGCAGGCGCGCTGGTATGCCTCGGGGGAGCTGTCGGTGCCGACACCTCCCATGAGCGAGTTCTTCTCGATCCTGCACCTCGTCGATCTCGGGGCTCGCACCTACAGTCAGTTCCCCGCCGGCGGCCCGGCGATGCTCGCGCTCGGCACACTCATGGGAGCCGAGTGGATCGTGGGTCCGCTGGTCGGGGCGCTGAGTGTACTGCTCTTTGCGCAGCTCATCGCATTGCTGGAGCCGAACGCGTCGCGCGCATGGCACAGGGGCGCGACTGTGTTGTTCGCGGTGACCCCGTTCGGCGCTTTCATGTTCGGATCGCATATGAACCACGCGACCACCTTGCTCTGGCTGCTCCTTGCGGCCGTGGCGCTCGGTCTTGCTACCGCTCGCGACGACGCGCATCCGGTCTGGGGGCTCGTCGCGGGTCTCGCGCTGGGCACCGCCGCGAGCATTCGACCGATGGACGGCGCGGCCTTCGCTCTTCCGGCGGCCGCCTGGCTGTTATGGCGTGCGCGCTTGGGGAACCGACCGTTCGCCACGTTGTTGCTCTCCGGTGTGGGGATCGCGCTTCCGCTCGCGGCGCTGATGTGGGTGAACGTTCGCACCACGGGTCGTCCGCTGCTGTTCGGCTACGACCTACTCTGGGGAGCTGGTCACGGCATCGGCTTCCATAGGTCGCCGTGGGGGCCGATCCACACGCCACTGCGCGGACTCGAGCTCGTGAGTCTCTACTTCACGCGGCTCTCGGTCTATCTGTTCGAGACGCCGTTCCCCGCGCTCGTTCCGGCAGCGGCAGCGCTCTGGATGCGACCGGTGCTCCGGCCGCTCGATCGCTACCTCTTCGCCTCGGCGCTGCTCGTCGTCGTCGGGTACTGGGCATATTGGCATGACGGTTTCTATCTCGGCCCGCGCTTCATGCTGCCGCTTCTCCCGGTGCTCGTGCTCTGGAGCGCGCGACTTCCGCTCGCGTTCGCCGAGCGCTTCGCACGCGGATCACTGCCACGGGTATTCCTCGGCGTCACGCTGACCGGCGGCGCGCTCTATGCCGCGGTCTCGATCGCGATCGTCCGCGTCCCGCAGTACCGCAACGGGATGACGTCGATGCGGGTGCACATCGCACGCGAGTCGGCCGCCGCCGGGGTGCACGACGCGCTCGTGCTCGTGAAGGAGAGTTGGGGGTCGCAGTTGATCGTACGGCTCTGGGCGCGCGGAGTCTCGCGGAGCGACACCGAGATCCTCTACCGGACCGTCGATGCATGCCGGATCGAGACGGTGCTTCGCTCGCTTGAGGCCGAGGACATCAGGGGAGCCGCGGCGCTGGGTCGTCTCATGCCACTCCAGTCCGATTCCGCGCTGCTCGTGAACAGCACGCGATCACCCGACTACACCGAGCGAATGCTCCCGGGGCTGACATATTCAGCTGTTTGTGAAGAGAGCATCCGACGCGATCAGCAGGGATTCTTCCAGTTGGCACCGCTGCGCCTCGCGACCGACGGGAACATCTACGCGCGCTGGTTGCCGGGGCGCGAAGTTGAGATTGCGGCGCAGTATCCGGGTCGGGCCGTGTTCGTGCTTGAGCGCGAGAGCAGTGCGCTTGGCGCTGCGTTCGTGTGGCGGCGCCTGAGACCTGAGAGCGCCGAGGAGTAGACCGGACGTGCGCTGACTGCGAAACGACTCCACCACGTAAGCGCCTCCTGCGGTACACTAGAGGGTACGATGGATCTGTCTTCTTTTTAAGTACCATACTGTTACTAAATGAGGATCATCCGATGTTGATCACCAACCGCACGCGAACAGCAGCACTACGGCTACTCATCGCGGCCTCGTCCCTTGTGGCCTCGACCCTCGCTTCGCCCCTCGCCGCACAGAGCGCCCCTGTGGCTCCTGCGACACCCGGTACACCGCGCATCGTGACCATCGCGACCGAGGAGGTTGAGATCTCTCCCGACCGCGCCGTACTCACATTCACCGTCGAGACTCGCGCACGCACCGCGGCTGCGGCTGGAACGGAGAACGCACGGATCCAGGCCGCGGTACTCGACACGCTTCGTCGCGTCGGGATCGCGTCTGCACAGCTCAGGACCCAGGGCGTGAGCATCAACCCCGAGTACGAGTATCCGGGCGAAGGTCGACGGCCGACCGTGGTGGGTTATCAGGCACAGAACAGCATCCAGGTGGAAGTGCGACAGATCTCACTCATCGGGACCGTGATCGACGCTGGACTCTCGCGCGGAGCGTCGAACGTGGGGGGACTGCGCTTCTTCGCCGCGAGCACAGAAGCCGCCACTCGTGAGGCGCTCCGAAAGGCGGTCTTTCGCGCGCGCGCCGATGCTGACGCGATCGCCGATGCGGCAGGGGGACGGATCGGGGGGGTGATTGAGATCATCTCCAACCCTGTTTCGGCAGGTCCGGTCTTTCGCGAGATGGCGATGACCATGGCAGCTCGATCGGAATCGAACGTCGACGTGACGACACCAATCGAGTCAGGGGTCTTGAAAGTGGTCGTATCCGTCGAAGCTCGCTTCACCTTCATTCCGAGGCCGTAGTGGGCGGCGTGTCAGGAGTTTTTCACGTGAAACGAAACAAGTTGTGGTTTCCTTGTTGTTTCACGTGAAACATTGACTCTGGTACGCTCGGGGGCGATCCGGTATATTCGCCGGTTCACCCTCGTTTTACATCTGGAGCTCAGTGGCCCGCATCATTGCTATCGCCAATCAGAAAGGTGGGGTCGGAAAGACCACCACTGCCGTGAACCTCGCCGCCTCGTTGGCCGCGGCGGAACAGCGCGTCCTGCTCGTCGACGGCGATCCTCAAGGAAACGCCTCCAGCGGAATCGGCCTTGTGAGGGACGAGATTGGAGAGACCGTGTACGACGTCCTTCTCGACGCCGAGCGGATTGAGACCGCAATCGTTCAGGGCGTGCAGTTCAAGCATCTTGACGTACTGCCCGCTACCCCTGACCTGGCCGGGGCCGAAGTGGAGCTGGTCACGGAGAATGAGCGCGAACTGGCAATGCGCCGAGCTTTGGATCGCGTGCGGGATCGCTACGACTATATCCTGATCGACTGCCCGCCATCGCTGGGCCTGATCACGATCAATATGCTAGCGGCGGCGGACGCCCTGCTGATTCCCCTTCAATGCGAGTACTACGCCCTAGAAGGGCTCTCGCAGCTCCTCAACACCGTGCATCTGGTCCAACAGGGCGTGAACCCCTCGCTCGGTATCGATGGCGTGGTACTCACCATGTACGACGCGCGCTTGAATCTCTCGCGTCAGGTGGCCACCGACGCGCGTGAGTACTTCGGCGCCAAGGTCTTCCAGTCGGTCGTACCGCGAAACATTCGGCTTGCAGAAGCCCCAAGTTTCGGGAAGCCTATCATCCTGTACGACGTGGCATCGGTCGGCGCACAGGCGTACATGGGCGTCGCAAAGGAGTTACTTGAGATGCATTCGTCGAGAAACCGCGCCTAACCTATTGGACCGCAATCAGTTACACTGTTTTGTGTCGGTCGTCAAGGCGCGATACTCGCTGTAACTCGTTGACCTGTAATGCTTTACACATTCTTTACGCGACCGAGAGTCTATGAGCGGGGATAAAACAAGACGTTTGGGGCGAGGGTTGGAGGCGCTGTTAGCCCGCGCACCGAATCGCGCCGAGCAGCAGGACGAAGCCGCCGCCAGAGGAGCGACGTCCGCACCGCGACCTGCGAACGAACCGGCATCGCCGTTGCGAAATATTCCACTCTCGCAGATCCGACCGAATCCACTTCAGCCTCGCAAGGAATTCAAGCCGGAGGACCTCGCCGACCTGGAGGCCTCGCTGAGAGTGAGCGGGCTCCTGCAGCCCGTGACCGTGCGGCCCGCTCCCCGCGGAGGCGGCTTCGAGTTGATCGCAGGCGAGAGGCGCTTCCGCGCGGCGCAGCGGATCGGGTGGAGCGAGATCCCGGCGATCGTGAAGGATGTCGACGATCGAATGCTGCTCTCGCTGGCGATGGTCGAGAACCTCCAGCGCGCCGATCTCAACCCCATCGAAGAGGCCGAAGGCTACGAACAGCTGATCCGCGACTTCTCACTGACACAGCAGGAGGTCGCGGATATCGTCGGAAAGGACCGCTCGACCGTGGCTAACACACTTCGCCTTCTTGCGCTGCCGGCCACCGTGCGCAGACTCGTCTGGGACGGCCAGCTCACCGTGGGTCATGCACGCGCGCTCCTCGGCATCGGCGACGAAGCTCGTATCGCCGATCTCGCACGCGAGGTCGTGGCGCAGGGACTCTCGGTGCGCGAAGTCGAACGTCGGGTGCGCGAGAACGCGCGCAGCGGAGCCAAGAAAGTCGGCCCGGCCGGGACGGCGCCAGCAGCCGGGACGGCCGACGCGCGGAGCGCTGAGGTACGACATCTCGAGGATCAGCTGCGCAAGCACTTGGGCACCGATGCCAAGATCGTGCAGTCGGGAAAAGAGCGCGGCGAACTGCGTATCCCGTTCTACAGCGCGGACGACTTTGAGCGTCTGCTCGACCTGCTCCTAGGCGCCAACCGAAGCTGATGGCACACAATATCACGCCTCGTCCGATCAAAGCGTCCGGTGCGCGCGACGCGCATGGGCGAATCCTCGACCCGTCCTCTGGGTCGCTCTACGTGCATATGCACCGCGAGAACGGACTCGCGCACCGTCACTACGTGCTCAAGGCGTGGCAGGTACGTTTCCTCTCCATCTTGTTGGCGCGACCGATGCTGGCGATGTACCTGATCGGCCTCCTCACGTGGGGCTGGATGGCCGGACAGGCCCTGAAGGTCCCGCTACTCCAACAGCGCATCGGAGAACTGACCAAGGACGCGGAACGACTCGACACGTTGACAGCGACGCTCAACGAAGTGCAAGCTCGATACACACAGGTCCAACAGATGCTCGGCGGTGCCAAGTCCGCGGTGCCTGTGGTCGCCGAGAGCCTGCGACAACAGAAGACGGACACGGTCCGGCGTGCGGTGGCGCCGACCGTTCGCTGATGCGGTTCGATTCCTCCAGGAGGCACGATGGCGATCTTCGGCAAGGATGAGAGCTCCGGAAAGTCCGGTGCCCGGAGTGCAGCAGAGAATACCCTCTCGATCATCTCCGCCGGCACCACGGTGCACGGCGACGTCGAATGCTCGGGTGTGCTCAAGGTCGAGGGACGCGTCGACGGAAGCGTCCGCCGAGCTCGTCAGGTGATGCTCGCGAAGGAAGGGGCCATTCACGGCGACGTGACGGCCGATGAGATCGTCGTGGGCGGCGTGATCGATGGAGCGGTGACCGCGAGTGCTCGACTCGAACTTCAGACGACCGCCGTCGTGAACGGCGACATCCTGACCAAGTCGATCGTGGTGATGGAAGGAGCGCGGATCAACGGCTCCGTGAAGATGACGGAACTGGCACTCGTAGGGCGGCCGGAAGACACGCGCGATACCAAGGACGCCAGAGTCGCCAGAAAGATGTGACAGTTCCGAGCCATCAACGAGCCGGTACAGTTCAGGATAATCCGATTTTCCACAGATTTTGTTGGCTTTATTCGCTTGTTTACCTTGCGTTGCCAACGCCTTGATAATAATGAACTTACAAGCCTGTTCGTTGCCCAATCTATTTCGCTCGCTATTCATTATCCACACGGCCGTCCTGCTCGGGGCGGGCTGCGCGTCCGGAGAGAGCCAGGAGGCAGGTAAGGCGGCGTTTCGAGTCGCCCTGCTGACTCCTGGTCCTATTACGGACCAAGCGTGGAACTCTTCCGCCTACAAGGGACTTGAGCGCGTCCGCGACTCTCTTGGTGCGGACGTCAGCCACATCCAGACGAAGACCCCAGCGGAGTTCGACGAGAACTTCCGGCAGTACGGGGCGAAGGGCTATGCGCTCGTCATCGGACATGGCTTCGAGTTCCAGGACGCGGCGCAGCGCGTGGGCCCCGAGTACCCCAACACCACGTACGTGACCACCGGTGGCACTGGCGTGGGGCCGAACATCGCCGCGCTCTCGTTCGCGTTCGAGGAGCCGTCCTACCTCGCCGGCATGGCGGCCGCGGCCGTCTCAAAGACCGGGGTGCTCGGAACCATTGGTGGAACCGAGCTCCCTCCGGTGACCGCGAGTTTCGACGCCTTCGCCGCCGGCGCTCGAGCCGTGCGCTCTGACATCACCGTGCTCGGAGCGTTCATTGGCAACTGGGACGATGCCGGTGCCGGAAAAGAACAGGCACTCGCCCAGATCGCCCGTCGAGCCGACGTGATCTTCCAGAACGCCGACGCGGCCGGCCTCGGTGTATTTCAAGCCGTGCGCGAATCGAAGGGTGTCTGGATCATCGGAGCCAACGCTGACCAGAATGCCGTTGCGCCCGCGGTCACGCTCGGGTCGGTGGTCATCGACATCCCGCACGCATTCCTGCTCGTGGCGCGCGACATCAAAGCCGGCACGTTCTCACCACGTATCGTCCGCCTCGACACCTCGAGCGAGGTGGTGCGCTGGGTGCCGAACCCGGGACTCGACGTGATCCCCGCGTCGACGGTCGCTCGGATCGACTCGACGCGGACCCGTTTCGCGAACCATCAACTCACACTCCCAGTCGTACCGCCGGTGTCACCGCCAGCAGGAACGATGCCGTGAGCGGAATCGCGCTCACCGCGATCGCGACGTACCTCGACGGGCTGCTCGACGTCGCGGGCACACCGGACTATGTGCCGGCCCTCAACGGCATACAGGTCGCACATCGCGGACCGGTGACGAGACTGGCAGCCGCCGTCGACTGCTCGCAACACACGATCGACGCTGCCGCGTCAGCTGGTGCCAACCTGCTGCTGGTGCATCACGGTCTCTTCTGGGGCGGATTGCAACCGCTGACCGGACCGCATCTCGCTCGCGTCCGCGGACTGCTCGACGCGGACCTGGCACTGTACTCCGCACATCTGCCACTCGATGCACATGCGACATTCGGCAACTCGCGTCTGCTCGCGGGAGAGCTCGGTCTCACCGTGACCGGCGGGTACGCACGGTATCAGCAGATCGACTGTGGAGTCCGCGGAGTGTCGGATCTCGACACCACGGAGCTTGTCGCCCGTGTGCGCGCGTGGGCGACACCGTGGGGCCATCACACCGTCGCCTCGTCAGTTCCCACCGCACATCGTACGCGACGTTGGGCCATCTGTTCTGGCGCCGGAGCGCAGGTGGAGACGCTGCGCGAGGCCTACGCCACCGGCGTGGACACACTGATCGTCGGCGAAGGTCCGCACTGGAGCGCCGTGGACGCTCCCGAGCGAGGCCTCGTGATCATCTACGCGGGACATTACGCGACCGAGACGCTCGGAGTGCGTGCGCTCGTTGCACACGTCGCCGACCATTTTGCGCTGCCGTGGGAGTTCATCCACTCGCCGACCGGGCTGTGAGCGGCGACGAGGCGCTCGTCCTTCGCGACGTGCGCCGGTCCTTCGGTCGCACGGTCGCGCTGGACGGCGCGTCGTGCACGGTCCGCCGCGGCACGATCCACGCGCTCCTCGGAGAGAATGGAGCTGGCAAGACGACATTGATGCGGATCGCGTACGGCCTCCTAGCGCCCGACGCCGGAGAGGTCCGCGTCAACGGAGCACCCGTCAACCTAGGCTCGAGCCGTGACGGCATCGCCCTCGGTTTGGGCATGGTCCACCAGCACTTCATGCTCGTGCCGGCGATGACGGTCGCCGAGAATGTGGCGCTCGGCGGGCGCGGGCGCTTTGAAAGGGACGCGACGGCTACACGCATCGAAGCGTTAGGGAGAGACTCTGGGCTCGCGCTCGACCCGCGTGCGCGCGTCGCAGATCTACCCGTAGGCGCGCAACAACGACTTGAGATCGTGAAAGCGCTCGCTCATGAGGCGCGCGTGTTGATCCTCGACGAACCGACGGCCGTGCTTGCGCCTGCGGAAGGGGCCGAGCTGTTGCGTTGGCTGCGCCGCTTCGCGGACAGCGGGGGGACCGTCGTACTGATCACGCACAAGCTCCGAGACGCACTCGAGTTCGGCGACGACCTCACAGTGCTGCGGCGCGGTCGCACGGTGCTCGCTGGAAGTCGTGGTGAGATGACGGAGGCCCAGGTGATCACGGCACTCGTCGGCGAGGCCGGGCTGCCGTCCGCACTCAGGGCGCGGACTGGGGCTCTCACTCCGAGCGCCGGGGAGCCGGTGCTCCACCTCGAGGGCGTCGACTACATCGACGCCCGGGGTGTGACCCGACTCCACGAGGTCACGCTCGAGGTGCGTGCCGGCGAAGTCCTCGGGGTGATCGGCGTTGAAGGTGCGGGACAGTACGAGTTGTTGCGGATCCTCGCTGGCAGGCTCGAGCCGACCCGAGGCCGCGCAACGCGACCGACGCGAGTGGGGTTCATTCCGGAGGACCGACTACACGATGCGCTGATCCCCGAGCTCACCCTCACCGAGAATCTCGCGCTCGCCACCGCCGGGTCGGCACATGGTACACTCGCATGGGAGGCGACGCGACGCTCGGCGGCGGAGATCATGCGCCGGTTCGACGTGCGGGCTGAGGGAACCGAGACGCCGGCTCGCGCGCTCTCCGGCGGCAATCAGCAGAAGTTCGTCGTCGGCCGCGAGCGGCACCTGGCAGGCGCGGCTCTCGTGGCAGAGAACCCGACGCGCGGATTGGACCTTCGTGCCTCGGCGAAAGTGCTCGACGAGATCGCGGGTGCCGACGGAGACCCACCACCCGCCGTCGTGGTCTACTCAAGCGACATCGACGAGATTCTGGCGGTGGCGACTCGCGTGGTGGCCTGCTACAACGGTTCGGTGCGTGAGATACCGCGGGCGGCGGATCCCAAGGATCGCACACCGTACGCGCGCGCCCTGCTCGGGGCGCACTAATGGACGCACTGCTTGCGCTGTGGGACGGCGCCTTTGGGTCCGCGTTCGCGTTCTGGTCGGCGACGCTGGTGCGTACGACACCACTGGTGCTCGTTGGCCTCGCGGTGGCGCTCGCATTCCGCGCCGGCGTGCTCAATATCGGCGCCGAAGGGCAATTGATCGCCGGAGCGATTGCGGCGACCGCACTCGCGCAGTGGCTCGACGTGATGCCCACGATCATCACGGTACCCGCCATGGCGTTCGGCGGAATGCTCGCAGGCGCGGCATGGGCTGGGATCGCGGCGTGGCTGCGACGGCGATTCGGCGTGCTGGAGGTGATCAGCACGCTCATGTTGAACTTCATCGCACTCGCGCTGCTGAGCTGGGTCGTTCGTGGCCCGCTCCAGGAGCCCACCGGGATCTACCCACAGTCGGCGACGATCGTCGCGAACGCGCAGTGGCCGTTCCTCCTGGAGGGACAGCGGTTGCACCTCGGCTTCGCGTTCGGTCTCATGCTTGCGGCGGCGAGTTGGTACTGGCTCGCGCGCACCGCGAGTGGTTTTCGCGTCCGCGTGGTCGGGGCGGGGCCTCGTGCCGCCGCGAGCGCCGGAGGTGTGGATGTCGCACGCACGACGTTCGGCGTGTTCCTCGTGAGCGGAGCATGCGCTGGCCTTGCCGGCGCTTCCGAAGTGGGGGGCGTGACGTGGGCGCTCTACGACGGGATCTCGCCGGGCTACGGATACACCGCGATCGCCGTGGCGCTCCTTGCGCGACTCGACCCACGCGGAGTCGTGGTGAGCGCCTTCTTCTTCGGGGCACTCGAGGCCGGAGCCGCAGCGATGCAGCGCGACGCTGGCGTGCCCGCCGTGATCGTGCAGGTGTTCGTCGCGCTCGTGATCCTCGGCGTCCTCGCGGGAACGCACCTGCGTGACCGCGCGCGGGCGTGGCGCCTGGTCACACGTCGGGAAGCCGCCTGATGGAAGTACTGATCATCCCATTTCTCGAAGCGGCGGTGCGCACGGCCACTCCGCTCGCGTTCGCCGCACTCGGCGAACTGGTGGCCGAGCGTTCGGGCGTGATCAACCTCGGGCTCGAGGGCGCGATCATCGCTGGCTGTCTCGGGGCGCTCGTGGCCTCGGGACTCGGCGGTCCCGTCATCGGCTTCGCGGGTGGGATCGCCGCCGGTGTCGCACTCACGGCGGTCTTCGCGGTCTTCGTGATCAACTTGCGGACCGACCAGATCATCGCCGGCACCGCCGTCACCATGCTCGGGCTCGGGCTCACCGGCGCGATCTATCGCGCGTTGTATGGCACGGGCGGCGCAGGGTTGTCCACCGCGATGATCGCACCGATCGCCATCCCCGGACTTTCGGCGATCCCGCTGATCGGTCCGGCGTTGTTCCGGCAGACCGTGCCGACCTACGCTCTATACGTGCTGGTGCCGTTGCTCGCCTGGTGGCTCCGTGGCACGCATGCGGGACTCGCGCTGCGCGCCACCGGAGAGAACTTAGAGGCCGCGGAGGCCGCTGGGGCCGCGCCACGCCGGATCCGATGGGGGGCGCTCCTCGTTGCCGGGGCAATGGCCGGACTTTGCGGCTCGACGCTGGTGCTCGCGCAGGTCGGCACGTTCAGTGAGGGAATGAGCGCCGGAAGAGGGTTCATCGCGATTGCGATCGTGGTGCTCGGGCGGTGGTCGGCGTTCGGCACTGCACTCGCCGCGCTCGTCTTTGGCGCGGCGTTCGCGTTGCAATATCTCTTTCAGGCACTGGGGTGGTCGCTGCCCTATCAGTTGTTCATCGCGCTGCCGTACGTCCTCACGCTCGCCCTGCTCGCGCTGATGCGCGGACGCGTGAGCGCTCCGGCGGGACTCGGACGCGCCTGAGAGAGCGCAGCACGGTGCGCAGCACGGTGCACGTCACGGCGCGCAGGACGGCAGGGGGCCAGTCCAGTCCAAACGCCAAACGCCGCCGCGACGCGAGAGGAGTTCCGTGCGTACTCCATCGTCGGTCTCGCGCGCGAGGACGAGGAGGATCGTGTCGGCGATCGCAAAGGCAGCGACGAGTTCGCGCACCGCGATTGTCTCCTCTGGCGCGGCCTCGCGAACCACCCAGGCCTCTACGAGAGGTTCGCGCACCCCCTGCCGTTGTCCGGGCGCCGCGACAAGAAAGTAGAGTTCTTCGAGTGGGTTCGACTCCATGGGCAAGCGACGCGCCACAAGGGCTGCCACGACCGTGTCACCTGACGCGGGGATGACGCGCCATGCCGCGCGCACGACAACGGGAAGGCCTCGGAAGTCCGCGAGTGTGGTGTCACTCGGCAGGACATCGACCGCGCGCGCGACACGTGCAGCAAGCCGAGCGGAATCCCGCGAAGAGAGTGCCTCGATCGTCTCCAGGGTCAGAGGCGTGAGCGCCGCATCGACCTCCCCGAGTGCCCACGGATCTCCGGCGACCGGGTCACCCGCCATACAGGCAGAGACGAAGGCCGTTGGAACGAGATCGGCGAGCGGCGGCGAAAGAGACGCCGCCCCACGGCGCGCACCGTCCGCGATCCGCGGGAGCGGGTCCGTCCGTGGAATGCGATCGATATCGCGATCGCCACAGGCGGCGAGGATCGAGAGCAACACAGCGACCGCACTGCGCGCGCTCATCTTGGTTCCGGGAGATAGGGACCACCGAGATCCCAATGCCACGCCTCGCGTCGGATGCCGTCGCGAGGATCCTTCAGTGGGTGGTGTTGCAACTGGCGATCGGGGATGCCGACGCATCGTCCCCAGGCGAGCAGTCGTTCCCGGTCGCACGACACGAGGTGCGCGAGCGGCTTGCCGTACCAGAGGTGTCGATGGAGCCAGAGGCCGCCGCTCATTGCGTGGATCATCCCTTCGCGACGATCGCGGAACTCGACCCATTCGGCCTGGAGCGCCGAAAGGTCCTTGGGGGGAGGGATCGGCGGGAATGGTGCACCGCCGGATCCGCTCACTGGCAGACGATGACCCCCTCGGCGGTCGCGGGGGCCGGCGGAGAGGCAATGGTCCCGTTGAACATCGCGCACGTCAGCGGATACGACAGCGGGTGCGTCGCGATCGCGGCCCATCCTCCGGCAGTCGCCTCGACGATAGTCACCTGCACGCCGTTCGTCGTCCGATACGCGAGTCGCGTCGTGTCGGTGGTATAGCTGGCCGACTGGAAGAAGTACGCCTCCTCGGCGGTCGCGAGATTGTGCAGATCACCCCTGAGGCTCGCCGCGTAGGCGCGCCCCTTGGTAGCCTTGAACTTCGGAATCGCGATCGCGGCAAGGATGCCGATGATCACGACGACGATAAGCAGTTCGATGAGGGTGAAGCCGCGTCGAGTGGACATCTGGATCCGGCGGTACCTGAAGGAGTGTGTGTTCGTCGGCCGAACGTGAGGCACGTCACACGAACTGTGACACGGTCCAGAAGCTGACGATCATTACTCCGAACAATATGGCAAGAGGGGGGCCGAAAGCTCCCCGTTCCACAACATCTTGTTGCCGAGGCGGTTACAGCGCAACCCATCGAGCAGCTGGTTCGCTTTCACTAGGGCAGGAGACGCGTGGTGTCGCAGACTGCAACAGTCGAGTCGCCGCGCTCGGGTGTGTTTATGCCTTTGCCTCGAGCCAGTTCACACCGGTCCCGACGTCCACCACGAGTGGCACATCAAGGGCGACTGCGGTGGTCATCTCGCGTTCCACGAGCTCCCGCAGTCGCTCCTCTTCGTTCGGCGGGAACTCGAACACGAGCTCGTCGTGCACCTGGAGCAGCATCTTCGCCTGGAGCGACGAGTCGCGCAGAGTGTGTTGGATCCGGATCATCGCGACCTTGATGAGATCCGCCGCCGAGCCCTGGATCGGCGAGTTCTGCGAGAGGCGCTCGCCGAAGGCGCGCGTGTTGAAGTTGCGATCGAGGATCTCGGGGATATAGCGCCGGCGCCGGAAGATCGTCTCGACATACCCGCGGGTACGGGCCTGCTCCACCGAGGCGTCGAGCCACTGCCGTACGCCCGCGAAGCGCACGAAATAGGTCTCGATGAAGGCCTTGGCCTCGGCGTGCTCGACCTTGAGTTGACGCGACAGTGCATGCGCCCCCTGCCCATAGATCGTCGCAAAGTTGATCGTCTTGGCTCGCGCGCGCATCTCACTCGTCACGAGTTCCAAGGGCACGTCGAAGATCACGCTCGCCGTCTGGCGGTGAATGTCACCACCGGCGCGGAAGGCCTCGACGAACGCGGGGTCGTGCGAGAGGTGCGCGAGCAGGCGCAGTTCGATCTGCGAGTAGTCTGCTGCCATGAAGCGCCACCCTGCGCGCGGGATGAAGCCCCGGCGAATGTCCTTTCCGAGCTCCCGTCGAATGGGGATGTTCTGCAGGTTCGGGTCGCTCGACGAGAGGCGACCGGTGCTTGCGACCGTCTGGTTGAAGGAGGTGTGCAGTCGCCCCGTGCGTGGATTCACCAGCGAGGGCAGCGTGTCGAGGTAGGTGTTCTCGAGCTTTGCGAGCTCGCGGTACTCCATGAGCAACCCCGGCAGGGTGTGCCCCTCGTCGGAGAGTTCCTGCAGCACGCTCGCGTCAGTGCTCGGGCCCGTGGCAGTCTTCTTCTTGATCGGCAGCCCGAGCTTCTCGAAGAGGATCGCACGAAGCTGCTGATTGGACGCGACGTTGAACTCCTCGCCTGCCTCGCCATGGATCTGTCGTTCGAGCTCGCGGCGGGCTGCCTCGAAACGCGTCTTGAGCGAATGGAACCAGGCGACGTCGATCGTCACGCCGGTCCACTCCATCTCCGCGAGCACGTCCACGAGCGGAAGCTCCACCTCGCGGAGGAGCGCGCCCACTTCATGGTCGACGAGCCGCGGCTCCAAGAGCGCGCGCAGACGCAGTGCGATATCGCTGTCCGCGCACGAGTAGTCGCGCCCAGCGACGATCGGGACCTCGTCGTATGGGATCTGCTGCTTGCCCTTGCCGCACAGTTCGTCGTAGCCGGTCATCGCGACACCCAAGAACTCGACCGAGAGCGCGTCGAGCGCGTGCGAGCGCCGGCTCGGGTCGAGCACGTAGCTCGCGAGCATCGAGTCGAAATCGAGTCCTTGCAGCGCCACGCCGGCGCGGCGCAGAACGAGGAGGTCGTACTTGGCGTTGTGCGCCGTCTTGCGCACGGTCGGGTCCTCGAGCAACGCGCGCAGCGGCCGCATCGACTCGGAGAGGAGCGGTGGGAGATTCACGACCGCATGCGCTCCCTCGGCGAGCAACCGCGCTGCGATCGAGCTCTCCGCGGACGGCGCCTTCTTGGGCTTGACCGGGGCATCGCCGAGGGCCAGCCCGCCCTGTGCCTCACTCGGCATACGGTGCGCGAACGGGAGGTACCACGCCTTGCCTGGCGCCGTACCGATGGAGATCGCCACGAGGTTCGCGCGCATCGGCGTGATGATCGGCGGGGCATCGGCGTCGAGGACCGTCTCGGTGTCGACCGCGATCATGCCGGCCGCACGCGCTTCGGCGATCATCTCCGCGACGAGTTCGGCGGTGTCGGCGAGGCGATAGTCGGTGCCGACCGCATCGGGGGTCCCCGGCACGACGACGCGCGACTGACGCGCACTCACCATGTGCTCGTCGTCCCCCGCTCCCCCGGCGGAACCCTCTGCGAGGCTCTCCGGCGCGCGCGCCGCTCCCGGCTTGCCACCATCAACCTGCACGGCGGCCGCGCGCGCGGCGGCATTGAACTCGAGCTCGACGAAGAGATCGCGGAGCGCCGCCCAGTCGGGCGCTCCTGGCGTGAGTGCGTCGGCGTCGAGAGCGACCGCGAGATCGTCCTGAAGCGTCACGAGACGCTTGCTCAACCGCGCGGCCTCGACCTGCTGCGCGAGCGCGTTGCGCGTGCGCGTCGGCTCGATCTCGTCGACATGCGCGAGCATCTCCTCCACGGTGCCCCACTTCTCGATCAGTGCGAGCGCGCCCTTGTCGCCGATGCCGCGCACACCCGGCACGCTGTCGGCGGTATCACCGACAAGCGCGAGATAGTCGACGACGCGCTCTGGCGGGACACCGAGCCGCTCGTGGGCATTCTCCAAGCCGTACCACTTCTCGGTCGTGCGCCCGGGTGGGCCGTGCCACGGGTTGAGCACCCATATCTTGGGACCGACGAGCTGGATCAGGTCCTTGTCGCCCGACACGACACAGACCTCGAACCCCTGTGACGCGCCCTGCTTGGCGAGTGTCGCGATCACATCGTCCGCCTCGAAGCCGTCGAGCGCGAGGGTCGGGATACGATACGCGGCGAGCAGTTGCCGTACACGTTCAAGCCCGGTGTCAAAGTCCTCCTGTTCCTCGGGCGGCAGCGCGACGCGATTCGCCTTGTACGTCGCGAGGAGCTCTTCGCGGCCTGACGAACCCGCGTCGTTCACCCAGACGAGATGGTCGGGCCTGTGCTTCTCGATCAGGCGCTTGAGGAAGTCGCTGACACCCTTGGCCATGCCGGTGTTCTCACCACGCGCGTTGCGCAGCGGAGCGCTCCCACCGAGGGCGTGAAACGCGCGGAAGATCAGCGCATAGCCATCGATGAGATACAGACGCGGGCGGCCGGGAATCGACATACCAGAAAGTTATGCGACGCCGAGTGCCCACGCCGCGAGGCCCGCCGCGACGGCGACGCGCGCGTTGTCGTCAATCATCAAGTGCGGACGTTCCGCCAGCGCGGCGGCCAACCCGACTCCGAGAGCGGCGAGCGGCGTGGCCGCTGCGAGCCACCAGGGGCCGATCATGCTGGCGACGGCGCAGGCGAGAGACCCCGCCCATGTCTTGCCTTTGGTCGCCGCTTGGGCCGCGACCGCGCGCCCTACGAGTGCGGCGGCGGCATCACCGACCACGCCGGCCCAAAGAGCGCAGAGTGCCGCGCGCTCGGGCAATAGCAGCGCACAGAGCAGCATCGCCGCGAGGATCCACGTTGCGCCAGTGAGCCCGCTCGACTCATGTGCGCGCAGCATGCCGCCGAACCAGCGCGTGAACCAGCGCTTCGCGGCGGGGAGAACGCGCCGCGCGACCTCGAGCGCCACCGCGATCGTGAGACCTGCAGCAAGCACAGCCTTCACCACGACGGGAGCGACCCAGCCCAGCCCCCAAGCGAGCGGGAACGCTGACGAAGCGAGGTGGATCCCCTTGCGGGACAACTCGGCACGCCATGAGAAGGCGGCCGAGTCGTTCACTTGAGTCGACGACGGAACTCCGCCTCGAATCTCGCCTCGCTCGACTGCGTGAGGCGCCACCGTCCCGTGCCGGTCTGATCAAAGAAGACGAGCTGCAGGTTGAGGTTGCGGTACTCCCACAGCTGCTGCCGGTTACGTGAGAAGTCTCCCACCTGCGGCTCGACGATCTGATCCGGATCGCCGAGCGAGACGAACACACGACCTCGGTCCGCGAGCCAGCCTGGCGTGCCCTCTTCGCGAAACCGCGCGTTGGCGCGCAGGAGTCGCGCGAAATAGAGACGCATGTCTTCGTGCGCCGGTGTCTCGGGCTGCGTGTCGGTCTCGCGTGCGAACACCGCCCATGCGGCGGGCCGTTCCTCCTCGGAGGCCTCACGCAATCGCTGGAGCCGATACGGCGCAGCGAAGAAGCGCAGGAAGTTCAACATGTCCTCGTAGGTCGCCACGGGCAGCTCGCCACCGAAGCCGACAAAGACGAAGGTCGACGCCGAATCAACCCCACCGTCGCGTACGAACGTCAGTTGCGCCACTCCGATCCCGATGCGTGAGATCGGCACTTCCACGACGCCGGACCGGAGACCGGCACGCGGCAGCACGCGCACCGTGTCACTCCACAGCGCGCGCCCCCGTTCACTGCGGACGACGAGACGGACCGGCCGCGTGGTATCCCCGTAGGCCTCCACGTAGATGGGCAGGACGCTGTCCCTCCCGACCACTGCGGTACCGCTCGGGTTCAGCAGAAGGAGCGGCAGCGCGTCGAGTGCGCTCCGTGGCGTGACCTCGGCGATCGGCATCGGAGTGGAGAACGAGCCCTCTGACAGCCGAGGCACCGTGATGGTCATCTGTTCGCGCGCGCTCCGTTGGCTCCCCTCGTCGCGAATAGCGATGCTGAGCGTGTAGCGCCCAGGCGTCACATCGAGGATCTCCTGATGGATGATGCTCTCGTCTGTGCGTGATGTCTCGCGGAAGGCGCCGACCAACAACTGCTCCGTGGCGTCGGTCTGCGCGACGACGGCATTCTCGCGTGTGAGTACGACCGACACGGAATACCCGGCGCGGAACCGATTGTCCGCCTCGCGCGCGAAGCTCAACGCGGCGTTCGCGAACGAGAGGGCGACGATCACGTGCGTGGTGTCTGCGGTCGCCGTCGCCGTGAACGCCGCGCGTCCCACGAGCGGGAACGGAAGGCCGCGCGCGAGCATGCCCATCTGACGGTAGAGCGGCGTTGCGTCGAAGGTCGGCGTCAGAGTGTTGCGCGCCGACGGGGTCGGGGCTGTTGACGGGGGGGTCGCTCGCTGCGGATTCGGTGCTCCGCCGGGCTCGGCAGTACCACCGGAGCGACCGCACGCGGTCGAGAAGAGGAGCGCCGCGAAGAGCGCCGCGATGCCGGGTGTCGTGGGAGGCGTGTAGCGCATGAGGCTCAGGGGTGAAGCACCCCGGACCGGCGGTGCGATGCTGAATCTACCCCGCCTGACGCGCATCGGTCATACTCCGCCGCGCTTGCCCCGAGGCAGGCCACCGGATAGCTTCGCCGCGTGGCCAGAGACCCCCTAGTAGGTACCACTGTTGCCGGGTACGACCTTCTCGACCGAGTCGGGGAAGGTGGTACTGCCACAGTGTATCGCGCGCAGCACCCAGAGCACGGCACCGTCGCCTTGAAGGTGCTGCGCGAGAAGCTGCGCGCAGACCGGACCGCCGTGACGCGCTTCGTGCGCGAGGCCGGTTTCGGCACGCGCGTCACGCATCCAAACGTCATCCGAACGATCGAGACCGGCGAGGACCGCGGACTGCCGTTCCTCGTGATCGAATGGGCGCAGGGCGAGCTCCTCGAGAGCTACGCGAAGCGCAACGCACCCTTCCCGACCGATGAAGTCTCCGCCGTCGTGACCCAGATCGCGGGAGCCGTGTTCGCCGCCCATTCGGTGGGCATCGTGCACCGCGATCTGAAGCCCGACAACCTCATGTACGACCATGACTCGCGGACCGTGAAGCTGCTCGACTTCGGCATCGCGACCGCCACCGACGTGACGCAGGATCAGCGGCTCACGCGCGCCGGGTTCTTCGTCGGGACGCTCATGTACGTCGCCCCAGAGGCGCTTTCGGGTGAGGTCGTCTCTCCGGCTGCCGATCAATATTCGCTCGCGACGATGGCGTATCTCTTCCTCACCGGGACGCTTCCGTACACGGCGAAGAGCCCGCGCGAGATGTTCACACAGCTCCTGTCACAGCCTCCCGTGCCGTTGAACAAGGCGAAGCCGGAGTCGGTGTACTCGGCCGCGGTCGAAGAAGTCGTCATGAAGGGTCTCGCCAAGGCACCGGGCGATCGGTACCCCGACGTCTGCGCGTTCGCTGATGCCCTCGCAGTGGTCCTCAAGGATCCGTTCCCTCAGGAGAGCACGACTGCGAGCGGACTCCTAACGCGCATGAAGGGGCTCTTCGGCCGCTAGACGCGCCCGTCCGCCGACCCGCGAGGCGCAGGGCCCGCAGGCAACCAGCAGGTGAACGTCGAGCCGCGACCCGGCGCGCTCTCGAGCGTGATGTCGCCGTCGAGCAGTCGCGCGAGCCGCCGCGTGATCGAGAGCCCGAGCCCGGTGCCACGTCGCTCCGAATCGCCGCGCGAACCCGGCTGCACCTGCTCGAACTCCGAGAATATCCGCTCCTGATCCTTCTCGGCGATCCCAATGCCGGTGTCGATCACCTGGAGGGCTATCCAGTCCCCACCAGCAGCGAGCAGCGGCCGCTTGGCGACCGTTCGTGTGGCGGCGGTGACGGCTCCGTCCGGAACAAAGCTCGCCCGCAGTGTGATCGTGCCCTCCTTGGTGAACTTCACCGCATTGCCAAGGAGGTTCACGAGGATCTGCCGCAGGTGCGTCGGATCGGTGCTCACACGCGGTAGCGAGCTCGGTATCTGAATCGACAACGCAAGGCGCTTCTCGATGACCAGTGCCTCGATCTCACTCGCGACGTCGATCACAAAGGCGCGCAGAGAGAGCGGTTCGCGATGCACGTCGAGTCGGCCCGCCGAGAGCTTCGCGAGGTCGAGTACCTGATCGACGAGTGCCTGCAGGTGTTCGGCCGACGCCTGGATGCGCTCCACCGGACCGATCATGCGAGGACCGAGCTCGCCGTACGAGCCGTCGCGGAGTAGATCGACGAACCCTACGATCGCGGCCAGTGGTGTGCGTAGCTCGTGCGAGACGTTGGCAAGGAACTCCGACTTGGCGCGGTTCGCGCGCGCCAGTTCGAACGAGAGGTGCTCGAGTTCGGCGCTGCGCTCCTTGAGACGACGGCGCTGTCCCCGCTCGTAGAGCAGGAACGTCGCGAGTCCCACCATGACCGCCGCTGCGATTACCCAGCCCAGCATCGCCGCCTCATTGACCCACTCCCCCGCTCCACGTAACGTGCCCGCATGGACCCTCGCACCAGACTCCTCGACCTGCTCGCCCAGCGAAGTGCGCGCCGCGGCACCTTCACTCTCGCCTCGGGCCGACAGTCCGATCTCTACATCGACTGCCGACTCACCACCATGCACCCCGAAGGGCTCTCGCTGATCGGGCCACTCGGGTTGCACGCGCTCGGCGAGCGTGGCTGGCATCCCGATTCAGTCGGCGGGCTGACCTTGGGCGCAGACCCCGTGAGTTATGCGATCGCCTACGCGAGCCAGCTCGCAGGTATGCCGACGCGCGCCTTCACGGTGCGGAAGGAAGCGAAAACACACGGCACGGGCAAGCTCGTCGAGGGCGCCTACGTCGCGGGTGACCGTGTGGTGGTGATCGAAGATGTGATCACCACCGGCGGGTCGGCCCTCAAGGCGGTGGAAGTGGTGCGCGCGGCGGGCGGGACCGTCGTGGGCGTGCTCTCGGTGGTCGACCGTGAGGAGGGTGGCCGCGAGGCCATCGAAGCCCTGGGGCTCGAGGTCGCATCGCTGGCGCTCGCCTCGGAGATCGTCGCGCGAATGTGAGCCTGTGGTCAGTGCGCCCGGCGGTGCAGGGCGGGTGTGCGGTCGGCCAGGGACGGCGGCAGGCGCCGCATGCCGGGCCGGACGACGAGCGGACGCAGCGTGCGAAGCGTAGTCGCATGCGGGCGTACGAGTTCATCGAGCAACCGCTCGAGCATCTGCGCCGATCCATACTGCGCGCGGAACTCGCCTCCCGTGAGACCGAGCAGTGTGCGAACGTGGCGTCCGAAGCTCTGCGGCGACGAATACTCCAGCGCGTTCGCGACGTCCGCGATCGAGTGGCCCGTGTCCTCGAAGAGCCGCGCCGCACGTAGCAGCCTCGCAAACGCCAGATAGCGCTTGGGAGCAGGAAGTCCTGCGCGGAAGAATCGGCTCATGAGTGTGCTGGGAAGCACGCCTGCCCGCAGTGCGAGCTCGCGGATCGTCCCCGCGCGATCGGTCGCCGCGAACAGCGCCTCGAAGAACACCCAGCAGTCGGGTGTGGCGGCGCCGAGTTCGACGCGGATCGCGTCGAGCGCCACGCGGTCGACTTCCCGTGGCGCTTGGCTGCTGAGCAGTTGACGGAGCTGGCTCCACCCAGAGGGTAGCCGCACGTCGACGAGACGCGTCACCCCGGCGTTCCCGAGTTGGAGGAGCGCTTCGGCCGTGGGCGGCGTATTGCCGAGCAGCGCGACTGTCGGCACCGAGGGAAACTCGCGCACCATGGTTGCCGTGCGTCGGTCGCCGTCGCGCGCGCATCGCACGACAGAGAGAAGCACCGCGCTCACGCGTTGGCGCTTGAGGTCCTCGAGGACGTCGGCCACCGAGTCGCGATGGATCGCCCGATAGAGTCCGGCGCCAGCGGCGTCGACGCGAGCCCTCTCCTCGGGATCGAGCACGGTGAGTACAGGAGCGCTCAGGGAACGAAAGGTATTCGACATGACGAGGCCCTTGGACTGGGGTGGGGTGAGGTCGCGACGCAAACCTCGTCGAGCTGAGTCACGGCTCCGTCACCCTCCCCCACGCTCTCGGACTCCTGCGTCACCTCCGAGGGCCGCGACCGGCGCGCTATATTCCCTGCACACGGTTCCGCCGGACGATCGCGTCGCGGGTTCGCTCGCGCCGAGGAAAGTCCGGGCTCCTTGGACACGCTGCCAGGTAACACCTGGGCACGCCGCGAGGCGTGACGGACAGTGCCACAGAGAATAGACCGCCTTCACGCGAGTGGAGGTAAGGGTGAAAAGGTGGGGTAAGAGCCCACCGCGTCCGTGGTAACACGGGCGGCACGGCAAACCCCAGCGGGAGCAAGGCCAAATAGGCGGCGAGCAGCAGTCCTCTGCGATCAGGACGCCGCGGGTTGGCTGCTAGAGCGTGCGGGCGACCGTACGCCGAGAGAAATGATCGTCCGGGGCCGCAAGGTCCCGACAGAACCCGGCTTACAGGCGGAACCGACGATTCGCAGTTCGTGTGACGGAGCCGGGAGGTCGAGGGGAATCCCCTTGGCCTCCCGTCCCCGCTTCACCTCCCTTGAGAGGACAATGCGTCGCGTTCGCACCCTTAGGTTCGCTCTGCTTGGAGCTGTCTCGCTTGCGCTCTCTTGCGCGTCGCCCGCCGTCGCGCCGGCACCTCGTCCCGCACCGGCGTCCGCGGCACCGGCGGTTCGCAACGCACTCGAGGCGCCATGGGCGGTGGCGCGCCGGATCGGCTCGTTCGCGAACACCATCCGCCTCTCGTCCGTGCTGGTCTCGTTGGTCGATAGTGTCGAGCGCTCCGACTCCTCGACGGCGATCGTCCGTGTTTCGTGGACTCGACTCGCCGGCGACGAGCCTGCGCGGCTCTCTGGGCTCGTCAGCGAGTACGGCGTCGGCGTTGGGATGCTCGATCCGGCGCCCCTCGTTGGCCTTCGCTTGCCTGTTCCGTTCTCCGCGACCGACGGCCGAGGCGCGGTGCAAGCGCAGCTCGACGTTGCCCTCTCTGGGGCCTGTAGCCTCTCGGCGGCGGTGCTACAGCCCGCACGCGAACTCTTCGTCTCGCCGCCGCCCAGCCTCCAGGCCGGTAGCTCCTGGGGCGACTCTTTGAGCTACACGATCTGCCGCGACTCGGTCCCCCTTCAGGTGCGTTCGGCCCGGACCTTCAAGGTCGTCGGTGCCGAACGCCGCGAGGAGGTCGTGGTCGTGCTCGTGGACCGGACCTCGGCCGTCACCATGCTGGGCGAGGGGACTCAGTTCGGCGAGACGCTCAAGATCGCGGCCGAAGGCACAGGCACGATGCGGCTTGAGTTGCGGCTCGACGACGGCTCTGTCTTCACAGCCTTCGGTGAGGCCGAGCTCAAAATGACGATGCGCGGGCGCCGCCGGTCGCAGGACCTGAAGCAGCACACGCGCATCGAGATAACCTCGCCCTGATCGGGCGCGTCACCGCGGAGCTCGGCCCACGCGGAGCTCAGTCCACCAAGCGCAGCGGCATCAAGAGGCAAAGGTACTTCGTCGGGTCGGTCCACCCTTCCGGCTCGAGCGTAGACGCCCGCTCCGGCGCGCGGAAGGTCATGCGGACTTCTTCCGTGGGCATCTGCCGCAGGATCTCGAGCAGGTAGGCCGCGTTGAATCCGATGTCGAGCGGATCGCCGTCGTAGCGGATCGGAAGCTCGTCCTGTGCCTCGCCTAGGTCGGGCGTGCTGACGGAGAACTTGAGCATACCCGCGTTGAACGACAGGCGGATCCGGTGTGTCTGGTCGGAGGCGACCACGCTCATGCGCTTGAGCGCGCTCGTGAACGCGGCTTTGTCGAGGATCGCGTACTTGTCGTTGTCCTTCGGGATCACCTGTTCGTATCCGGGATACGGTCCTTCGATCAGGCGCGTGAACACCGACGTGAAGGGCGACCGGAACCCCAGGTGATTCTCGCCCTGCGCCACCTCGAGCTCTTCTTCGGCGGCGAAGAGGCGCCGGATCTGATCGAGCGCCTTTGGCGGAATGATCAGGTCGGCCTTCTGTCCGCCGGAGACGGGGACCTCCATCTTCGCGAGACGGTGACCGTTGGTCGCCACCATCCGCATCAGATCGCTGCGCAACTCCCAGAGGACGCCGTTCAGGATCGGCCGGCTCTCTTCCGTGCTCGCGGCGAAGGCCGTGTGTTGAATGAGTTTCTGGAGATCGCCCGACGGAATACGTACGGCCTTGTCGAACAGGACCGCGGGGAAGCTCGGGAACTCTGATTTGGGAAGCCCGAGCAGTTTGAACTTCGCCCGCCCGCACTCGAGGGTGATCCGCTGGTCCCCGGTCGCAGAGATCTTCACCGGTGCCGGCGGAAGCTCGCGTGCGATCTCACTGAGCTTTCGTGCCGGAATGGTGATTGCGCCAACGGCTTCGACGTCAGCGGTGACCTCGGTGCTGACCGCGATGTCGAGGTCCGTGCCCGAGATGCGGATCCCTTTGTCCGTGGTTTGGACGAGGAGATTCGCGAGAACGGGAAGCGTCGTCTTGTTGGGGACTGCGGGAGTGACCGCAGCCAGCCCTTCTTGGAGCTTCTCTCGCGTGATGGTAAAGCGCATTCGGTGCCTGGCCGAGTGTCGGGTGCATGTGGAAGGCTGATTCCAGCCTTCTGTTTCTATCTTTGAATTACTAAGACAGTAGCAGTAGTAGAAAGATGTGGAGTGTGGACGAACGCGGGAAGGTGTTGTCCCACATCAGTATCACTCCGCCGCCTGATGTGGGACCTCAGGGGAGAGATTGTGGGAGAGCGTGGGAATCGTGCCGCTCTCGCCAGAATCTGTGGTACTCGTGTGAATCACGTGGAATGCCGTACAGTTTCCCGCACCTTCTCCACACGGCCGCGGAAGTCTCCGCTGTCCTTCATCATGTCGACCACGCGTTCGAGTGAATGGATGACGGTCGAGTGGTCCCGCCCGCCGAACGCCTGACCGATCTCCACGAGCTGAAGTCCGAGTACCTCGCGGGCGAGGTACATCGCGACCTGCCGAGGGACGGTGAGGTTCTTGGTGCGTGTCTTGGACTGCAGCCCCTCAACGGTCACCCCCCACTCCCCAGCGACCCGCTGCTGGATCATGCCCATCCTATCCTGACGATCGGGGCGGGCGGCTGCGGCATCGTTTGCCCGCAACTTGTCGCGCAATGCCTCGCGCGCGAGCTCTACTGTGATCACCCGGTGCTTGAGCGACGCGTAGGCGAGAAGCTTGATGATCGATCCTTCGAGTTCTCGCACATTCGACTGCACGTGGTCCGCGATGAAGTGCAGCACGTCATCGGGAATCGTATGTTCGAGATGGTCCATCGCGGCCTTGCGACGGAGGATCGCGATCCGGTGTTCGAGGTCGGGCTGTCCGAGGTCGGCGACCATTCCCCAGGCGAAGCGGGAAGCAAGGCGCGCCTCGAGCTTCGGGATGTCCGACGGCGGCCGGTCGGACGTGAGGACGATCTGCCGTCCCGCCTCGTAGAGCGCGTTGAAGGTATGGAAGAACTCCTCCTGCGTGGAGTTCTTGCCACCGATGAAGTGCACGTCGTCGACGAGAAAAAGGTCGGTCTCGCGATACCGACGACGGAAGTCGTGCATCGCGCCCTTGCCGATCGACGTGATGACGTCGTTGGTGAACTGCTCGGTGGTGATGTAGGTGACGCGGGTGGCGGGCGAGCGCCGGATGATGTCCTGGGCGATGGCCTGCATCAGGTGCGTCTTCCCGAGCCCCGTGGGTCCGTAGAAGAAGAGCGGATTGTACGTTTTTCCCGGCGCCTGCGAGACGGCCGCTGCTGCCGCCGCGGCGAGGTCGTTGGACTTGCCGACGACGAAGGTATCGAAGGTATACCGGTCGTTGAGCGAGCTAAGTGTGACATTTTCTCGCGGCCGTTCTGGCGCCATGATGCTTCGTTCCTGCCCCTTTACGGGCACAAACAAATCCATCTGAGAACGCTGAAGGCGCTCGTGATGGACGCGAAGCTCGATCTTCAGCGGGTGGCCCAGGGCCACTGGCGCCAGCGACTCAAGGATTGCCGAATGCCGGCGCTCGTTCCACTCGACCGAGAACTGGTCGGGGGCGTTGAGTGTCAGGGATTGGCCGGAGAACTCCGCCGCCGTGAGGGGCGAGAGCCAGGTCTCAACTATGTGATCCGAGAGCTGGGTGCGCGCGCGGTCGAGCAGGCGCGTCCAGACTTCGGTTGCAGTAAGGGTCATTCCGTGCCGAGCGGGTGTGGATATCTGTTGGGGGAGCGAAGCTACCCCGCCCGTGTGGACAAGTCAACGTTCGTGTATGCGAGCCAGTAGTACAGTTGTATCTGTTGGGTTGACCTAAGCCACGTCCCCAACTAGGTTTACGGTTCTGTCCGCCAGTGATTTCATAGCCATTTGGAGTAACGATGGGGAAGCCGACTTATCGCCCGCGCAACAAGCGTCGTATCCGGACGCACGGGTTTCGCGCACGCATGGAAACGAAGTGGGGGCGTCAGGTGCTGAGCCGCCGCCGCAAGAAGGGCCGCAAGCAGCTCACCGTGAAGCTGCCGTCCAAGTACGCTGGCGCCTGAGATCTCCCTCCGTTTTCCGCCAGCTCGGCGGTTGACGCGGGCGGCGGATCTCGACGCGGTGCGTCGTGAAGGGAAGCGAATCCGAACCCCGCACCTCGAGGTTCGGTACATCGCTTCCCTTTCGCTTCTTCCGCGCATCGGGATCATCGTGCCACGCCACAAGCAGAGTGCGGTAGCGCGCAACAAAGTGAAACGTCGGCTACGCGAGCTCAGTCGCACCACACTGCTGCCGGTGCTCGTGGGCGTGCCGCCGCTCGACGTGGTGTTGCGTGCCGCGCCCGAGGCGTATCGTGCGGACCACGCGACACTCGCGGCCGACGTGCAGCGCGTGATCGAGCGCCTGGGCGGAGGGCGTACGTGAAACAGCTGTTGATCCTGTTCGTGCGCGCGTACCAGGTGGTGCTCTCTCCGCTACTGCCGGCGGCGTGTCGCTATCATCCGACCTGTTCGCACTACGCCGTTGAGGCGCTCGAGAAGCACGGAGCGCTGCGCGGCGGGTGGCTCGCGGTGAAACGCATCGCGCGCTGCCATCCCTTCCGCCCCGGGGGATTCGACCCGGTGCCCGAACCTCCTTCCGCCTCGCCTCGAGATGGATAAGCGCTTCTTCCTCGCGCTGTTGCTCACGATGGGTGTCATCGTGGTCACGCCGCGTATCTTCCCCGG
>JANOWT010000105.1:0-5081 GCA_031418115.1 Gemmatimonadota bacterium
CGTGCGCTCAAATCGAAGAATCGGTACTCGGCGACATCGGTCGATCAACTCCCCGCGCACGTCGCGGCGATGATGATGTTCGGGCATGCGTTGCTGATCCCCCTTCCCGATCTCGACCGCACCGATCACCTGCTGATCTTCGGCGCGAACCCTGCGGTGTCGAACGGCAGTCTGATGACGGCGCCCGGCGTGACCGACCGACTCGCGGCGATCCGCGCGCGTGGTGGGCGGGTCGTGGTGATCGATCCGCGGCGCACCGAGACGGCGCTGCTCGCCCACGCGCATCACTTCATCAGGCCAGGCGGCGATGCGCTGTTGCTGCTCGCGCTGCTGCAGGTCGTGTTCGCTGAAGGGCTCGCGAAGCCAAGGCGATTGGAGGGATTCACGGATGGGATCGCCGGGTTGCGCGACATCGCTGCGCGCTTCGCGCCCGAGCGCGTTGCCGCGACCATCGGTATGGACGCTGCGGTGATCCGCACGATCGCGCGCGACTTCGCCGCTTCGCCGCGCGCCGTGGCGTATGGGCGCGTGGGTGTGTCGATGCAGGAGTTCGGTGGGGTCGCGACCTGGTTGATCAATGCGCTCAACATCGTGTGCGGCCGGCTCGACGCCGAGGGTGGCGCGATGTTCACGCGGCCAGCAGTGGACCTGATGCATGCCGACCAGAAGACGACCAAGGCACCGCGTTTCGGTCGTTGGAAGAGTCGCGTGCGCGGACTGCCCGAGTTCGCCGGCGAGCTGCCGGTGGCGGCGCTCGCCGAGGAGATCGAGACGCCAGGGCCGGGGCAGGTGCGTGCGCTCGTGACGCACGGGGGCAACCCGGTGCTTTCCACGCCCAACGGTGCGCGGCTCGATCGCGCGATCGCCGGACTCGAGTTCTTCGTCGCGATCGACTTCTATATAAACGAGACCACTCGGCATGCGCATCTGATATTGCCGCCGACGTCGCCGTTGGAGCGCGAGCACTACGACCTCGTGTTCCATACGCTGGCCGTGCGGGACACGGCGAAGTGGTCGGCGCCGGTGTTCCCAAAGCCCGCTGACGCGCGGCATGAGTGGGAGATCGCGAATGCGTTGATCGCCGGATTGGCCGGAACGGTGAGTGCGCGGTTGAAGGCGGCGGCGCTCGCGCGACTGGGGCCGTCGTTCATGGTGAACGTCGGGTTGCGGCGCGGGCCGTACGGGACCGGGTGGAATCCGCTGGGTGGCGGGCTCACGCTCGGCAAGTTGAAGGCCTCGCCGAGCGGTGTGGACCTGGGTGCGCTCAAAGAGGCGCTACCGGCGCGGCTACGGACTGCGAACCGGCGGATCGATGTGGCGCCGGCGATCCTCGTGGCGGATGTAGCGCGGCTGGAGGCCCGGTGGTTGAGTGCGCCTCCAACCGTCGCGCGCGGTGCGGCCATCCCGTTGGAGCTGATCGGCAGACGCGCGCTGCGCTCGTGCAACTCGTGGATGCACAACTACGACCGACTGGTGCGCGGCAAACGACGTTGCACGCTGCTCATGCACCCCGACGACGCGGCCGAACGCGGGATCATCGACGGGGCGAAGGTGCGCGTGGCCTCGCGCGTGGGAGCGGTGGAGGTCGAGCTCGAGCTGACCGACACGATGATGCGGGGCGTGGTGAGCCTCCCCCACGGGTGGGGGCATGGACGCGATGGTGCGCAGCTCGCGATCGCGGGGGCGCATGCGGGGGTGAGCATCAACGACCTCACGGATGAGATGCGGATCGATGCGTTGACGGGGAATGCGGCGTTCAGTGGGGTGGCGGTGACGGTCGCGGCCTTGGCAGGCTGAGTGACTCCTTTTCGCATCGCGGCAGCCGGATGAGCGCGCGCTTCCACACCTTGTCCAAGTCGGACTTCAAGCTCGCACGCACCTGTGCGGCGAAGCTCTACTATCGGGAATCGGGGTATCCCGACAATCGCGACGCTGATCCCTACCTCGAATGGCTCGCTGAGGGTGGGTACATGGTGGAAGTGCTCGCCAAGCAGCTCTTTCCTGAGGGCGTAACGCTCGAGTATGGCGGCGATCCGCATCTGCCAGCGGCGAAGACGATGGAAGCGCTCGCAGGCGGCACCGACGTCACGCTCCTCGAGGCGACACTACTCGAAGGTCGACGTCTCGCCCGCGTCGACATCCTGCGGCGGTCCGTGCGCGGCTTCGACCTCTACGAGGTGAAGTCGTCGTCGTTCGATCCGGAGGACGCCGAGAAGCGGATCGCGAAGACCGGGAGTCCGTTCCGGAACCTCACCAAGGGGTTCGCGATCAGCAGTGCGTGGCGCGACTACCTCGAGGACGTGACGTACCAGGTGACGTTACTCAAGGATCTCTTTCCTGGTGTGCCGGTGCGTGCCCACCTGATCCTCATGGACAAAGGGAAGGTCGCGGCACATGAGGGGATGCCGTCGTGGTTCCGTATCCTGCGTCGTGACGACGGGCGACTGCACACGGCCGAGTTCGTGGGCGACCCGGCGCTGGCGCGGCGCGACCCGCTCACGATCGGGATCGACGTGAGCGCCGAAGTCGCGGAACTCGAACCTGCGGTGCGCGAAGCGACCGCGGTGTTCTTGAGCGCGCTTGCGCCGGAACTCACTCGTCTTGCGGCGCCGATCGGTGGGCATTGCAAGAGCTGCGAGTTCCGCGTCGGTGAGGATGAGCCCAAGAACGGGTTCCTCGAGTGCTGGGGGGATCGGGGGCGGACCGCGCCGCATGTCCTCGACCTCTACAACGGTCGTGACTTTCGCGAGGAACTCATCGCTGGAGGAATCGACCGCATCCATGACATCACCGAGGCGCACTTCGAGGGCCGGAGCGGGAAGATCGCCGCGAGGCAGCGGATCCAGGTGGAGCAGACGCAACGCGACGCGGAGTGGGTCGATCCCGCGCTCGCGGACGCACTGCGCGCGGTGCGCTGGCCGCTCCACTTCATCGACTTCGAGGCGGCGAGGATCGCGGTGCCGCACCATAAGGGCATGCCGCCCTACGGTCAGCTCGCGTTCCAGTGGAGTTGTCACTCGCTGGCCGGGCCTGGCGCCAAGCTGGAGCACCGCGAGTTCCTGAACCGCGATGCGACGTGGCCCAACGAGCGGTTCGCGCGGTCGCTCCGCGAGGCACTGGGTGAGGCGGGGACGATCCTCGTCTGGTCGCCGTTCGAGAAGTCGGTCCTCAATGCCGTCGCCAACGAGCTCTCGGCGCTCGGATCAGGCGACGTCGATCTCGCGAATTGGCTGCGCACCACTGCGCTCCCACCGGGTGTGGAGCACGCACGGCAGGTCGACATGCTCAAGCTCTGCCGCGAGCACTACTATCACCCCGGCATGGGTGGGAGCAACTCGATCAAGGCGGTGCTCGCGGCGGTCTGGGCGTCGTCGCCGGCAGTGCGCGCGCGATTCGCCGAGGTCATGGGACGCGAGGGAGATCCGGTGCTCGGCCCGTACGCTACGCTGCCGCCGGCGCTGATCGGCGGAGCGCAGGAGGAGGTCGCCGAAGGTACGGGTGCGATCCGGGCGTACTTCGCGATGGCCTACGGTGTGGAGAAGGATGACCCTGACGCTGCAGACAAGTGGGCGCGGTTGCTACTGGATTACTGCGAACTCGACACACTCGCGATGGTGTTGATCTGGGAACACTGGGAGAGCATCACTCCTCGTTGAGCGGCGGTGCTGCGCGGTTCAGCACCTCGATCATCGCCTTCCGCTCCCGGAGCATGTGCGCCCGGTATGCGAGCCTGTCAGGCCGGAACTCCCCCCGCGCGAACGCTTTCACATAGCGCACCAGCCTGCCCGTGACGTCGTAGCGCAGCCGGGTGCCGAGCGCCTGCATGCGACTCTCTCCCTCGGCAAGCGGACTCCCATAGAAGTGTCGCGCATACGCCCTGATCGCACCGAATGCGCCGCCCGCGCCCGCACCGATGACGCCGTCGATGCCCCTGATGTCGCTGGTGTCGCGATCCCAGAGCTGCTCGAGTGCGGCGGCCATGACGTCGGGTGCGTCGGCCCCGGCGGCCGCGAAGTACGACGGCGGGACCGGTGCCCCGACGAGGTCGCGCGCCAATGTGAGCGTGAGCGTCGTCCATGGAGCGATGCACTGGGCGCGGTGCGCAGCGCCGATCTCGCGCCAGGCGTCATCGCCGTGCACGAGATGTGCGGTGAGCGCGATGTCGAGGACTCCCAGCAAGCCGTCGGAGAAGCCGTGTTTGACGCCCAGGTGAATACTGAGATGCGCGAGCTGGTCGGCCACGGAACAGACCCGCACCTCACGACCGCCGATCGGCGCGAGGACCGCGCGGTCCCAGACGCCGTCGATCCCCGAGCCTCCGATCCGCGTCAGCGATGTCGGGCGAGAGTGCAACTCGATCTGTGACCGGATCCCAGGGAGCTCGAGCTCGATCGCTTCGCCAGGGAGCGCGGATGGATAGGCTGCCCGGCGCGCAGGACGTTGCCAGCCCAGTGCTCCGAGGATCAACATCGCGTCGTCGATGCGGTCGCGTTGTACCCAGAGGTCCACATCGCCCATGAGCCTGATTGCCGGCGTTGGGTAGACCGTGTAGGCGAGCGCCATGCCCTTGAGCACGACGAACGGGACGGCTGCGGCGTCGAATGCGGCGGCGTAGCGCACGAAGGCGCCGCGGCGCCGAATCTCGTCGATCACCGAAGCAGTGGCGGCCGCGCGCAGTGTACGGCGTGCACCGGTCGGCAGCGACTCCGAGAGCCCGAGTCGCTCCACGCGGTGTGCGATAAACGGATACAGTCGCGCGCCGGCGATGCGCAGTCGATCGGCCCATGCGCGCTCCGAGTGCGACATCACTGGCGCCACGGTCGTCGCGGCCGAGAGCAAGGCCAGCACTTCGGAACGGCGCGCGACGATCGAGGCGTCGTGCTTCAGGTCACCCTTCACGTCCTCAACCCCCGGATCGATGCGCGACCGACGCTCGGCGTACCAGCCCCGCCGGATACGGTCGCAAGAGGACGAATGGCGTCATCGCCATCACGACCAGGCTCTTGAGCGCTCGCGCGAGCCGCGGGTCGATCTCGAGTCCCAACGAGATCGCTCCTCGCACCGCCGACGCGAGCCAGCGA
>JANOWT010000106.1:0-13780 GCA_031418115.1 Gemmatimonadota bacterium
TCCGCGTGCTGCAACCCGAGGGATGGCCACGTCCGCGCGGCTATGCGAACGGCATGAGTGCGAGCGGTCGTACGATCTTCGTCGCCGGGCAGGTGGGCTGGGATGAGCGGCAGCGACTCGTCGAGGGCGGCATGGTCGCACAGGCGCGGCAGGCGCTCTCCAACATCGTGACGATCCTCGCGGTCGACGGCGCGCGCGCCGAGCACATCGTGCGGCTCACCTGGTACGTCACCGATCGCGCGGAGTACCTGGCGGCCGCGGCGGCGCTCGGTACCGTGTATCGAGAGATCATCGGGCGTCACTTTCCCGCGATGTCCGCGGTGCAGGTGACCGCGTTGATGGAGCCGGGTGCTGTCGTCGAGATCGAGGCGACGGCGGTCGTGCCGTCGATCGCCTAGGCGCGTGCGGCGGGCGGGAGCAGGATCCGCAACGTAGCGCCGCCGCCGCGCGCATTCTCGAGTTCGAGCATTCCGCCGTGCGCGGCGACCACGCCGCGGATGATGAAGATCCCCAGTCCCATGCCCGCGCCTGGCGCCTGTGTCGTGACGAACGGCTCGCCGATTCGGGCGAGCACTGACGGCGGGAAGCCCGGCCCGTTGTCGCGGACCTCGATCATCACATCGCCAGCTGCGGTCGTGCGCGTGCGCACCACCACGCGTCCCGTCCCGGCGGGCAGGACGCGGACGGCGCGCACCGCGTTGTTGAGCGCGTGGCCGAGCGCCTGCAGCATCCGTTCGCGATCGACGAGCACTGACGGAGTCGGGTTGAGATCGGTGTGGATCTCCTGATCGGTCTCTGTCGTCGCGCGCGCTGTAGCGATCGCTTCGCGCACGACGCTCTCTGGTGCGACCTGATCGAGCGCCGGTTCTCCGGGCAGCGCGTAGGTGCGCAGACTCGACACGATCCGGCGAATGCGCTCCGAGGCGGAAGTCGCATGCTCCACCATGTCAGCGACCTGCCGGTCCCCGCTCACCACCGGCGTCTCACGCAGCTCGTCGAGGCTGAGCGTGAGGATCTGCAGCGGATTGTTGATCTCGTGTCCGACGCCTCCGGCCATGCGGCCGAGCGCGGCGAAGCGCTCCTGCACGACGAGCGCCTCACGTGCGACGTCGCGCTCCTCGGTCGCGAGTTGGACCTCTTCCTCGAGTGCCTGCGTCAGGACCTGAAGCCGGTGCGCGTCGCCGATGAAGCGCTGAACGAACTGGGCGACCATCGGAATGACGATCCCGAGATATCCGACCTCGGCGAGGTAGATGAAGTTCAGCGCATTGGAGGCGACGAAGATCTCCTCCACCGCGCACGCCACGAACAGGAAGAACCCGAACGCGTTCCACCGCGCTCCCACCACGCCTCCGCGGGCCTGACGGACCTGCTCGGCGCAACTGATGAACAGCATCCCGAGCGTGGTCGCCGCGGAGAAAGTGGCGAGCGACGTGAGCGATGGTTGCGCGAAGCTCACCCCGAGCCACTCGATCGACACGGTCGACATGCGCAAGGTGTCGACCGCGTTCCCGCTGAGCGACAACAGCGTGGACGATCCGACGTGACCGATGACGAACCATCGGAGATTGCGCGGCACGCTGCGCCAGCGCCCCTGGTCGTCCGAGAATGAGAACCAGATCCACGCGCTCACGTGCACGGCGGCGATCACGAGATTGGAGCTCGTCACCGCAATGACCGCGAGTGCGGATCCCGGGTAGATGACGCCGAGCATGTCGAAGAGGCTGTAGAGCCCCGCCGTTCCGGCGAGCACCGCGCCGATCCTCGCGCGGCGCCACCCGGGCGCCTGCGAGATCGCGAGCGCGACGACACACGCCGCGGCTTGCACCGCGAGCGTGACTGTGGAGAGCGCGAGGACGACGTTCATTGGGTGGGGAACATAGACGGTATGATGAGTATCGGCAGTCCGGTCCGGAACGAGAGGCCTGTCCGACGGTGCCCGGACCATTCATCTTCCTGACATGACCTACGCCGCCATCACAGGTTGGGGCTCCTGCATGCCCCCCGCCGTCCTCACCAACGACGACCTCTCGACGTTCCTCGACACGAACGACGAGTGGATCTCCTCGCGCACGGGGATGAAGGAACGTCGCGTCTCGCATGTGACCGCCGTCGAGATGTCGACCGTCGCGGCCAAGCGCGCGCTCGCCTGTGCCGGCCTCGACGCCGCCGACGTCGACCTCGTGATCTATGGCGGCGTGAGTAACGACGAACTCTGCCCCAACAGCGCCTCCGGCGTACAGCTCTCGCTCGGCGCGACGAAGGCCGCGGCGATCGACATCAACACCGCCTGTACGAGCTTCTGCTACGGCCTTGCCACGGCCACCGCGATGATCCGCACGGGCATGATCCGGAACGCGGTCGTGATCGGCGTGGAACTCATCAGCCGCTACATGGACTGGAGCAACCGCAACGTGGCAGTGCTCTTCGGCGACGGCTCCGCCGCCGTGGTCCTGCAGGCGACCGATAACGAAGAGGGGATGATCGGCAGCGTGCTCGGCTGCGACGCCGAGGCACGGCAGACGCTCAGGGTGCGCGGGTTCGGCTGCGGATACGCTGGACAGGGCATCACGTTCGGCGACACGCTGTGGGACTTCGACGGTCAGCAGATCTTCAAGCGCGCGGTGAACGCGATGGCTGCCGCCTCAGTGAAGGTCCTCGCCGACAACGAGGTGACCGCCGAGGAAGTGAGTCTCGTGATCCCGCATCAGGCGAACCTGCGGATCATCGAGAGTGTCGCGAAGTACGCCGGGATCCCAATGGAGAAGGTGATCGTCACCGTGCAGAAGTACGGCAACATGAGCGCGGCCACGGTGCCGGTCGCACTGGTCGAGGCCCTCGAGACCGGTCGAGTGAAGCCCGGGAGTTGGATCCTCATGCCCGCGTTCGGTGGCGGGCTGACGTACTGCTCGCTTCTCGTGAAGTGGGGGAGCCGCGTGACGCCGCTCGGCACGAGCGACGCGGCGCTGCCGCCATGCAATGAGACGGCGCTCGAGATGGTCAACAAGGTGCGTGCGAACCAGGACCCGCATGGGAGGTCGCTCGCCGGCCTCATGGCGCCGGTGTTCGCGGAGGCGCGGCTGGGCAAGTGATCACTGAGCACGAAGAGGCTCTGAGTTCCTCTTCGACCCACACCTTCTCGTCAGGAGACAGCATGCCGACGACCCGTAGAAGCTTCATCGATTCCCTCGCGACCGGCGCGCTCGCGCTCGGTGCGGTGCCTGATTCGCTCAGCGCGCTGCCCGCTGAGTTCAGTGCCGACGTCGCGCAGGGTGCATGGGATACACGATGGAACGAGCGGCTCACCGGGAAGGTCCGCACGGTCTTCGACGTGCCGGAGGTCGAGAGCGGCTACGGCGTCTGGCGCGCGACGATCTGGGCGCGGCAGTACGAGCAGGTGCTCGGCATTCCTGCGCGCGACCTGTCGACCGCGTTGGTGATCCGACACAACGCGATCATCCTCGCCATGCAACAGGGCTTCTGGGACCGCTACGGGATCGGCAAGGCGAAGGGGGTGCTGCACCCGCTCACTGAAGAACCCACGGACCGCAATCCGGCGCTGCTCGGCGTGCGCGACGGTGTGCCCGAACCTCAGGCCGGCTTCGCCCTCGACCGTTTCATCGCTGCCGGCGGCATCGCGCTCGCCTGTGACCTCGCCCTGCAGGACCTCGTGGGTCTCATCCAGCGCACCGACAAGGTGCCGGAGGCACAGGCGGAGGAGGAGGCGAGGCAATGGCTCGTGCCAGGCGTGATCCTGCAACCGTCGGGGATCTTCGCGGTGCTGCGCGCCCAGCAGGCGGGTGCGCTCTACGTGCGAGCGAGTTGAGCGAGCGAGAGGAGCGGCGCTCAGTCCTCGACCCGGATGCGCACTTCATTCACGCGTCCCGACACCGCCACGGCACGGATCACGTGCGCACCGGGGCGCAGTTCCCAGCGCTGCGAAGCATGCAGCGCGCCATCGACGTACCAACGCACCTCGCCCGGCTCACCGGCGGCGCGCAACGCGAGCGTCGCGTAGTCACGCGGTACACCTGGCGGCATCCGGTAGACGTCGCCATCGGCAGGCGATGTGATCCGGAACGCCGTCACTTCGCTGGGTGCGGCGCGCGACCCCGGCGACCCGCTCCGCGCGCGTTCCATCGTCTGAGCCGGATCGACAAGATCCCGCGGATCGATCCAATCCGGATCGTGATCGATGACGAATCCCTGCCCTGCGTCAGCGACCCAAGAGGCGTACTCCTCCGGCAACCGCACACGCCCATCGCGGACCCAGTCGTCGCGCACGACCGGCACGGTGCCGGCGACGAACCACTCGCGCACACCAGGGCACTCGCTCGTCGCGAGCAATCCTGACACTCTGCACACCTGCGCTGCGGTGAGCGACGCCTCTGCCGGTGCCGGAAGCGCGCCGGGGGCGTAACGCGCTGCCGTCATGGTCACGGCGCGATGCAGCAGCGGACCCGCACCGGTCACGCCACTCACGCCTTCCATGGGACGGCCGCGCACATCGCCCGCCCAGACCGCGACGGTGAAGTTCCCCGTCACCGCAACAGCCCAGTTGTCCGTGAAATGGCGGCTCGTGCCGGTCTTCACCGCCGCGGGGAACGGAAAGTCGAACGGCGTCATGACACCGAACCCCGGCACTCGCGCAGCCGGATCGGCAAGCACATCGAGCACGAGCGTCGCGGCGGCACGCGACACCACGCGGCGGCCGTCGCCCGGCGCGGCCGCGTCATCGAGCCGCCAATGCCAGCCCTGGTACGTGCCACCATTGGCAAGCACGCGGTACCCGTTCGCGATCTCCATCAACGTCACGTCGCCGTTGCCAAGCGCGAGCCCCAGTCCGTAGTACTCAGCGGTGCGATCGAGTGATCCGAAGCCCGCGAGGTGCAGCGTGTGCAGCAGCGCTCCCGTCCCCACGCGCTGCGCGAGCAACACCGCCGGCACGTTGTACGAGCTCGCCAGCGCCTCGCGCGCACGGACAGGTCCGCGGAACCGCCGGTCGTAGTTGCGCGGCTGATACGTGCCATTGACCGTCGTGAACGATGTCGGAACATCAGCGAGCACGGTCGCCGCCGTCACCCCGCGATCGAACGCGAGTGCGTAGAGGAATGGTTTGAGCGCCGAGCCCGGCTGCCGCGCCGAACTCACCATGTCGGTCTGCCCTGCGGTCGGCTCATAGAAGTCGGGCGAGCCCACCCAGGCGAGCACGCCGCCGGTCGCGTTGTCGATCACCACGATCGCCGATTGCTTCACGCCGCGCTCAGCGAGCAGCGAGACCGCCTGCCGGGCCTCGCCCTCGAGCTCGGCCTGCAACGCCGCATCGATCGTGGTGCCCACCGTGAGGTCCGCGGTGATGCCCTGCAGCTCCTTCAATACGCGCGTGGTGAAGTGAGGTGCGAGGAACGGATCACGCGTGCGCCGCGTGAGCGCGGGTTCTTCGTTCGCGCGCGCGGCCATCTCCTCGGGCACGGCCGCTGCGCGCACCATGCGCGCGAGAGCCACACGTCGCCGTGCCAGGGCGCGCCGCGGCGACGTGACCGGATTGTCGCGCGAGGGCGCATGAGCGAGGCCCGCCAGCAGTGCCGCCTCGCCGACGCTGAGTTCGTTGGCGGCCGCACCCATATAGAAGGTCGCGGCCGCGGCGACACCGGCCGTGTTCTGACCGAGGTGCACGCGATTGAGATACTGCTCGAGGATCACCTGCTTCGGCAGGTGCCACTCGAGCCGCAGTGCCCAAGCCGTCTCACTCGCCTTGCTGCGCCACCCGCGCGACCCGCGATCGAGGAGACGAGCCAGTTGCATGCTGATCGTCGACGCGCCCGACACTCTGCGTCCCGCCTTCCAGTTGTCGCGTGCCGCTCGAGCGACCGCGCGTGGATCGACGCCACGATGATCCCAGAATCGTCGGTCCTCCACGGCGATGAACGCGACGATCAGGTCAGGATCGACCATCGTGAGAGGGACCCAGCGACCGCGCGTGCCGTCCTCGGCGCGCGTGGAGCGCAACAACACACCATTGCGATCGACGATCCGCACGCCCGGCTCGGTCGGCGGGTCGAGCAGATGGTCAGGCAAGGGCAGCATCACCCACGCCGCGAACACGAGCGCACCAACGGCCGCCGCCACGCCGGAGACGAGCACCCCGACCCTGAGCGCCCGCCCGCAGCGTGCGACGATTCCACGGAACGGCGTCACGGTGCCTTGGGGGTGACCGTGAAGCTGCCACCATCGCTGCGACCATTCACGCCGGGGTCATACATCTCCTCGGCGCGTGCAGGCGGTCGCACGAAGGTGCCGGGCGTCGTCGCGCGCGCGATGTAGCTGATGTCCCACGTGCCCTTCCAGAGCCATGACGCCGACCAGACCACACGGTCGTCGCGGATCTCTCGGAAGTCCCACGGCGACCACCACCCACCCTCGTAACGGCCGTAGCCGACGCCGTTATCCTCGCCTTCCTCTCCTGCTTCGTCCGTATCGCGAGCTTGCGCCCCTGACGGGGCTCCACCGCCGCCCACGATCGTGGAGGTGCGCAGACTCAGGTCGACCGCTTCGAGCCCGGCCGGCAGTGCGTCGTCGACCACGACAAAACGCCGTTCGACCGGTACCGTGATGCGCAGTCGCACGCGCACGAGTTCGCCTTCAGCGACCGTCGTCACCGGCCGCGCGTCGTTGTAGCGCTCGTACCAACGCTCCACGCGAATGCCCGCGTCGGCCGGGCGCACGGGCGGGCGCAGCGGGATCTCGGTCACCGTGATGTGATAGTAGGACGGCAGCGCCGTCGCGCCCTCGGCGCGCAGCGAGAGTCGCAATGTGCGTGTCTCGTCGCGCACGGGCCCCAGTAAGGGGGCGACAGCCAACGTGGTGTCTCCTCGCGCAGTGACGGTACGGAGTACCTGACGCGTGCCGCTGCGCACGACCACCGGCCGTGGCGCCTCAGCACGCACGCGCGCGTCGTACATCGCGATCGCGCGCACGGCGGCAGCGAGGTCCTGCGTGTTGGACCAGTACCGGTCGGCGCGCGACACGCTGAGCCACTCCACGAGCGGACCCACCAGCGCATGTCCCGGATCGGTGGCGAGTGTCGCGGTGAGGAGCCGCGAGGTCTCACGCGTGGTCGACGCGAAGTACCAGCGAGTGGTGTCGGCTGGCAGCGCCGCCGAACGCCCATCCATGCGCACCTGCGCCCACACCGGTGCCAACAGGCGCCTCGCATCGTCCGTCGCTCCGCGACGCGCGAGCATCTCGGCGAGGCGAATGCGATCCTCACGCAACATCTGCGGCGCGTTGCGCAGCAGTTCGTTCTCCGCCGGCCGGTCAGCAGCACCAAGACGGCTCAGTATCTCGGCCGCGGCTACCTGATCCGCGAGCCGCGTCGCGCGGCGATCGTACCAGTACCCGAGCGGCCCCTTCTCCGCTGGCGCTTCACGCAGCGCCGTCCGCAGGTACTCGGTGAGCCGTGCGAGTGGCGCCGAGTCCACGGCGATCCCGAGTTCCTTGGCCTCCACGATCACACCGGCCGCGTAGGCCGTGAGCCAGGGCGTCGTCCAATCGCCTGAGCCCCAGTACCCAATGCCACCGTCAGCGCGTTGGCGGCCCAGCAGCACACCGATGCCGCGGGCGACTTCAGCGCGCGCGGTGACGCGTTCGGCCGGTGTGAGTGCGCCTTCAACGCGAAGCAATGCCAGCAAGGGCGTCACACGGCTCGATATCTGTTCCGTGCATTCGTACTCATAGACCTTGAGTGCGCCGCGAATGCCCCGCACGATCGCCATCGGTGTGTTGCCCATGCTGATCGTGATCCGCGAGCGTGCGGCATCGATCCCCGCCGGGAGCGCGAACTCCACGGTCGCAGAGTCGCGCAGCATGCCGGCGATCACATGACTGCGCGCGAAGAAGTCGGGCTTCACCGGCACAGCGACGCGCACCGCGTCCATGTCACGCGCTGAGCGCACATCGAAGCGGAAGGCGGCGCTGTCGCCCGGTACGGCGACATAGCGGAACCGAGCCTCACCACCACGCCCGGCTGCGAGCGCCACCGTGCGTTCGGCCGCACCGAGCAGTCGGACACCGGTCGATTGCGACTTGACCGTGGCCTGTGCCGCCACGCCATCGCGGCGATTCACCACCGTACCGGCTTGCAGCGTGTCACCGGGGCGTACGAAGCGCGGCAACGCCGGTCGCGCGACCACCGGCCGCGTGACGAGCATCGGCAACTCTCCACTCCCGTAGCGATCCGACTCGGTCACGGCGACGGCCATGAGCCGGAACGTCGTGAGATTGTCCGGCAGCTTCGCACGTGTCTCGGCGTTGCCGGCCGAATCGGTGATGACGTCCCCGAGGTAGAAGGCCGTCGTCTTGAAACGCGAACGCAGGACTTCGGCCCCATCGGCACCACCACCGCCGCCCGGTGCGCGACGCCCCTTCTCTCCTTCGGCCACCTGCGGCGTCACCGAGACGAGGTTGCTCGCGAGTCGCATGCCGAGCTCACGACGCTTGTAGATCAGATCGAGCGGATCGGGCGTCTTGTAGCCGGTCAGCGCGAGCACACCTTCGTCCACCGCCCAGAGTGCGACCTCTGCCCTCGCACCCGCACCGCGCACATCGCGCACCGCGACCTTCACCACCGCGGTGTCACCCGGGCGGTAGTCCGGCTTGCTGAGCGAGAGCCCCACGCGCAACCGTTTGACCTCGGGTGTGACGCGCAACTCCACGTAGCCCACGCGCATGGTGGGGCGACCCGGATCATCGAGCTTCCCCGGTGGTGCGCTGCGTCCGCGCACGACGACCACCGAGACGAACGCATTGGGCACGAAGGCCTCGGTGATCGGCACTTTGATCGTCTGCGAGCCCGACGTGATGCGGATCCGCCGCTGATCGATCACCTGCTCGCGCTCCACCGTGACCCACGCTTCGGCGTCGGTGAATGGCGAGGCGATCATCACGGTCGCGGTGTCACCGACCGCGTAGCGGTCACGATCGGCGAGCAGCTCCATCTTGAACTGCGTCTCATCGCTCCAAGGCACGAAGCCCGGTCCGGTGACCCAGCGGCTGAACGACGTGACCGCCGCGCGCCCATCGGCGTCGACGGCACGGAACTCGATCGTGTGTACGCCGCCGCCACGCGGAGTGACCGCGCACTCCACCGGATCCGCCGCTGTGGTGAGCTCACACGTACCAACCGTATCGGTCACCCACTCGGCGATCATCTCAGCGACGCCGTTCCGCTCTCGGCGTACGCGGTGCCACTCGCGCCGCACGATCCGGCCGGTGACGCGCACGCCACTCTCGGTGGTCCCGTCAGGGCGCACCGTGCGCACGCTGACGCGCTGCGTCTCGTCGGCGCGCCAGAACCAGCTGGCGCCCGCGACGCGACTCGCGATGTAGAAGCGCGCCGGATGTACGATAGCGCTGGCAACCGAGCCGACCGCCTGGCGGTTCACATCGGTCACCGCGCCGGCGAGCACCACGCGAGAGGTCACGCCTGAGCTACGCGTCGGAACACGCACCGTGATCGTGCGGTCGCCGCGATCGTCGAGCGTGTCGACGCCACTCGCGAAGGTGCCGGCGACTCCCTGTTCGCGCGACGAGTCCCAGGTGTTGTTGCCGATCATCCAGCCGTCGAGACCCGGGATGCTCAGCTCCCATGGCCAGATGCGCTCCTCGCGCGCTTCCCAGTTCACCTGCGCGCGCGCCATCGGGGCGCCGAACAGATACCGCGCCGTGACGCCGAATCGCACGTCGGCACCGGGCGCACCGACCGCTGTGCGCGCGACGACATCGACCAGGAACTCTGGCGGCCGGTATTCACCGACTCGGTAGTTGGTGTTCGCGATCGTGCGCCACGCGCCGCGGCGCTTGAGCATGATCCGGACGCGATGCGTGCCCACGGGCGCACTTGCCGGCAACTCGACGACGTGTTGCGCCGTCCCGAAGTCCGAGAGCGATGCGGTGCGCGTGAAGGTGTCGTTGCCCTCGCGATCGCTCAGCACCCACCGCACCGAGTCCACGCGCACCGGACGACGGAGCGCTCCGAGTGGGCCTGACCGCACGATCGCCTTGAGATGCACCTGCTCACCGGGCCGGTAGATCCCGCGCTCCGCGAACACGGCGCCGGCGATCGGGAACCGATCTCCACCCCAGGCGGAGCCGATCCCGAAGCTCCACGAGTTGAGGTCCTGGTCGTATTGATTCACGGCGACGAGCGCCCGATCGCTGCCGAGCTTCACGGCCACGTAGCCGCCCTCGGGTGAGTCGTACTCGCTGCTCTCCTCATCGGGAGCGGCGAGCGTTTCGGCGAAGTCGCGCAACTGCGCCAGTCCCTGCGCGTCGGTGCGCGCCGTCGCGAGTGCCGCACCGTCAGCACCATGCAACGTGACCTCGGCATTCGCCCGCGGCTTGCCATCGCTCACACCGGTCACCCAGACCATCCCCTCCTGCGTACCGAGTCGAGCGGTCACACCGAGATCGGTGATCTGCACGAGCGCGACGGTCGCGTTGGCGAGTCCGGCGTTGTCCTTGGAGAGTGCGCTGCCGCCGACTTTCACGGCATAGAGCGTCGGCGCATCGGCACGGGTCGCATCGGCGACCGGGAGCGAGAGTCCGGTGAGCGCGCCGCGATCGCGACCGGCGGTCACCGGGATCCGCCGCACTGTTGCGAGCGCGGCGACCGAATCCCAGATCTCCCCGTAGCCCCAGGAGTTGCGTGCGAGGAACAACTTCTCGAGCCGCGTCGGTACCGGTGCCACGACCGCCACGAGCGTGTCGGCGTTCGCGTGTTGCACCGGCAACGTGCGAAAACCCACGCGCTCCACCGTCTGCTTGCCGTACGGATAGTTCACGTATGGTTCGTACCCCGTGGTGCTCACCGCCGTCGCGGGGTTGCCGGTGATCCGCTGGCCGAACACATCGCGCAGCGCGGTGTCGACCACGACCGCATACACGGTGCGCGGTGTGAGTTGCCCTTCGAGCATCCAGGTGGTGCTCACCGCGGTCGAATCGCGCAGCACGAGCGGCACAGCGGGAATGAGCTTCACATACCGCCGCACCTGTTCGCCGGCGATCGGATTGGAGAACGAGATCGCGACCGGTCCGCGCGGACAGGCCGGGCCTTCGGAGCAGCTCGCGCCGGCGAGCATGAGCACACCGTAGGACCGGAAGCCCCAACGCTTCGGCTCTACCGGCGCGATCGCCGAGACTTCGGTGGGGAGCACGAGCTCGCCGGCGCAGCCGCGCGGGATCGGCGTCCGTGGCAGCAGCGCGACGACGCGCCGCAGTGAGTCGAGTGAGCGATCGCGGTTCCAGAGACCGATGTTGAGGTACTTCCATCCGTCCTTCTGCTCGATGCGCCGCTGCTCTGCCGCGCGCAACCGGATCACACGCGGCGTGCAGGTCACGGCCATCTCGATGAACGCGGCATCGGCCAAGCGCGACGCGTCGACGGAATCGGTGTATACGACCTCGAACCGTTGCGCGGGCGTGACGTGCGCTGACGACTCGTTGTCCGACACGGGTGAGCCCGTCAGCAACTGCGGTCCCCGGACGCGGAACGCGAAGCGATGCGGCTCGGCCAGCCTGTTCCCGTCCATCGCTTCGAAGTCCGTACCCACCTCGACCGTCACGCGCAGATCGGCCGGGAGCCGATTCCTCGGCACGAACCGCACCGTCACCGGATCACGCCACTCGTACCGCCCTTCGATCGCCGGCGTGATCCTGAGCACCTTGGCGGGATCGACAGCACGCTCGATCGATCCAGCGACCGGCCGGTCGAAGCTCACCGAGATCTCCGTGATCGGATCAGTGACCCCGACCGGCGTGGAACGAATGACGCGGAGCGGGGCGGAGTGCACGGCGAGCGCGGTAGCACCGGCGACCGCGAGCGGGATTAGACGGAAGAGGCTCATCCCTTACGATGAGGCCGCGTACGAGGTGAGTCCATAGGCGGTTCCCTGCAGCGCTCCGCGCTCGCTACCGCGGCAACGCCCGCAATGCCTCTATCTCACGCAGGATCCCCACCACCATCGCCTCCACCACCACGCGGCCCTTCTCGCGCGTAGCGAGCGTCGCGTCGCCCCACACGCCCGACACGGAATAGGTCCCCGCGCCTCCTGCCACTCGCGTCAGCCCACCCGTGCCCTGCGGCGAATCGTCGCGCACCGCCTTCGACATCTCCACGCGCTCAGGATGCATGTAGAGCATCATCGACGTCTCGATCTCGTCCGCGTGCGTGCCCCGCACCTGCTGCTTCACCTGCGCCTCGGCGGGACCCGCCACCTCGAGGATGTTGGTGAACGTGAACTCGATGCCCTCGGCCTTCAGGATCTCGGCCGCCGCGAGCAGCGGCCGGCGTGTCGAGACACCCGTGTTCAGCACATAGAACTTGCGCGGCCCATACGCGGCGAGGCTGTGCACGATGTCGACTATCAGGTCCCGCGCGGTCTCCAGGCGCAGGTGCGTCGAGCCCGGATATTCCAGGAACGACGGATAGAAGTTGTAGTTGATCGTCGGTGCCACGATCACGTTCGAGGCAGCGAGTACGCGGCCCCGGAAGTACTCGGCGAGCTGAAAGTCGTTGTCGAGCCGGAGATGCGGACCATGCTCCTTGGACTGCGCGCCAAGCGGGATCACCACGATCGCGTCCCGGGTGAGGACCTTCTCGGCCTCGATCCAGGTGAGGTCGCCGAGGACGATCCCGCGCGTGGCCGCGGTCTGCGCGCGAGCCTGCGGAGCGAGGCAGAACGCGACGATGGACAGAGTCCGGAGTGTGATGCAGCGGCGCATGAGGGCCTCAGAAGATGAATCCAGCGACTTCCAGAAGTTGCGCCGCGAAAGGTCCCCCGCGCTACTCCCGTCTGACGCCGATCGAGTAGGTTTCCAAGTGTGTCGCGCCGGGCGCCGAGCCCCTCGGGCACGCCACCTCCATCTGCCCCCGACCATGTCAATCGGCCGATCGATCCTCCTCGCCGCCGCACAGAGCCCCGCGATCAACGAGTTCGCGTTGAAGAGCCGCGTGGTGAAGCGCGCCACCAAGGCCTTCATGCCAGGCGAGCGTCCCGAGGACGCTCTCGACGCCGGCGCTGCGCTCTGCAAGGACGGACGCAAGCTCCTCTACACCAAGCTCGGTGAAGCCATCACCAACATCGCCGAGGCTGACGCCGTCCGCGATCACTATCTCTGGTTCTTCGATCAGCTCAAGGCGCGCGGACTCCCGGCGAACGTGAGCATCAAGCCCACACAGCTCGGGCTCGATCAGTCAGAGGCCAAGTGCCTCGAGCACTGCCTCGCCCTCGCCGCCAAGGCGGAGTCGGTCGGCGCGGTGCTCTGGATCGACATGGAAGACTCCACCTACGTCGATCGCACACTCGCGCTCTACGAGACGGTGAAGGCGAAGCACGCGAGCACCGGGCTGGCACTGCAGGCCTACCTGTTCCGCACGCCCAAGGACCTCGAGCGCCTTCGCAAGCTCAAGCCCGTCATTCGGCTCGTGAAGGGAGCGTACGCTGAACCGGCCGCGGTCGCATTCCCCAAGAAGAGCGACACCGACGCCGCTTTCGAAGCGATCTCGCGCACCATGCTCGACTGGGCCAAGACCGGCGAATGCACAGCGATCCTCGGCACGCACGACATTCCGCTCCTCGAGCGCCTGATCGCATACGCCGACGGCATCCGGCTCGAGAAGGGGAAGTACGAGATCCACATGCTCTACGGGATCCGCGAGAAGGAGCAGGCACGCTTCCGCCGCGAAGGGCACGCGGTCGCGACGTTGATCAGCTACGGCAAC
>JANOWT010000107.1:0-3154 GCA_031418115.1 Gemmatimonadota bacterium
CCAGAGTGACACGGTGCGCGTGGTCTCACCGAGCAGGGACGAACTGCAGACCGTGATGACGTTCCTCCGGGGCGAGGACTTCGGCGTCCAACTCACCTTCGGGAACTATCGGTGAAGTTCCGCGTCATCACTCTGGGCTGCGACAAGAACACCGTCGACTCCGAACGCTACCTCGCGCAGCTCGTGGACCATGGCGGCGTGCAGGTGGACGACGCCTCCGACGCCGAGTTGATCATCGTGAACACCTGCGGCTTCATCGACGCCGCAAAGGCCGAGTCGATCGATGCGATCGTCGCCGCGGGACGGATGAAGTCCGAGGGGAGCGCCACCGCTGTGGTCGCGGTGGGCTGCATGGTCGAGCGCCACAAGGCCGAGCTCGCAGACGCGCTCCCCGAGGTCGACTTCTTCCTCGGTGCGTCCGAGTCCGAGCGCCTCATCCCCATGCTGCACGAACGCGGACTCATCGGTGACCCCGTCACGCAGCATCCGGGTGTGCGCCTCTATGCCGGGGACACGCCGTTCGTGCGCTACCTCAAGGTGAGCGAAGGGTGCGACCACGGCTGCGCCTTCTGCGCGATCCCGCTCATGCGTGGCAAACATCGCTCGTTCTCGCTCGACGACATCGTGCGCGAGGCCCAGCTCCTCGAGCTGCAGGGCGCGCGCGAAGTGAACCTCGTCGCGCAGGACCTTGCGCACTACGGGCGTGATCGGCGCGACGGTGCGCGATTGCCCGAACTGCTCGAGGCACTCCTGCGCGAGACGTCGATCCCCTGGTTCCGCAACATGTATCTCTACTCGGCGGGCATCACGCCGCGTCTGCTCGAGATCATCGCCAACGAGCCGCGCATCCTCGGCTATCTCGACATGCCGATCCAGCACGCGTCCGATACGGTGCTCGAGCGGATGCGGCGACCGGAACGCCAGCACACCATCCGCGAGAAGGTCGCGCGCTTTCGCGAGGCGGTTCCCGGCGTGGCGATCCGCACGACCTGCATCGTCGGCTTTCCTGGCGAGACCGAAGCGGACTTCGTGCAGCTCACGGAGTTCCTGCGTGAGATCCAGTTCGAACGGGTCGGCGTCTTCACCTACTCGCCGCAGGAAGGCACGCGCGGTGCGGAGATGCACGACGACGTTCCCGAGGACATCAAGCGGCATCGGCTCGAGGTCGTGCAGGAACTGCAACGACATATCACCGCCGAACGGTACGAGTCGCGTATCGGCACGCGGGCGACTGCGCTCGTCGTCGAGGCCGCGGGCGCTGACGGCGTCGCGATCGCGCGGCTCCCGTGGCAGGCCGATGACATCGACGGCGTGACGCGAGTCGTGACCGATGCGGTGCCGGGGAGCCTGATCGAGGTGGAGGTCACGGAGGTCGTGGACGACTACGACTTCGAGGCGAGCGCCATCCGCCTCGTGTCGGCGCCGCCAGCGCCCGGGCCCGCGCCGCGGATCGGTCGGAGCCTGCCCATGGCTGGTGCGTCGATGGGGAGCTTCGGGCGGTGATGCGACGTCGCGTGTGTCGCCACGCGATCGCACTCGCTCTGCTCCTGCCGGCCGTCGGGTCCTGCTTCTCGCGGCCCACGGAGTCTCGCGGGACGCCCTTCCCGGTGCGCACCGATCCACGCCGCGTGACCGAGCGGGACACTGCCGCGCCGCCGCCTTCGGATCCGATGCCGAGCGAGGCTGCTCCCGCGGGCCCCAGCGCCGGTTACGGCCCGCTCGTCCGCGTTGCGCTGCGCGTCGCGCGCGATACGGCGGCACTTGACGCCACCGGTCCCTGGCGCCTGCTCGACGCGCCGGGCGGCGTGCTCGTGCGCTCGCGAGCGAACGACGGCTGGCGGATCGAGCGGCGTGGCCGGCAGCTGCGCGCCGTGCGTGGTGACGGCACGGCGACCACCTGGCAGGCCGGTACGCTCGCGCAGTTCCCCGACGACGCCGGCGCTGCGCGATCGGGCGGCAAGACCTATCGCGGAGCACTGGTATTCGTCGCGACCGACACCGGCATCCTGATCGTGAACCACCTACCGCTCGAGGACTACGTGCGCGGCGTGGTGCCGCTCGAGATCGGCGAGCGCGCGCCCGCCGAACGCGCGGCCGTCGAGGCGCAGGCCATCGCGGCACGCTCGTACACGGTCACGCGTCTCGCCGCTGCGCGCCGCGGCGCGGGGCGGAGCCCTGACTTCGACCTCGTCGCGTCGGTGAGCGACCAGGTCTACGGCGGGCGGGACGCCGAACGGCCATTCTCCGACGCAGCAGTGTCGGCGTCGGCAGGCCTCGTGCTGCGGCTCGGAGAGCGAGTGCTCAATGCGCCGTTCTACTCTGCGTGCGGCGGAGAGACGGAGGCGGCGGAGGAGGTCTGGCGCACGGGCGGGGAGTCGCACCTGCGCCGCGTGAGCGACCGGATCGCCGGGACCGATCGCTTCTACTGCGACATCGCCCCGCGCTTCGCTTGGACGAGGGCCTTCACGGCGACTGAACTCGACGCGGTGGTGCGCCGGTACGTCGCCGCGTACGCCGCCGTCGGCTCGAGCGGTCCGGGAAAGGTCACCGATCTCGAGGTGGATGGTCGCACGCCGAGTGGGCGCGTCGCCAACCTCGTGATCCGGACCGACCGCGGCAGCTACAGGGTCCGTGGCAACGATTCTCGCTCCGTCCTGCGATCGCCCGGTGGCGAGCTGTTGAACAGCGCCTATTTTTCGGTCACGATGGAGCGGGCGGAAGGTCGATTGGTCCGCGCGGTGATCCGTGGTAACGGCTACGGTCATGGCGTGGGTATGTGCCAGTGGGGCGCGATCGGTCGCGCCCGGGCCGGTCAGGACGCTCGCACGATCCTTCGCACCTACTACCCCGGCACCACCGTCGGCCCGATCCCCGCTGGGCTGCTCACCTCGTAGGAGATGCACGTGGCAACGACCCCTCCTCATGGTACGTCCCGCGGCCCGCTCCGTATCGGCGTCCTCGGACTCGGTGCGATCGCCCAGACCGCCCACCTGCCGGTCCTCGCCAAGATGCGCGGCGTGCAGATCGCGGCACTCTGCGACAACGACGGGGCCAAGGCCCGGTCGCTCGCGCAGCGCTTCGGCGTGCGCGATGTCTGCACCGACGTCGAGGAACTGCTCGAGCTCCCCGACTTGGACGCGGTGATCATCTCGAC
>JANOWT010000108.1:0-2664 GCA_031418115.1 Gemmatimonadota bacterium
GAGCCGCCGCGCTGCATCGGACGTTGGCTGCGAGAGGATCTGCGCGGTCGCTCCCTCCTCGACCATGCGGCCCTCGTCGAGCACGATCACGCGCTCGCAGCGCTCACCGATGATCTCCAGATCATGCGAGATCAACAGGAGGGCAGTGCCGGAGACCTCGCGCAGCTCGTCGAGCAGGTCGAGCATCTGCGCCTGCCGGATCGGGTCGAGCGCCGTCGTCGGTTCGTCGGCGATGAGCAGTTGCGGATCAAGCATGAGCGGCATCGCGAGCAGCAGTCGCTGCCGCATCCCGCCCGAGAGTTCGTGTGGATACCGGCGCGCGCCGATCGAACCACCCGTGATCCCGACGCGGTCGAGCATCGCGACCGCGCGCTCGCGCGCCTCACGCGGCATCGCGAGCCCATGCACGAGCACCGCCTCGGCGAGCTGGTCGCCGATGGTCATCGCCGGGTTGAGCGCGGTGATCGGTTCCTGGAAGACCATCGCGATCCGCCTCCCTCGAATGTCGCGAAGCGCGTCGCCGCTGAGTGCCGCGAGATCCTGATCGCCGAGTCGGACGCTCGATCCTTCGATGAACCGCATCGTTGGTGGGAGGAGTCGCATGAGCGCGAGGCCGAGTGTGCTCTTCCCCGCTCCCGACGCGCCTACGACGCCGACGCTGCTGCCCGGCATGACGTCGAAGCTCACGCCGTCGAGCAGGAGTCGCTCGGTGCCGAGCGCCACGCCGAGCGACACACCGAGCGCGCGGACCTGCAGCACGGGCGCGGTCATCGCCGCTCGTCCCGATCGGCCGTGAATCGCTCGGCGATCAGGTTGGTGACGAGTACCGTCGTCACGATCGCGAGCGTGGGGAACAACACGAGCCACCAGCGCGCCACGACGCGCCCTTCGGCCTCGAGGATGATGTTCCCCCAACTGGGGTTGGGCGGCCCGACGCCAAGTCCGAGGAACGAGAGACCCGCCTCGAGCGGCACTGCGGCCGCGAGTGCCACGGTCGCCGCGACACCGATGGTAGGCAGGAGCGCTGGCAACAGATGCACACGCACGAGCCGTCGCGACGGCACACCGAGCGCGCGCGCGCCACGCACCGCGTCGCTCCCGAGCAGGCGATGCGTCTCGTGCCGCACGAGCCGCGCCGTGGTCATCCAGCCGGTCGCGCCGAGCAGCAGGGCGAGTGAGAGCGCCGTCAACTGGCCGACCGCTGCGACGGCCGTGAGCAGCAGCAGGATCCGCGGCACTGCCATCGCCGCGTCGGTGGTGCGCATGAGGATCGCGTCGGTCCATCGCCCGGCGATCGCGGCGATGGTCCCGACCGCGGTGCCGAGGAGGACCGAGACGAGCACGGCGATCGCCGCGATGCCGAGCGAGAGTCGCGCACCGACGAGCATGCGACTCAGCACGTCGCGCGAGATCGGATCGGTACCGAACGGATGCGCCCACGACGGAGGGAGCAGTGCGAGCGAAACGGGATCGGGCTGTGCGAGCGGATCGTAGGGCGCGAGCCATGGCCCGGCGATCGCCAACAGCGCGAGCGCGGAGAATGCAAAGAGCGGCACCGCGCTCCGGTGCCTCATGACTGGCGGCGGCGCGGGTCCGCCCACGAGACCGCGAGATCGGCCAGCACGGTCCCGACGACCACGAAGAGGCTGCTCACGAGCACCGCGCCGCCGACCAGCGGATAGTCGCGACGCGTCACCGCATCCACCACCGCGCGCCCCATGCCCGGCCAGGCGAAGACCTTCTCCACGAGCACCGCGCCGCTGATGAGCGCCGGGAAGAGCACTCCTGCGAGCGTGAGCACGGGGACGAGCGAGTTGCGCAGTGCGTGGTGCAACAGTATCCGGAACTCCGGCACGCCCTTCGCACGTGCGGCGCGCACGAAGTCGGCATCGACCACGGCGAGGAGCGCACCGCGCTGATGCCGCGCCACCATCGCACCGACGATCAGGGCAAGCGTGAGTGCCGGTAGCACGAGGTGATGCAACACGTCGAGCACACCAGCGACCCCGCGCGGCGCGAAGTCGTCCTGCATTCCCGTCACCGGGAAGAGGCCCCATGCGAGCGCCGGTCCCATGACGAGCAGGAGCGCGAGCACGAACTCCGGAACACTGAGGATCACGAGCGAGATGTGGCTCACGATTCGCGTTGCTCGCGTGTCGCCGCGCCATCCTTGCCAGGCACCGACTGCTACGCCGCCGAGGCCGCCGAGCAGTAAGGCCGTGCCCATGAGGAGCAGCGTGGGCGGCACGGCCTCGACGAGGACTCGTGCTACGGGCTGCCCTCTAGAGAAGGAATAGCCGAGTTCACCACGCGCGAGGTTGCGCACGAAGAGCGCGTACTGTTCGGCGATCGGGCGGTCGAACCCATGGATGCGGCGCATCTGGTCGCGCATCTCAGTCGTGACGTTCTCCTGCACGAGCGAGACCGCGAACGGATCACCGGGGGCGAGCCGGATGAGCACGAAGCAGACCGTGACGACGAGCGCGACGACCGTCGCGCCCTGTCCGAGCCGCGAAAGGACTGCGCGCATCATGCCGCTCGGCGGTCAGGGCGCGGCAGGAGCCGCGTCGCGCGGGAGTCGCTGCGCCGGATCCACCGACCACTCGCCGAGCGTGAGCCACCAAGCGTCGGGACGCCAGGCCGGCAGCACAAAGCGTCGATGCA
>JANOWT010000109.1:0-13804 GCA_031418115.1 Gemmatimonadota bacterium
GGGCGGCTTGATCGGCGTTGAAGCACGCTGCGGTGTGATCCCTGGCAAGACAAGAGGGCCGCAACGATGACACACGTTGCGGCCCTCACCGGCTGCTGCCATGCGCCCTGAAGGAATCGAACCTTCAACCTAGTGATTAAGAGTCACTTGCTCTGCCAATTGAGCTAAGGGCGCGCTGTACATCCGATCCACGTGAGGCGCGCCAGGAGGGACTCGAACCCCCGACCCACAGCTTAGAAGGCTGTTGCTCTATCCACCTGAGCTACTGGCGCTTCAAACATTGCCGTGTCACTCCTGCACTTCACCTCTCGCGACCGAATCGGGGCGGCCGGATTCGAACCGGCGACCTCCTGCTCCCAAAGCAGGCGCGATACCGGGCTACGCTACGCCCCGTGAACCGAGGGAACTCTAGTCGGATGAATGCGTCCGGTCAACTGCGCGACACCAAATCAGTGCGCTCGCGAGCGCGTCAGACGGGCGACCATGCACCGGCAAGCAGTTTCACGAGCGCACGAAAGGCGCGGCCGCGGTGACTCACTCCAGCCTTCGCGTTGCGAGTCGCCTCAGCGAACGTGCACTGCAGGTCGTCGCTCCAGAAGAGTGGATCGTAGCCGAACCCGCCCTCGCCGCGTGGCGCTGTCAGAATCCGCCCGCGACACTCGCCGCGCGCACTCCACTCGCGCGCGCCATCCGTGCACACTACCACACTCACGTAGGCCGCGGCACGCGATGCTTCTTCGCCGAGCGCTCCGAGCAAGTGTGCGTTGTTCGCGGCCTCGAGCGCGGCGCCACTCGCGCCACTTCCGGACCAGCGTTTGCTTCGCACGCCGGGCGCGCCGTCGAGCGAGTCCACAGTGAGTCCGGAATCGTCGGCGACCACGAGCGCGCCTGCGAGCGCGCCGGGCAACTTCGCGGCGAACCACCGTGCCTTCGCCCGCGCATTCTCCTCGAACGTGTCGAACACCTCGAGCGCATCCTCGGCGGGGTCCTCCTCGCCGAGTCCCACCGAAGCGAGGTCATCGAGCACGAATCCCGCCTCGGCGAACAGGGCGCTCAACTCGCGAAGTTTTCCGGCGTTGCGCGTCGCCAGAACCACGCGCGCGGGTCGAGCACCCGGCGCCGCACGCACCTCAGCTGATGCCGAGCGCCACGCGTTGCGCGGCGTCGAGCGTGCGGATCCCCTCGCTCGCCAGATCGAGCAACCGGTCGAGCTCCGCGCGCGCGAACGTGCCGTTCTCGCCCGTGCCCTGCACCTCGACGAAGCGTCCTTCGCTGCTCATCACGACGTTGGCGTCCACCTCGGCGCGCACATCCTCCTCGTACTCGAGGTCGAGCACCGGCGTCCCATCGACCACGCCGACACTCACGGCGGCAACGCGACGCTTGACCGGCGACACCTTCAGACGCTTTGTCGCGACCATCCAGTCGAACGCATCACAGACGGCGACCGCCGCTCCGGTGATCGCCGCCGTGCGCGTGCCACCATCGGCCTGCAGCACATCGCAGTCGACCTTGAGCGTGAACTCACCCCACTTGAAGTCGTCGAGCATGGCGCGCACACTGCGACCGATCAGCCGCTGGATCTCCTGCGTGCGCCCTCCGACCTGCCCGCGCTCGCGCTGCGTGCGCGTGTGCGTGGCACGCGGGAGCATCGCATACTCGGCCGTGAGCCATCCCTCGCCCCTGCCCTTCTTCCAGCCAGGCACTCCGTCCTCCACGCTCACGGCGCAGAGGACCCTCGTGTTGCCGAAGGCGACGAGGCATGAGCCCTCGGCATTCGGCACGGCGCCGCGCGTCAAGGAGATCTCGCGCAGGGCGTGCGTGGCGCGACCGGCGGGACGGGCGTGGGACTTGGGATCAGGCACGGAGTCGTTGGATGATGGAGGTGGTGGATTGGCCGGGCGTCAGCGGGATGATCACGACACGTCCGCCGCGCGCACGGACGATGTCAGCGCCGACGACCGAGTCGGGCGCGTAGTCGCCGCCCTTCACGATGACGTCGGGTTGCAGCGCGGTCACGAGGTCGAGTGGCGTGTCCTCGTCGAAGACCGCGACGCAGTCCACGGCGGCGAGACCAGCGAGCACATAGGCGCGCTCGGCCTCAGAGCGCACGGGGCGGTCCGGACCCTTGCCGAGTCGCCGCACCGAGGCGTCGCTGTTCACACCCACGACGAGTACATCGCCTTGGGCGCGCGCGCGCGTGAGCACGTCGATGTGTCCGGGGTGCAGCAGGTCGAATACGCCATTGGTGAAGACGACCGAACCGCTCTGGGACCGTCGCCAGCGCGCCGCGTCGGCGCGTGACATGACCTTGAGTCGCGGATCGAGTGGCGCGCTCAGAACGTCGCCACCACTTCCGGATGGAAGTGGACCTCTCGGACGAAGCCCGGGAACTCGATGATGTCGTAGTACTCTGCCCAGATGTTGATCGTCCCGGACCGTCGGCGCACGGTGACCTTGCGCGCCGCCTCCGGAAGACCGAGGGAGTCGGCGTAGGTCTGCAATCGTTTCTTGATCAGGATGTCGCTACGATGCGCGGCGAACCTGGCTTCTTGACGCATCCGGTCCTGGTACTGGTAGAAGCTCCAGTACTTGTTCCCGATGTGCCATCCGAAATAGGTGAACGCACCGAGGACGACGATGGTGAGGATGCCCCCGAGCGCCCCCTTCCCAGCTCTTGTTCTCACCATTGCGATTGCGCTCCTTCGATCACGTCGTTGACGATGCGGTCGATCGCCTGCTTGCGGCCCTGGGCCTCGCCTCGGTCGGCGTACTCACCGTCGGCCTGGATGCCGGTTCGGGTCCAGAGGACCTTCCCGGTCACCTGATCGACGATCTCGATGTCCACATAGACACGCAGTCGACGACGCGCCGATGTCGCCTGACTCGGGTTGGCCGAGAAGCCGGCGGCCATGTCGAGATCGAAACGGGTGATCTTGCCGCGGACGACCGCGTTGGCCCGCTCCTCTGGCGCATCGCGCAACCCCAGGCGCGACTGCAGGCCCAGCCTCAGAGCGTCCTGCAGCTCGAGCGGCAGCTCGGGGGAGGACGTCTCGTTGTCCATAGGCAGCACGGCGACGGTCCGCACATGCGGCGGCAGCCCACCGCCGGCGAAGCCATAGAGGCAACCGGAGAGCGGGAGCAGGAGCAATAATGCGAAGGCGGTCAGTCCGCCACGGAAGGGCCGCATGACAGAGGGAAGTCTCATCGGACGTGGGTCATGGGTCAATCCGCTCCGGCAAGTCCGCCAGCGAGCAATTGCCGGAAATGCTGTGGCATCGCGACCGGTCTGCCGTCGGGAGAGATCGAGATCAGCATCGTCGATGCGGTCGCGAGGCGCACACCGGACACCGCGCCCGGCTCGCTGACCCGCACGAGTTCGTACCCGAACGTCACGCTGCGCGACTGCGACGCCGTGAGCCGTGTCTCGACTCGCACGATGTCGTCGTACCGGGCGCTCGCGTGGTAGCGCAGCTGCGCGTCGGCAACCGCGAGGCGCACGCCCTGCCGTTCCATCTCGGCGTAGGTGACGCCGAGGTGCCGGATGAAGTCGGTGCGACCGACCTCACACCAGACGAGGTAGTTCGCGTGATACGCGACACCCATCTGGTCGGTCTCGGCGTAACGCACGCGCACTTCGGAAGCCGTCATCATCGGGGCGAGTCTACCGGGCGCGGACGCCCTTTGTAAAGGGTGAGGGAGCGCGGTACCATTCTGCGATGCTCCCTGCTCCCTGCTATGTACTCTCCGACGCCCACATAGGTGCCGCGCCCGCCGACGTGGAGCGCGACCTGCTCGGGTTGCTGCGATCCCTGCCCGGCGATGCGCGCTCGCTCGTGATCAACGGGGATCTCTTCGACTTCTGGTTCGAATGGCGGCATGCGGTGCCACGAGCGGGCGTGCGCGTGCTCGGCGAACTCGCGCGGATCCGCGAGAGTGGGATCCCCGTGCTCTGGATCGCAGGCAATCACGATTGTTGGGGCGGCGAGGTCCTGCGCGACGACCTCGGACTCGACTACCACGTGGGGCCGTGGCGGGGTCAGGCGGGAGGCTGGGACACGCTGATCGAGCATGGCGATGGTCTTCGCGAGAAGGAGGACGCACCCTACCGCAGGCTGCGCACGGTGCTCCGGCACCCCTGGTGTGTGAAACTCTTCCGTTGGATCCATCCGGACGTCGGGACGCGGATCGCGCTGCGGAGTTCGCACACGAGTCGGAACATGCGGCCGCGAGACGGCGGCGAAGGACTGAGACGCGTCGCGCACGAGCGCCTTGGCGCCGCGGGGGCACCGGAACTCCTGATCTTCGGGCACTCGCATGTGAATACGCTCGAGCGCGTCGGAACAGGGACCTTCGCGAATCCCGGAGCGTTCATCGACGCGCCGCGGTTCCTGCGGATCGTGCCGGAGCGCGTGGAGCTGCGCCGCTGGAGCGCCGAGGGCAGTGCCGTGGAAGGCGCGCTCGACCGAGCGCTCGACCGGGCTCGCTAGCGGAACGACAGGCTCGCCTGCACGAGCGTGCCGCCGGGCGACTGGCGCACGGCGACTTTGGCTGGCAGGTCCCAGAGCTGCGCCGCGACGAAGGCGTCGGCACCGGCGAACAGGTGGTTGAAGATCATGACCGCCAGCCAGTCCTCGTAGTGCAGGCGTCGCGTGCGCACATAGGCGTCGTCGTAGCGCGGAACACTCCACGCAGCCACCTGAGGCCTGTTGTCGGTGCCAAGCACCGGCAGCCCCGTGGTCGCATTCACGGTGTACCGCAGCGGGATCGAGTCGCCGGAGAAGCGGCGCGCGATGCGATAGTCCTCAGCCGAACGATGCACGAGGACGAGGGCGGAGACCTCGATGAGGAAGAACATCCCGCCGGCGGTGCCGCGGTCGAGCTTCGCCTGCCCTGCCCCCGGCACCAAGAGCGAGAGGAGGAACGCTCGGCGTGGCGTGATCGGCGGGCCGAGTGAGTCGGGTGCGGCCGTGGGTCGTCGGCGCGACGGCGACGGCGCCAGATCGGGGACCGCCGTCACCGGACGCTGTATCCCGGCGCGGACGCTGTCGATTTGCTGCGCTTCACATGGGCTCGACGAGAGCGCCATGATCGCTGCGGGCAGCAGCGCGGCAGCGCACCGTCTGACGTCGAGTAGTTGGGAGATCGCACGCATCGACGTTTTCGACCCGAGAAGATCATGGAGGTTCCGCAGCGAGCAGGCTCGGGGCGGAAGATAACGCTCAGCGGGTCCAGACGACGATGAGTCCGCAGACCATGTCACGCTGGTCACCGGCGTACTCGCTCGGGATGCTCGCCGGGCCCGCGAAGACCTCGATGCCGTGGATCTCCGGGACCGAGGGCATGCGCTGCGAGAGGTTCACGGGTGACTCGGGCAACAGGACGCCGTCGATCGCGAGCCGCATGTAGCAGGGTAGGAGGCCGCGCAGGTCCATCGTCTGCACGCGCCGCGAGATCGGCACGACACCCTCGGGGCCCTCGATGAGATCGACGGCGCTGACGTTTCGCAGCATCTGCCATGCGTTGACCACGCCACGCTTCACGATCTCATCACGCGTGATCGATGCAGTGGCGACACCGGCACGGCGGCGCGACTCGAACGCACTGTACCGCGCCGTCTCGTCACCCACGGCCTCGATGCGCATGGCCTCGAGCACGGTGCCGTTGATCCGTTCGAGGCGGACCTGCGCCGGCGTGCGACCGGGTTGCACGTCGACGATCCCGATGGCGAGATGGTACCCTGGCAGCCGTGCCTCGACGCGCAGGTCACCGAGTGGGAGATCGGTCAACGCCCCCTTCCCCAGCGAATCGGAACGCAAGCGATGCACGGTGCGCTCGGCATCGGTCGCGGTGAGTTCGACCCCGCCGAGCGCACTGGCGAGCGTATCGGTGACGGTGAACTCGACGTCCGCGCGCCGATGCAGGACCGGGACGAGTCCGAGCCCGGCGGCATCCACTCGCGGCCCTTCGGTCGGGAGCCGCACTTGGACCGTGCGGAGCGAATCGCCGCCGACCTCGGCATCGAGCCTCAACGGCCTTCGTGGGTCCGGACCGTTCGCAGGGAGTGCGACGGCGACCCGATAGCGCCCGGGTAGCACGAGCGGGAAGAGCGCGAGCCCCGTGGAGTCCGCCGTCGCCTGGTAGTCGGTGCCGTCGAGCCGCACGACGATGCCTGCCGCTGTCGCCGGGGACTCTCCGCCCTGCGGCAGCAATCGGACGGCGAGCGAACTACCCCGTGCCCGGTAGATCACCGATCGACCGCGTTCGACCTGCGTGATCTCTCCTCCGACGACCTTCGCGCCACGGAGTCGGATGTTCGATCCCACCACGCGCACGCGGCGGCCCGCGACGCTGCTCGGCTGAACGCGTTCGAGCTCCGGCATCCGGATCTCCCAGCGGCTCACGAGCCAGGCGCCGTCGGGGAGTGGTGTGAACTCGACGCGGCCGCCGGGGTCAGCGCGTTCCGCGGCGGCGGGCAGCCCGGTGAACGCGAAGTCGAGCGCGCGCAGCTCCGCGCTGGCGCGATCGATCCAGAAGGTGCCGACGATGTCGCTTCGACTGCGCGCCGCGGCCAGGGGCCTGAATGCGAGTCCGATCAGACCAGGCTCCCCGAGTGGGGCATCGGCGAGCTGGAAGCAATGCGTGGCTGCGAACGACTCGGAGAGAAGCACGTCCGCGTCTGGCGCGAAGTAGCTCACGCCGGTGGAGTCCTCGACGACGTAGCCGTCACGCGCGAGCAATGCGGCGTCGTGACTGCGGAACGGCTGGTCGCTCGGACTCCGTGAGAGGTGGACGACCTGGTCGAGTACCCGGCGGCCGGTCGAGTCGATCTGGCGGTCGTACTGTATCCATTCGGCGATGAGCGTCACGCCGGTGCGCGGCGTCTGCGCGACGAGCAGCGCTTTGCGGGCCTCCTCCCAGACATCGGCAACGAGCGCGCCGCCCTGATCACGCGCGCGGCAGTCGTCGGATCGACGCACGGTGACGGCGGCAAGGCGCACGAGGTCGCGAGACAGCACGATGCGGACGAACGCCGTGTCGCCCGACGCGACGGTGACGGGCGGCGCTGCCGTGGGGCGATAGCCGATGCGCAGTGCGCGCACGTCGAAGCGACCGGCTCCCGGCAGCGCGAGCATGAACTCGCCGAGTTCGTTGGTCAACGCGCGGGCGATCTCCTTCCCGCGCGCGTCGCTGGCCGCAATGAGGACGCCCCGAGCCGGCGAGACGGAGTCGGGCTGTACGACACGTCCTCGAACGGCCTGCGCACCGAGCGAGGCCGATGCGAGCGCGAGAAGGAGCGCGGCGCGAGCGAGCATCACGGGAAGGTGCGAGAGCGAGCAGTCGTCGGCAATGCCGACGCGGTGGCGGGAGCGTGTGGGAATCGAACCCACCCAGCCCGACGTAGTCAGGCCGCTACGGTTTTGAAGACCGCGGGGACCACCAGACCCCATCCGTTCCCAAGCGACGCACCGCGAAGAACTGGGTCGAACTTAACACCCTGTCCGGTCGTACCTGGTAGATCTTTGCCACATCAGTCGCCGGCTTCGTCGCCGGTGTCCGTTTGGCAGTCCTTCGCCACGCGGAGAGGCGTTCCAAGCGGTACGATGGCCTCAGACGCCGGTTCGGACCATCGGAAAAGGGCATCATCCGGCGACCACCCTCGAACGATTTTTTCGCGGTCGCTCAGCCGAGTGCGATGCGCACTCCGCCCTGGAACCGCTCGACCACGCCAACGACGACCGCCGACGGAACGCGGGTCCGATACGCCTCTACCTGATCAGCCGTGAGCGCGACCAGCAGCCCGCCGGACGTCTGCGGATCGGTGAGGAGCGACCGCAAGTCATCGCCCACGTCGTTCCAATCGACCTCGGGCGAGACCCAATCGGCGTTGCGGCGCGCTCCGCCGGGCACATAGCCGGCAGCGAGTGCTTCACGGGTGCCCGGGAGCAGAGGCACCGCCGCCACGTCGAAGACGAGCCGCACGTCGCTCGCGCGCGCGATGTGCAATGCGTGGCCGAGCAGCCCGAAGCCCGTGACGTCGGTCGCACAGCGGGACCCGAGCTCGACGGCCGCACGCGACGCCGCCGCGTTGAGCGTGCGCATGGACTCGTACAGCGTCTCGGCCTGTTCGGGCGCGAGCGCGGCCATCTTGCCCGCGGTCGCAAGGATCCCGGTGCCGATGCGCTTGGTGAGGAGGAGAACGTCCCCCGGCTTGGCATTGGCGTTGGAGAGGATGCGATCGGGATGTACACGACCGGTGACCGCGAGACCGTACTTCAACTCCTCGTCGATGACGGTGTGTCCGCCGACGATGCGCGCGCCTGCCTCGTGCACGGCGTCTTGCCCTCCACGGAGGATCTCGGTCAACACGGAGAGCGGCAGCGACTTCTGCGGGAAGCCGACGATGTTCATCGCGGTGAGCGGTTCGCCGCCCATGGCGTAGACGTCGGAGAGCGCGTTCGCCGCCGCGACCCGCCCGAACCGATACGGATCGTCGACGATCGGCGCGAAGAAGTCGACCGTCTGGACGAGTGCGAGATCGTCGGACAGCCGAAAGACCCCCGCGTCGTCGAAGGTCTCGCGACCGACGAGCAGGCGGGGATCGGTTTCACGCGGCAGCGGCGCGAGCGCGGCGGATAGGTCACCCGGACCCATCTTCGACGCTCAGCCGGCGCCGCGGGAGTACTGCGTGAGGCGGACGATGTCGTCTTTGGTCACGTGTCGAAGTGGGTGGGCCTTCAGGGAAGCTTCGCGATCAACTCGACTTCGACGCTCACGCCACGCGGCAATGCGGCGACCTGTACGGTCGATCGCGCTGGCCGCGCATCACCGAGCGCGGCCGCGTAGATCTCGTTGAAGCGTGGGAAGTCGGCCATGTCGTGCAGAAAGACCGTCGTCTTCACGACGTCCATCCACGTGACGCCGGCCTTCGCGAGGACCGCGGCGAGATTCGCCATGACCTGCTTGGTCTGCGGCACGACGTCGCCCGCCACGACCTCCATCGTCGCGGGATCGAGCGGGATCTGACCAGCGGTGAAGAGGAAACCACCGGCGATCGTCGCCTGGCTGTACGGGCCGATGGCGGCGGGGGCCTTGTCGGTGCTCACGGTCTGAACGCTCATGGCGATCTCCTAGAAGAGGCCCGAGATGGAGCCATCCGGATGGATGGCCATCTTCTCGGCGGCCGGCGCCTTCGGCAGGCCCGGCATGGTCATGATCTCGCCGCACTGTGCGACGAGAAATCCGGCCCCAGCGACCGGATACACATCATTCACCGTCACGCGGAAGCCGGTCGGACGGCCGAGCTTCGTGGCGTCGTCAGAGAGCGAGTACTGCGTCTTCGCCATGCAGATCGGTGTCTCGGCGAGACCGATGCTCTCCAGATACGCGATCGCACGGTCGGCCTTGGCGCTGTAGTCGGCACCATCGCCACCATAGACCTTCCTCACGATGGTGTCGATCTTCTCCTTGATCGGTCGCTTGGCGTCATAGATCGGCTTGAAGTCCGACTTGCCGCCCTTGAGGATGTCGAGCACCTCGCGCGCGAGCGCCTCGCCCCCTGCCCCACCCTTCGCGAAGACCTCGCAGAGCGCGACGCGTGCGCCAGCCTTCTCGGCGGCCTCGCGCACGATCGCGATCTCGGCGTCGGTGTCAGAGCCGAAGCGGTTGATCGCGACGACCAGCTCCATCCCGAACTGCCGCACGTTCTGAATGTGGTGTTCGAGGTTGACGACGCCCTTGCGAAGTGCGGCGAGATCCTCGGTCGCGAGTTCGGTCTTCTTGGCACCGCCATTCATCTTGAGCGCGCGGATCGTCGCGACGAGCACGGCGGCCTCGGGCTTGATCCCGCCGAAGCGGCATTTGATGTCGAAGAACTTCTCGGCGCCCAGGTCGGAACCGAAGCCCGCCTCGGTGACGACGACGTCGCCGACGGCGAGCGCGGCACGTGTCGCGAGGATCGAGTTGCATCCGTGCGCGATGTTGCCGAACGGGCCGGCGTGCACGAAGGCGGGACCGCCTTCGAGCGTCTGCACGAGATTGGGGCGGATGGCGTCCTTGAGCAGCATCGCCATCGCGCCGCTGGCCTTGAGATCGCGTGCGCGGATCGGCTTGCGGTCGGCGCCGTAGGTAGAGCCGACGATGATGTTGCCGAGGCGTTCCTCGAGATCGGCGGCGCTGGTCGCGAGAGCGACGATCGCCATGACCTCCGACGCCGGGATGATCACGAAGCGCTCTTCGCGCACGACCCCCTCGGCGGCACCGCCGAGGCCGATGATCACCTTGCGGAGTGCGCGGTCGTTCATGTCGATCGTGCGCGGCCAGGTGATGCGACGCGGATCGATGTTGAGCAGGTTCCCCTGCTGCAGATGATTGTCGAGCATCGCGCTGAGCAGCGCGTGCGCCGACGAGATCGCGTGGAAGTCGCCGGTGAAGTGCAGGTTGATGTCGTCCATCGGCAGGACCTGCGCGTAGCCGCCGCCCGCTGCGCCGCCCTTCACACCGAAGACGGGTCCGAGCGAGGGCTCGCGAATGCAGAGCACGGCATTGGTACCGATCTTCCGGAGCGCCTGCGCGAGACCGACCGAGGTGGTCGTCTTGCCTTCACCGGCCGCCGTCGGATTGATGGCCGTCACCACTACGAGCTTCCCCTTGGCGGGGCGCGTCGTGAGTTCGAGGGCGACCTTCGCCTTGTACTTGCCGTAGAGGTCGATGTCGTCGGGCGTGAGGCCGATCTCCGCGGCCACGTCGATGATCGGACGCATGGTCGCGGCTTGCGCGATGTCGATGTCTGAAGGAACGCTCATTCCGGAATGCTAAGCCTCGAGTGGGTGGAGTGGAACGAGGAGCGGATCATTGGAGCGTGAAGAGCCGACGCGTGTTGCCGAGCACCTGCGCACCGAGTGCGTGCACTTTCTGCTCGCGCACCTCGGCCAGCCGCCGCAAGGTATACGCGCACCAGGCGGGCTCGTTGCGCTTGCCGCGATACGGGACGGGTGCGAGGTACGGGCTGTCACTCTCGATCAACAGACGATCGTCGGGCACGAGTCGCAGGAGCGCGAGGTCGTCCCACTTCTTGAAGGTCACGATCCCGCTGAACGAGACGCACCACCCGGCGGCGAGCCCCACCTCGGCGAGTGCGTGCGAGCCCGTGAAGCAGTGCAGCACGCCGGCGATGCCGGCGGCGCCGGCCTCACGCACCATGGCCGCGGTGTCGTCCTCCGCCTCGCGGGTGTGTACGACCACGGGACGCCCCGTCTCACGGGCGATTGCGAGCTGGTCGGCGAAGGCTCGGCGCTGGAGCGGGCGCGGAGAGTGGTCGTAGTGGTAGTCGAGGCCGCACTCGCCCACGGCGATGGCACCGTCGGACATCGCCTGGCGGATGGCCGTACCGTCGCGCAGGGGGTCGTAGGAGGCCGCGTCGTGCGGATGCACCCCCGCGGTCCACCAAACGACGCCTGGCCGTTCCTGCGCCACCTGTTGGGCCCGCGCGGCCGCCTCGAGCGATTCGCCGATGCAGACCACGCCGACTCCGCCCGCTTCGGCCATCCGCTCGAGTACCACTGGTCGATCGGCGTCAAAGTCCTCACCCGCGAGATGCGCGTGCGAATCGATGAACGGCACGATCGGCCCCGCATGCAACGGGGCCCCGGCGCGAGGATCGCGACGGGGCCCCGTGTGGAGTGCTTCGGGCAAAGTCAGGCCCGGGCGGCGGCCGTCTGCGTCCGCGCTTCGTTCTCGCGCGGCCACTTCTTCTCGACCCACATGAGGATCGGCGAGGCCACGTAGATGGAGCTGAACGTACCAGTGAAGATGCCGAACGACATCACCCACGCGAACGGCCGGATGACCTCGCCGCCGAGGATGAGCAGCGAGAGCGTCGCGGTGAGCGTGGTGCCGTGCGTCAGGACAGAGCGCGGCAACGTCTCGTTCACCGACCGGTTGAGGAGGTCGTAGAGCGACTCCTTCCGGGACTTCTTGAGGTTCTCACGCACGCGATCGAAGATGATGATCGTGTCATTGAGCGAATAGCCGATCACGGTGAGGAGCGCCGCGATGACGGTCAGCGAGATCTCGAGGTGGAGCAGCTTGATGAAGGCGAGCGTCGCGAGGATGTCATGCGCCGTGGCGATGACCGCGGACACTCCGAATCGCCATTCGAACCGGAACGCGAGGTACGCGAGGGTCACGAGGAACGAGACGAGGACCGCGATGATCGCGCCGCGACGCAGCTCGCCACCGACGCGCGGGCCGACCGCCATCCGATCGGCGACGGTGAAGCTCCCCTCGCCGAACTCCGCGGTCACCGCGTCGGTGATCTTCCGCGAGACACCCTCAGCCCCAGCCTCCTGTTGCGCGACGGCCGCGGCGTCCTGCGCCTTGATCGTATACGCGGTGGGCGAGCCGTACTGCTGGATCTCGGCGCCGGCGATGCCTCCGCGGTCGATCGCCGCGCGGAGACGAGCGACGTCGGGCGCCTCTTTGAACTCGAGTTGGATGAGCGTGCCACCCGTGAACTCGATGGAGAACGGGAACCAGCCGGAGAAGGCGGCCGATCCGAATCCGACGACGACGAACGCGACCGTGAGGATGACGGCGGTGCGCCAGTGGCGGATGAAGTCGATCTTGGTGTCATGCAGGATGCGCAGCATCAGATGCTCAGGGCCTGCTCACCGCGTGTGCGCGAGAGCCAGACGTAGAAGAAGGTCTTGGTGACGAAGATCGACGTGATCATCGAGGCGGCGATACCGGCGAGGAGCGTGACGGCGAAGCCCTTCACCGGGCCGGTGCCGTACTGGTAGAGCACCGCGGCGGTGAGCGCCGTGGACACGTTGGAGTCGACGATGGCGCTCATCGCGTGCTTGAACCCTTCTTCGATCGAGGTGCGCACGGTCTTCCCGTGGACGAGTTCCTCGCGGATGCGCTCGAAGATCAGCACGTTCGCGTCGACCGCGATGCCGATCGAGAGCACGAAGCCGGCGAGGCCGGGCAGCGTGAGCACGGCGTCGAACGCCGCGAGCACGGCCCCGGTGAAGAGCACGTAGAGCACGAGCGCCATGATCGAGAGGAAGCCGGAGAACCGGTAGTACCCGACCATGATGATGATGATGCCCAGCACGGCGACGAGTCCGGCGAGGATGCCGGCGTCGATCGAGTCCTGGCCGAGTGAGGCACCGATCTCGCGTGCCTCGACGACCTTGAGCGGCACCGGCAGCGCGCCGGCGCGCAACACGAGTGCGAGGTCCTGCGCCGCCTGCAGGTCACGACCACCCATGGTGATCTGGCCGCGCGAGCCGATCGCGCTCTGGATCACGGGGGCGCTCATGACCTTGTCGTCGAGGACGATCGCCATGTTGTCACCGATGTGGCGGGCCGTCTCCTTGCGGAAGCGGCTGCCTCCCTCGGTGTTGAAGACGAAATCGACCTTCGCGCCCTCGATCGGATCCTGGTTCGGGGTCGCGGTGGTGAGGTACGTGCCGTCGATGATCGCGCGCGAGTCGAGCACGTAGAGCGTGCGGTAGTAGAGCGAGCCGAGTGCGATCGAATCCACACCCCAGCGGATATCCTTGCCCGGCGGGAGAGCGGAGCGGATCTCCTCCATGCGCAGGTAGCCGTCGATGGCAGGGAAATCGGCCCCGCTCACGAGGTACTGCCCGGGCATCTGCCCCGGTGCGAGCGAGCGGCGGAACGGACCGTCGGTCGCGGTGCCGACCGTCGCGCTGTCAGCGCGTTTCGTGCTGTCGGCGTCCTGCAGCAGGTTGCCGAGCGCGTTCGCCGGCGTGGTGTCGCCGCCCGCGAGCGGCGT
>JANOWT010000110.1:0-4624 GCA_031418115.1 Gemmatimonadota bacterium
TTGCTGAAGCCGTCGAGATAGAGCCAGCGATGGAGCAGCGCGCCGAGCACGATCACGGCGAGCGCCGTCGTCCAGAGCAGGTACATCGCGAGCCAGTCGGGCTCGCCGTTCAAGTAGCCCATCGTCGCCTTCTGCACCCACTCGCTCGGCAGCAAGGGCGAGGTCGGCGTGCGCAGCACCGCGATGAAGTCGATCAGCGAGCGGAATCCCTCCGGGCGCGCCAGCCGCTCGGGGCGGATCAGGCGGAACAGCAACACGATGCCGCCTGCCGTCAGCACCGCGATCACCGAGAGGATGTCGCGCGTGCGTCGCGCCGGGAAGACGTTCACCAGCGTGAGTGTCACCGCGCTCCCGACCACCGCCGGGATGATGAACAACGGCAGCATCATCGCGATCACGAGCAACGGGAAGCCGTAGCCGCCATCGTACACGAGTCCATACGCCGAGAACATCGGGACCGAGACGAGCAGCACCATCCAGCTCGACGCGATCACCGTCTCGAGCAGTTTGGCGCCGTACAGGCGCAGCCAGTCCACCGGCGCCGAGACCAGCATGTCGAGGTCCTTCGCGAGGAAGAAGCTCGACAGTGCCGTGATCACGTTCGAGAGCAACAGCAGCGACGTGAAGCCCAGCAGGATCAACCCGAGCAGCTTGCCCGCGAGGAGCTGGCCGATCTCCTCGACGCCGCGGAAATACGTCAACAGGCGGTAGAGCACGCCGAAGATCATCGCCCAGAACATGATGCCGACGAAGCCGAGGATCGCGAAGCGCGCGCCGCGTCCCTTCTCGCCCTGCATGCTGCGGGCGCGCGCCGTGAGCCACTTGGGGAGCAGCAGATGCAGCAGCGGCGGGTCGGGGAGCAGGCCCACCACGGCTTGGCTCCCGCTCGCGCGCGGCGGCAGGACCGCGCCGATGTCAGGGCGCACGTCAGGCATCGAGGACATCGATCAGGTTCCGCGCCGCGTTCTCGCCCGTGAGCCGCAAGAAGATCTCTTCCAGGCCGCGCTCGCCGCCCTGCAGATCGCGCCGCAGGTCGCTCATGGTGCCGTACGCCTTGATCTTCCCGTTCACGATGATCGCGAGCCGGTCGCACAGCGACTCGGCCACCTCGAGCGTGTGCGTCGAGAAGATGATCGTGTGGCCACGGTGCGTGTACTCGCGGAACAGGTCCTTGAGGATGCGCGCCGCCTTGGGGTCGAGCCCGACCATCGGTTCGTCGACGACGATCACCGCCGGACGATGCACGAAGGCGCTCGAGATGATGAGCTTCTGCCGCATCCCGTGCGAGTAGCTCTCGACCAACTCGTCGCGCCACTCCTCGAGGTCGAACAACGCCAACAACTCGCGCGCCCGGTGTTCGACGTCGGCGCCCTTCTGGTCGTACAGGCCGGCGACGAAGCGCAGGAACTCCGCACCCGTGAGCTTCTCGTAGATGAACGGCCGGTCGGGGATGAACCCGAGCTTCGACTTGGCCGTGATCGGATCGGCGCGCATGTCCACCCCGGCGACGCGGATCGTGCCGGCGGTCGGCTTGAGGATGCCGGCGATCATGCGCAGCGTGGTCGTCTTGCCGGCGCCGTTGGGCCCGAGGAAGCCGAAGAGTTCGCCTTTCGGCACCATGAGGTCGATGTCGTCGACCGCGGTGAAATCGCCGTAGCGCTTGGTGAGCTTCAGGAGTTCGATCATCGCGCGTCCAACACCTCGATCCGAAGGGTGCCGACCAGGCGCAGCAGCTCTCCCTGCCGGGTGAGTCCGCCGCGGACGAAGCGCAGGTGCGCCGCATCGGCAGGGAACTGCCCGAAGGTAGGATCGACCGCGACCCAGTCGCGCAGCCGGATCTCCGGCCACGCATGGTAGTAGAACTTGCCGTTCACATACGCGAGTCCGGTCGCGATCCGCGTGGGGATCCCCACGGCGCGCGCGAGGGCGGTGAAGAGCTGCGTGTGCTCGTTGCAGTCGCCGCGCCGCGTGCGCAACACCTGCACCGCGTTGGGCAGCGAGATCGTGATCTCCTTCGCCAACGAGTCGTACACCCACCTGTTGATCCGCTCCGCGACCAGGCGTGGGTCACGCTCGTTCCCGGCGATCCGCACGGCGAGTGCGACGATCGCCGGATCGTTCGACTGCAACAACGGCTCACTCGCGAGCTCGGCGGCGAAGCGCTGGCGGAACCCTGGGGCGCGCGTCGCGAGAGACCAGTCGGCCGAGAGCACGTCACCCGTCTCGCGCGTCACGGTGAGATCATTGCCGACACGGAGTTGCCGACCGCCCTGAAGGTCGAAGCCCTCGAGCGACGTCCCACTCAGGCGCACCCGCAGTCGCGACGGACCGCCCCGCCCAGGCAGTGCGCCCGCGGCGATCGCCGTTCCCTCGAGCAGATCACCGACCGTGCCACCGCGCGCTGTACTTCCGGACGCGGCGCCCGCCGCGGCACGCGCGGCGGCACCCGACGCCCCCGTGGTGCGCCGCCAGTTCTCGAACGCGATCTCGTACGCGACCCGCTTGAGCGTGATCCCGCCCGGTTGCGTCGACTGCACCACGCGCCCCTGCGCATCGACCCAGCCGCTGAACCCCTGACCCTCGGTCGGCACGAGGTTCCAGGCGCGCACCGTGTCGATCAGTGCCGGCGCGAAGAGCATCGTGGTCGAATCGAAGCGCGCGCTGTCGACTACGGCGAAGAGCGACTCTGCGGCGAACCGCAGCGTGAGATCCCTCGTCGTCATCGTCGCCGGATCGAAGCTCGCGATCGTCACCGTCTTTCCCACTTGCGGATCGCGCACGAGCATCGCCACCGCCGGGATCAGCGTCGGCAGGAGGATCGGCCCCTGCACCACCAGTCGCTGCGAGTCGGCCGGCTGCCCCGGCACATTCAGCACGAACGCGACCGCGCTGTCGCCGTCCGCGCGCCCCGTGATGCTCATCGGTGCGACCGAGTTCTCCACCGACACGTCGAACGTCTTGAGCGCGAGCGCGCGCGAGAGCGTGATCACCGAGCGCGCCGTGGCGCGGAACTGCTGGCCCGCGACCGGCAGGTCGGCCGTGAAGAAGTCGGTCACCTCGAACTGCGTCGACGCGGTGTCGATCGTGGTCGACGCGTAGCCGATCTGTCGGCCCTCCTGCTCCACCACATAGAAACTCGTGCTCGGCCCCAATCGCAGCGCCGCCTCAGCCAAGATCGCCGCGCTCTCGCGGAAGAACTCTCGCCGCACGAGCAGTCCGATGCCGGCGACCCACGCGGTGAGGATCACGGCCGCGGCGATCGTGCGCTGGCGTCCGCGGCGCGGCGCGGGATGCGTTGGGCGAGGTGGAGTGGGGCTGGCCATGTCGGAGCGTGTGGTCATGCGCGTTGGGCGTCCCGGGCTCGGCGGTAGAACTCCGCCGCATCGGTCGAACGCCCGAGCCGGTCGAGAACGATCCCGACACCCTTGAGCGCCCGCCAGTGGTCGGGTTCCAGCTCGGCCGCGCGCTGGTAGGCCGCGAGCGCGCCAGGCAGATCATCGGTCTGGTTGAGCGCCTCGGCGATGAAGTACTGCCCCACCGCGTTGTCCGGCGCCAAGGCGATGCCGCGACGCAACGGCTCGATCGCGTCGCGGTACCGAGCGCGCCGACAGGCGAGGATCCCCGTCTGCAGATGTACCTCGGCCGCGTCGGGTCGAAGCCTGGCGGCGAGCTTGATCATCTTCTCGGCCTCATCGTAGCGAAGCTTCACGCCAAGAGCGCTCGCCCGGGCACAGGCGAGTGCGAACAGATCCGCTCCCGCCGCCTCGGCCGCGTCGAGCGCGGTGAGCGCGACGGTCGCGTCGCCCTTCTTCTCGAGCGCTCCCGCATACGCCAACGCCCGGGAGGTGTCGCCCGGCGTCTGCTCGAACGCGAGGCGAAGGGCTTCGATCGTCGGCCGCATCGCTCGTGACACGGGCGCCGCCTCCGCGCGCGGGCCCGTGCTCATAGCGCCCGCCGCGGCCGCATGGCCGTTCGTCACGTCGCCGCGCGCCACGTTGCCGTTCGCTACGCTGCCGCTCGCCGGATGCTGTCGCACCGTCGGGCGCGGATCGATCTGCGCTCTGATCGGGTGGATCGGCGTCGCCCTGCTCGTCGGCGCCGCGACCCCGTCGATCCGTTTGGCGACGAACCTCGGCTCTTCAAGCTCGCTGTCGTCGTACGACCACTCCCCGCACACCGGCGGCTCGCGGACGGGGATGATCACGACCTCGTCGTCGGGGCCGTAGATCTCCACCGGCAGCATCGGGATGCCCTCGAACATGCCGAGCGGGAGCTGCTCGGGGTCCGGCGCGGAGCCGGGCTCGGGGCGGTCTAGGGGATCGGACAACTGCAGAGGTGGGATGGGAGATGTGGGATGGGGGGACACCTGCCAATGCTGAATCTAGCGCCGGGGGAGGCGCTGCCACCCCCCACGCGGCGCGGCCGCGGTCGGCCGACGCCTCACTCCCAAACCGCCATTCGCCGTCCCTTCCAAAAACGGGCCCGCCCGTTGAACTTGTTTGACTATGCCCGGTGACTCCCTGATCGTACGCGGTGCCCGCGAGCACAATCTCAAGAACATCGACGTCACGATCCCCCGGGATAAGCTGACGGTCATCACCGGGCTGTCGGGCAGCGGCAAATC
>JANOWT010000111.1:0-30462 GCA_031418115.1 Gemmatimonadota bacterium
GACGCTGGGGAGGCTCTCGCCCGGGCTCAGTTCGCCAGAGGCGATCGCGAGACGGACGCGGTCGGCGATCTGGGCGTAGAGCGGGGTGGGGGAGCGTGGGTCGATCGTGGAGAACATCGGGGTCCGGTGTATTGGTGTGACCATACACTAGGACTCTCGGATGCGGATGTCAATAGGGGCTTACTGCAAAGGCTCTTACCACCGGGGCACCGGGGACACCGGGAAGGGCGTGTTCGCTCCGATGGCTTTAGCCGATGATGCCCTTGCGCGCGTCGCGCGCCAGTTCGGCACGGAAGTCCGGGTGCGCGATGCTCGTGAGTAGCTCGGCGCGTTCACGGAGTGACTTGGCGTGCAGGTTCACGGCGCCGTACTCGGTGACCACCCAGTGCACGTGGCCGCGCGTGGTCACCACGCCGGAGCCCGGTGACAGCACACTCGCGATACGCGAGTACTTGCCGCCGCTCGCGGTGCTCGGCAGCGCGATGATCGGCTTGCCTCCGGCACTGCGCGCTGCGCCGCGAATGAAGTCCATCTGCCCGCCGATGCCGGAGTAGATCCGGTGGCCGATCGAGTCGGCGCAGACTTGGCCCGTGATGTCGATCTGGATGGCCGAGTTGATGGCGACGACCTTCGGATTGCGTCCGATGCGTCCGGTGTCGTTGGTCATGTCGGCGCTGATGAACTCGACCTCGGGGTTGTCGTCGACGAAATCGAAGACGCGCTTGGAGCCGATGACGAAGCTCGTGACGATGCGGCCGGGGAAGATCGCTTTCAGTCGATTGTTGACCGCACCGGCCTCGACCAGGTCCACGAGGCGATCGGAGAACATCTCGGTGTGCACGCCCAGGTCGTGGCGGCCATGCAGTCGCGCGAGGACGGCGTCGGGTATCGCGCCGATGCCCATCTGCAGTGTGCTACCGTCCTCGATGAGTGCGGCAACGAGTTCGCCGATGCGGCCGATGGCCTTGGTCTCGGGCTCGGGGGGATGCTCTGGCAGCGGGCGGTCGGTGTGCGTGAATGCCTCGAGCTGATCGAACGGCACGCTGGTGTCGCCATGGGTGCGCGGCATGCGCTCGTTGATCTCGGCGATGATCATGGGCGCGTTGTCGACGGCGGCGCGCGCGGCGTCTATTGAAGTGCCGAGTGAGCAGAAGCCGTGTGCGTCGGGCGGCGAGAGCTGGACGATCGCGGCGTCGAGGCGCACGCGGCCGCTCGAGAAGAGACTCGGCACGTCGGAGAGGAAGATCGGGACGTAGTCGGCGCGGCCGTCATTCACGGCCTCGCGCATCGAGGCGCCGGTGAAGAGCGAGACGGAGCGGAAGCGGTGTTGCATGCCGGGGGCGGCCCAGGTCGCGGTGCCTTCGGTGTGCAAGTGGTACAGGGTGACGTTCTCGACGTCGGTGCGCCGCGCGAGCGCGTCGAGCAGCGGGGAAGGCGTGGCGGCTCCGCCGTGGACGAAGACGTGCATGCCGCTCGAGATGCCGCGCACGGCTTCGTCGGGGGCGAGGGAGCGTGTGTGCCAGTCAGGGATCTTTCGCATGAGCACAATCTGAGTGGCGGCGCGGTGGGTGGGGAGCGGGAAGGGCCTGACGGCGTGTCGGTAGAAGGCTTGCGGCCGCCTTGATTGCCCTGCGGCGGAGGGGTATACTCAGAGTCACGCGGGCGTAATTCAGTTGGTAGAATGCCAGCTTCCCAAGCTGGACGTCGTGGGTTCGAGTCCCATCGCCCGCTCCTTGATGTCGCCGACCGCCCCCGCGCTCTTCGAGCCCGGGGGCGGTCGCACATCATGACCTGCGCGCGGCCATCATCTCGACGGCCTCAAAGAGCGGCGCGAAGCCGTCGACCACGAACAGCACCGGCTGCAGGTCGTCGATCGCGAACGGTTGCGCGATCACTGCGTCGAGCGAGAAGGGTCGCCGCTCGCACGCGGTGCTGAGCGCATTCGCCGCGTCGCCGTGTGACGAGATCAGCCCGCTGCCGTACACGCGCACCTCACCGCGCTCGTGCACCAACCCGAACTCGACGGTGAACCAGAAGAGCCGCGCCATCGCTTCGACCTCGTCGGCGGTGCGTGCCGCCGCGGCGACTTGGCCGAACCGCTGAAGGAATCGAGCGAACACGGGATCGGAGTGGAGCGGTACGTGCCCGAACACATCGTGGAAGATGTCAGGCTCGGGCAGGTAGTCGAGTTGGGCGCGTGGCCGGACGCCGAGTGTGGTGGGAAAGTTCCGCTCAGCGAGACAGCGGAAGAAGCCAGCCGCCGGAATGAATCCGCTCACGCCGACTGCTCTCCAGCCCGTGAGTCGCGCAAGGCGCGAGTTCACGTCCGCGAGGTCGGGAACCCGATCGGCACGCAGTCCGATGCGCGCGGCTCCGTCGAGGAAGACTGAACTCGCGGTGCGCTCGAGCCTCTCCATGCGGCGCTCGTAGAGCTGCGCCCAGACCGCGTGATCGTCGGCGGTGTAGCGCGCGCGGTCCTGCTCGATGAAGTCGGGAAGAGCGATGAGCTCGGTGTGCATTGGCGATCTCCTGAATAGAAAAAACAGAGCGGCCCGTGGAATGATCCACGGGCCGCGGGGGCTGCAGTCGCTGCGCTGGTGCCTACATGCGCGAACGTCCACTCCCACGTCCCGTGTGGCGGGGCGCGTAATAGCGGACGTACGAATACGAGGCGGTCAGGGCGAGGCGCAGCATGATGTGGTGAGGTTAGCCGAGCATGAGCAGCAGGTCAAGGCGTGCAGGAGATGCGGCGCATGGGGAATCGGATGGTACGCGGCGTGCCGCCTTGGGGGCCGTCGATGCTCGCGATGAGCGAGTCGCTCCCAACACGACGATACGAAATGCCCTGCGGAAAGTCGTGCTGTGGATTCTCGAATAGCACCGCTGTGTCGCTGACGAAAGTCGCGGCGAATGCCGTCGGCGGCCCGCCACCGGGCTGAGCGACGTATGTCGGCTTGCCGTCTCGGAGCTCGATGCGCAAGAACTCGAACTCGCGCGCGACGTCTCGCATGACAGTGCGACTCACGCCGAGCATGAGGCCACCGGCGGGGGTGATCCAGCTTTCCTGTGTGACGCGCGTGGGGGTGCGGAGTTCCCAGCAGCCGGCGAGCCATCGCAATTGTGTGACGTCGGAGACCGATGATGCGGAGCGAGCGGCAGGCGCGACCGCCGCCGAGGGCGTACCCGACTGCGCTCGGAGAGTCGTCGAGCTGAAAGTCAGAGCGACGAGCGGCAGCACAGCGAGCGGCACAACGGAAGCGAGACGGGTCATGGAGTCCGGGTTGGGTTGCCCTGAGGTTACCGGCGAGCGCGACCGCGCGCTTGCACGAATGCGACGCGCAGCGGGATCTTCCCGCTCATGGAGTACTCTGAACGTCGGCCTCACCCCGATCTCGCCGGCCTCGTACGAACCTATTGGTGGCTCAGTGGGCAGGCCGATCCAACTGGCGCGGCTGACCCGGCGCTGCCTGACGGTTCGCCGGAGCTCATCGTCAATCTTGGCGACGCGTGGGAGCAGATCACCGCTGACGGGTCGCGGACGACGCAACCGCGCGCGTTCCTCGTGGGGCAGATCATCAAGCCGATGGTCGTGCGGCCCACGGGGCGGATCGCGCTCGTGGCAGTGCGGTTCGAGGCGCACGGAGCCGCGCTCGTCACCGACGGGATCGCGGCGCTGACCGACCGCTGGGCGCCGCTCACGTCGCTGCGTGAGACGTCGCCACGAGCGACGTCGCTACGCGCGCTGCCATCAGCGCTGGCGACCGCGGTGGGTGCGCAGGCTCAGGCGAGCGTGCTCGACGATGCTCTCCGCGCCCTGCTCGTGAGCGCACCGCCGGTGGACTCGCTCGTAGGCGAAGCGGTGCGCACCATTCGCGCGTCGCATGGTGCGGCCGAGATCGACGGACTCGCGCGCACACTCGGCGTGAGCGTGCGCACGCTGCAGCGGCGCTTCGCTGTGGCCACGGGAATCTCGCCGAAGCTGCTCGCGCGGATCGTACGGTTCCAGCGCGTCTTCGCGGCCTGGCGCGAGGAGCCGGCGAGTCTGTCGCGCGTGGCACTCGAGAGCGGGTACTACGACCAGTCACACCTGGTGCGCGACTTCCGCGACTTCGCAGGTGCGCCGCCGGCAGGATTCCTCGCGGCGATGCCTGCCTTCACGGCGTTCTTCACCGCGGCGCGGCGATCCATCCCATGATCGCGCCGCCGAGCACGAGCCAGACCGGGTTCACGCGCCAGTGCACGAGCGCGACGAGCGCCGCGAGGAAGAGCGGCACCGCGATCACCGGCCGCGCGAACGCCTCCGTCGCGAGCGGCACGCAGACGACCGCCATGAGCGCGAGCGACGCGGCGTTGAGTCCTGAGAGTGCGGCGCGAAGCGTCGGGTCGTGGCGCAGGCGCGCGAGCAGGGGCGCGGTGAGCGCCACGAAGACGAACGCCGGAAGGAAGATGCCGACTGTGGCCACGAGTGCGCCGGCGTTGCCCGCGAGCACGTACCCGACGAAGGTCGCGGTGGTGAACACCGGCCCCGGTGTGAACTGGCCGACGGCGATCGCGTCGAGCAACTGCGACTCGGTGAGCCATCCGAGCCGGACCACGAGATCGGTGCGGAGGAAGGCGAGGAGCACGTAGCCGCTGCCGAAGAGCAGCCCGCCCGCCTTGAGGAAGACGAGAAAGAGCTTTCCGAGCGAGACGGCCACCAGTGCAGGGATCGCGGCCGCGGCCCCGAACAGGAACGTGGGCGCGAACACCGGGGCGGAGCGCTCCCACAGGTTGCCTCCGCGCGTGACGCGCGCGTCGAGCATGGTGATCGCGGCCGCGGCGGCGAGGACGATGAACTCGTGCACGCCGAGCACCAGCGCGACACCCGCCACGACCGCGACCGCGAGCGTCATGGCGGAAGAGAGCGCGGTGCGCGCGAACCCCCACAGCGCCTGTGCAACGACGGCGAGCACGACCGGCTTCACACCAGCGAGGAGTCCGCTCACCTGCGGCAGCGTGCCGTAGGTGACGTAGCTCCACGCGATCAGCCAGACGATCGCGGTCGCCGGAACGATGAAGCAGAGGCCGGCGACGAGCAGCCCCGGCCAACCGGCGCGCGCATAGCCGACGTGGATCGCGAGCTCGGTGGAGTTGGGGCCCGGGATCAACTGCGAGGCACCGACGAGGTCGAGGAACTCCTCGCGCGACATCCAGGCGCGGCGGCGCACGACCTCGTCCTCCATCATCGCCACATGAGCGGCGGGGCCGCCGAAGGCGGTCGCGCCTAGGCGGAGGAAGAGTGCGGCGAGTGTGGGCAACGGGGTATGCACGCCGACAAGATACGTGCCGATACTTCTTGAGATGCGAGTCTCCGAGTCCCGCGTGATCACGCCACCGCAGAGCACCCGATCGGTGCCGGCCTCTCCCCGCGCCATCAAGCTCGTGCTGGCCAACGGCGTGATCGCGATCGCGGCACTGACGTGGCTCCTGCCGTCGCCTTGGGGCGGACTGGTGCCGGTCTGCTTGCTCGCGCAGATCGTCTGGTACCGCCATGGAGTGGCTGCGGCCGCCACCGGATCGCTGGCCGGCGGCGCACTGGGTGCCGGAGTCGGTCAGCTGCTAGGTACGGGCGACTGGCGCCGAGCGGCGTTCGCGATGCTGCTGCTGTTGCTGCCGGCGATGATCGCGTGGCCGGCGCAAACACACTCGGCGCGCGCGCACTCAGCGCGCGGGTAGGATCCCGAGCAGCCGCTCGACTTCGGCGCGGAGCGTCTGGATCCGCAGCGGCTTGGGCACGAAGCCGTCGACCGAACTCATGAGGTCGGCGATCCGCTGCTCGGTGCCGCGCAGGTCGCCCGACATGAGCAGGATCAGGACCGGCGGCTCGCGCCGCTTGACCTCGGCGATCAGCACCTCGATCTCCGGTCCGGGCATCTGCACATCCGAGACGATCATGGAGATGTCGTCCTTGCGGGCCTGCCACTGTTCGAGCGCGCTCGGCACGTCGCTCGCTGTCAGGACCTCGTACCCGATCCGCTCGAACGCCACGGCGAACGCGCGCAACAGTGACTGCTCGTCTTCGACGATGAGCAGGCAGTGCGACTCGGCTCCGAGGCGTCGGTCAGCGTGCACGGGAACAGGGCTCTGGGTGTACATCAACCAAATGACGAGTCCACTCGGGCAGGGTCACGGGGCAGGGAGCGCGGCAACTGCGGTCGGCAGGATCGACACGACCCCTGCGATGGGATCGACCGACACGACGCCTGCGGCGGGGTTCCGGAACGGTATAAGCACTGAGATCCTCCTGTTTCGGGGATCGTTCGGGAAGTCGGCGATCTTGGGGGACCGGTCGGCGAAGCCGCGGACGGAGACCACACGCGCTCCGTCGACTCCCTGGGTCTGGAGCGCACGCCGGGCCGCATTGGCGCGGTCGGCAGAGAGCTCCCAGTTGGAGTACCCTCCCGCGCGAAAAAGGGGCACGCCGTCAGTGTGACCCTCGATGATCACGCTGTTCGGCAGGGGCGCGATCTCGGCGCCCACGAGCGCGATCGCGCGGAGCATCGCATCGGTCATCTGGGCCGAGCCCGAGGCGAAGGTGGCGTCGCCGACGAGCCCCTCGCCGAACTCGATGCGCAGCCCCTCCTGCGAGAGGGTGACGCTGACGTTCTTGCTGAAGCCCGCGAGTGCGGAGTCCGAGAGCGTGGAGTCCGTGAAGACCTTCCTGAGACGTCGGGCGGTGGATTCCATGGCCGACTCCTCGGCCATGCGCGCGGGCATCGAGGTCTCGCGCTGCCCCATGACCGGTGTGTTGCCGGAACCCATGGGGCTCGACCCGGAGCCGAACCCCTTCTTGAAGCCGACCGGATTGGAGAAGTAGCCCTCGATGGAATCCTTGGCCTTGTCGTCCATGCCGACGATCCACATCACCATGAAGAAGGCCATCATTGCCGTGACGAAGTCGGCGTAGGCGACCTTCCACGATCCACCATGATGGCCACCGCCATGGCCGACGATCTTCTTCTTGATGATGATCTTCTTCTGGTCCTTCGCGCCGGGGGGCATGGTGGGCTACGCGGTCTGAGTCTTGGCGTTCTTCATGAGCGCCTCGAGTGTGCTGAAGCTCGGACGGACGTGCGGCTCGAGTGTGCGTCGGGCGGCTTCGGCAGTCTGCTTGGGAGCATCACCACGGGCGAACGCGAGCAGCGCGGCGCGCAGGACCTGCAGGTAGGCGTGCTCCGACGCGAGGCGCGACTCGATGGCCGAGGCCAGTGGGCCGAAGACGCCGTAGGCGAGCAGAATGCCGAGGAAGGTACCGACGAGGGCTGCGGCGACCTTCTCGCCGATCTCGGAGGCCGCGCCACCGATGGACTGCATGGTGATGACGACGCCGAGCACGGCGGCGACGATCCCGAACGCGGGCATGGCGTCGCCGACCCTGTTGATGGCGGCGGGGATCAGGGCCTCCTCGTGATGATGCTTCTCGAGGTCGGCGTCGAGGACGTCGGCGAGGTGATGGTCCTCGATCGCGCCCGACGAGAGGGACTTGAGAGTGTCGGTGAAGAAATCGACGGCGTGGTGGTTCTTGAGGAAGAAGGGGTACTTCTTGAACACCGCGCTGTTCTCGGGCTCCTCGATGTGCGTGTCGAGCCCGACGAGTCCGTCGCGGGCGGCGATCTGCATCATCTCGTAGATCATCTGCAACAGTTCGGCGTAGACCGCCGCGGTGTACGGGTTGGGCTTGAGGAGTCCGAGCAAGCGTGCCAGACTCCCCTTGATCACCGGCGTGGTGTTGCTGACCACGAAGGCGCCGATGCCGGCGCCGCCGATGATCAGGAACTCCGACCACTGCAACAGCACGCCCACGTGTCCGTGGTGCAACACGTAGCCGCCGATGACGCTGGCAAAGAGGATGATGAAGCCGCCAACGACTTGCACAGGATCCCGGGACGGTTGCAGGGGGAGCGCGCGCTACCGTCACGAGACGGTGGCGCCGACCCTTCCAGTATCGGCCCGCGGGAGGGAAAAGTGACCGAGCGCAATGCCAAGGACGGGACAGTGACACTCGTGATGCGCGGGCTGCTGCATGAGCTCGCGAACCTCGCGACGGCGACCGACGGAGTCCGGTCGACGTTGAAGTACGACGGAGCCGAATCTGTGCCGCGGGCGCAGGAGGATCTGGCGGCCACGGCGGACCGGCTCTTCGCGCTACATGCCGACTTCCGGTCGCTGCTTCCCGACCACGAGGGGCCGGCCGCGCTGGACCCGCGCGCGCTCGGGGCCGAGGTGGCGCGGTTGCTCGCGTGGCACGTGGAACGGCCCGCCACACTCGTGATCGCCGACGGCGTTGTGCCTCCGATCCTCGCCGAGGCGTGGCTCGCGCGCCGTCAACTGTTGGAAGCCTGTGATGCCGCGCTCGGCTCGGCAACGCTCTTTCGTTTCGCCTTTCGCACCGACGGCGAGACGGTGACCGCTGTGTCGGACGACGGGACGGCGTTCTGGTCGGCGCCATCGCTCGCAGCAGCTCGCCGACGCGAACGCGAAGCCGCGGGCTGAAGCGGACCGATCCCCAAGCGAGCGAGCGCCTCTGGCGTGGCGACGGCGGCGACGGTACCGGCGGTGATGTCGTCGACGATCTCCTGCCGCAGGATGGTGACCTCCGGCGGCGCCTCGATGCCGAGGCGTACTTGTCCCCGCTCGGTGGCGATGACGATGACACGGATGCCGCCGGCGAGGAGGATCGCCTCGCCGGCGCGCCTGGTGAGAATGAGCACGGTCGTTCGGCTGACGCGTCAGCGCATGTCGAGCAGCGTCTGCATCATGCCGTCGGCGGCTGTGATGAGCCGCGCGGCCGCTGCATAGCTCTGCTGGAACTTGATGAGACGCACGAGCTCTTCGTCCACGGAGACTCCGGCGACCGACTGGCGGCGCGTGTCGGACTGCACGGCCATGGCGTCGTCGACGTCGGCGCGATCGGAGACACTGCGCGTTGCGAAGGCGACGTCGGTGGCGACGCGCTGGAGGAAGTTGCCGGCGGCCTCGCTCACGCGTGGCGATCCGTCGGCGTTGGTGAAGTTGACGGCGGCGGAGCGGAGCCCCGCGAGTTGGAGTGCGATGCTCCCGTCGCCGGGCCCGGTGGCAGTCGCGACAGAGGCGGCGATCGCACTCGACGACGCCGCAACGGCGCTGTCGAGCCTGATGCCGCGTGCGGTGCGGAGCGGGTCGGTCTCTGGCGTGAAGGTCGCGTCGCTCGCGAAGAAGTCGCCCGCCGCCGTGGTCACGGGTGGAGTGCCCGACCAGGTGACGCCCTGCCGATGCAGCGCGTTCACGCTGTCGACGATGCCGCGCGCGAGCGTGTCGAGGTCGCTCTGCAGTGCCGGGATCTCGACGACGGAGAGTTGGCGCAGCGCACCGAGCTCGCCGCCGATCGCGACCGGACGCGTGGTGAGACTCGCGCGCGTGATCTCCGTGACTCCGCTGATGGTGGTCGTCGCGAGCGGACGCACCTGGTTGCCGTCCACGAGCGAGAGCCCGCTGAGCAGCACGCCCACCGAGCCGTTGTCCGCTTCGATGACGTCGGCGCCGGTGAGCTGCACGAGGCGGTCGAGATTCATGTCGCGCGCGTCGCGCAGCGTGTTGGCGCTCTGTCCGCCCGACTCCGACGCGACGATCTGCTGATTGAGATCGGCCACGGCCTGGGCGAGGCTGTTGACCTCGTCGACCGAGGACTGCAGGCGCTGACGCGTCTCGACCTTGAGCTCGTCGAGCCGTTGGGCGGTACGGTTCAGCTGCTGCGCGACTCTCGATCCCGATTCCTGTACGGCGCCGGCGGTGCCACTCGCGTTGGGCCGCGCGGCGAAGTCGCTCCACGCTCCATAGAACGCGTCGAGTGAGGCGCCGAGTCCGGTGTCGCTCGGCTCGCCGATCACGCTCTCCATGCGAGCGAGCGCTTCGGCACGGACTCGGCCGCCTGAGGCGTCGGAAGAGGCGCGACGGTACGCCGCGTCGAGGAACTGGTCGCGCGCGCGCGTGGTCCCCATGACGCGGACGCCGGCGCCGAACTCGCCGTCGGGAAAACGCGTGGGCCGTTCGGCGGCGGTCTCGATGCGCTGACGCGAGTAGCCCTCCGTCTGCGCGTTGGCGACGTTGTTCGACGTGACCTCGACCGCCCGCTGGGAGGTGAGGAGTCCGGACCGCGCGGTGTTGAGGATCGAACTGAGGGACATGGCTCAGCCCCTCAGGTCCATGAGGCGCGGGCCGACGGCTGCGGCGGCGACCGCGGCGGCGGCGGTCGAAGCGCGATTCGTGGTGGGGTAGGCCTGCGTCGCGGCACCGGCACCGGTGAGCAATCTGAAGAACGCGTCGCCCGACGACATCGCGGCCTGGAGCAGCTTGCGGTTCTGATCGACGGCGGCCACGAGGCGGCGTGCGGCCGAACGAAGGTCCTCACTCGCTGCGCGTTCGGCGTCGGAGAGTGGGGTGCCGAGTGCGTGTGAGAGATCCTCGATGCTGCCTTCACCACCGCCGCAGGCGACGATCACCACGCTGCGCCGGCGCGTGCGGGCTTCGCGGTACGCGCTGAGAAGCCGGTGGGCGGCGAAGACGGAGTCGTTGACGGCGTCGATGTCGTCGCGCGACACGGCGCCGCGCTGACGTTCGAGTGTCGTGACGAGGTCCTCGAGCACGGCATGTTCGTCCCGCATGGCGCGGACGAGATGTCCAGGCGCGAGGGCCCCGGCTCGTGCGGCGGACGACGGCATCTTGAGGGCGGTGGAAGAGGGCATGTTCAGAGACGGAGAGAGTCCTACGGGAGAGTATCGGCCGGTGGGCCGAGACGTTCACGTAGGGATTCGAAAAGGGAGGTGGAGAGATCGCGGGGTCCGTTGTCCTGCTGGGCGACGTTCTCGGCGATGTGCTGGTCGAGCATGGAGCCGAACATGTCCTCGCCGGCGCCGCGCTCGAGCAGGCCGTCGGTGGGGACCGAGGCGCGCATGGCCTGAAAGAGCTGCTGGACGAAGAGGCCTTCCATGGCGTCGGCCGACTTCTTGAGTGCGAGCTCGTCGGCGGTGCGGCCGCGGGCGGACGGTGCGCCGACGGACGCGCCCATGGCGCGGGCGGAGGGACCGGCCTGGCTGATGCGGAAGTTCATCGGACGACGACGTCGACGGAGAGCGCACCGACCTGACGGAGCGCGAGGAGGATGGCGCTCACGTCACTGGGCTGCGCGTCCACGGCCCGGAGGGCGGCAGTGACTTCGAGTACCGAGGTGCCGACGGGGAGGCGTAGTGAGATGCCGGGGTCGGACGCGAGGGCGTTGGCGCTCGCGCCCGAGTCACGCGGCGCGGCACCGGCCGCTGCGGGCGTTCCGCTCGCCGCAGGGCCGGTGATCGAGAGCTGAATGCGCCCCTGCCGCACGACGGCGGCTCCGACCGCGGCATCGCCGCCGGCGACGACGAGTCCACTGCGTGCGTCGAGGAAGATCGCGTTGCGTTGCGTGGGACGGATGCGCAGGTCGCGCACCTTGCCGATCGCTTCGGCCTTCTCGTCGGTGGTGCCAGCGAGATCGAGTGTGATCGCACCGGGATCCTCGACCTTGGCCTTGCCGGCACCAAGAGCGGAGTTGATCGCGGCAGCGATGCGCTGTGCGGTGGCGAGGTCGGGCTCCTTGAGCCAGAGCTTCGAGGCGAGTGCGACGGTGGGGCGGGGAAGATCGGCCTCGAGTATGCCACCGTCAGGGATGACGGCATGGTTGACCTGCGACGCCGAACGACTGCGCCAGCGGACGGTCGTGACTCCACCGTCGGTGGCGGCGGCGTCGTCGATCATGAGGGAGCCCTGTGCCGTCGCGAAGGCAGGACCGTTGGGACCGGCGACGAGGGGCGTGACCCAGAGCACGCCACCGCGCAGCGACCGTGCGTCGCCGAGGGCCGCGACGTGAGTGACGAACCGACCGCCAGGACGCAGATACGGCGAGACCTCGGCGGTCACCAGCACCACCGCGACATTCGCGGTGCGCAGCATCTCGGGCGGAACAGAGAGATCGAAGCGGCGGAGCAGATTCACGACGGCCTGCACCGTCATGCCGCCGTCGCGAGTGGACATGGAACGATCGCCGGTGCCGTCGAGACCGACGACGAGGCCGTAGCCGACCAGGCGCTGCGGTACCGCCGAACCCTCGATGGTGAGGTCGGCGATGCGGAGCTCTTGCGCCCTGAGCGGTGCCGCTGCGATCGCGAAGAACACGATCGCATGAATGAGTCCGAGTTGGTCGCGGGTCCTCATGGCCAGATCAACCCGACGATACGACCGATGGCGCCGCCGCGCGGCTTGCCCAAGCGACCCTTCTGCTTGACGGTGATCTTGGCGTCGGCGAGGCGATCGCCGTCGGCTTCGTTGTCGACCGTGACGTCCTGCGGGCGCAGGACACCCTCGACGGTCACTTCTTGCACGTTCTTGTCGACGTTGAGGGCGCGCGTGCCCTTGACCGTGTAGGTGCCGTCGGCGGCGCGCGACACGATGCGCACGGCGACCGTGGTGCGAAGGCCGGAGGTGCGGCTCATGTCGCCGCTCTGCTCTGAGCTCGCGCGACGACTCGAGCTGAAGCTGCCGCGAATGGGGGCGCCGTCGCCCGGCGGTGTGACGCCCATGGCGAGGTCGCGCTGGTTCTGGTCGCGACCATTCTGCGTCTTGCGTGCCGATGCGATGACCGCTTCGTCGACGTAGAGCGTGACGACGTCGCCGACGGCGAGTTGACGCGAGTCGGCGAGCCAGCTCGTTGGTGCGGGTCGCACGGCGGCGGCGGGGGCCGTAGGTGCGGCACGCCCTGCGGCGGGGCGCGCCTGCGCCTGCGACGGCGAGGCCAGCGCGACGAGGAGGAGCGCGGTGGCGGCGCCCGAGAGTCTCTGTATGGTGTTCATCGGATCATCTGGGTGGCGACCTCGGACATCTCGTCCGCGGTCTTGACCGACTTGGAGTTGATCTCGTACGCGCGCTGCGCGGCGATCATCTCGACCATCTCTTGCACGATCTCGACGTTGCTCGCCTCGGTGTAGCCCTGCACGATTCGACCGAAGCCTTCGTCCTCAGGGGCGCCTTCGAGCGGTGTGCCGCTCGCGGGAGTCTCGGTGTAGAGGTTCTCGCCGAGCGAGAGGAGGCCGGCAGGGTTGGGAAAGCGATGCAGCGCGATGCGTCCGATCTCGACGAGTTCGCCACCGGGACGGAGCACGCTCACCACGCCGGTGCGGCCGATGCTGATCTCGGTGGCGCCTTCGGGGATCCGGATGCCGGGCTCGATGGTGAGGCCGCCCTTGGTGACGAGTACGCCCTGGTCAGAGACCTCGAGGCCACCGTCGCGGGTATAGGCGCGTGCGCCGGTGTTCATGCGCACCGCGAAGAGGCCTTCGCCCTCGACGGCGAGATCGAGCGGACGTCCCGTCTGCTCGAGCGAGCCCTGCGCGTTGATGCGACTCACCGACGCGAGTCGGACGCCGCGTCCGACCTGGATCGCGCCGGTGGTGTCGGCGTCGGCATTGCCGACGACCTGCACATCGCGGATCGACTGATACAGCAGGTCCTCGAACGAGGCGCGGCTGCGCTTGAACGCGGTGGTGTTGATGTTCGCCAGGTTATTGGCGATCACCTCGGTACGCGTCTGCTGGGCGGCCATGCCGCTGGCGGCGGTGCGAAGAGCGGAGTTCATGTCAGTGGGTGGTCAGGGGATCAGACAGGCTTGCCGAGCTGTGACGCGGCGGTGTCGCGAGCCTCGTCGAGCACGCGGATGGCGCGTTCGAGCAGGGCGTGATGACGCTGGATGCCGAGCATCTCGACCATGGTGGAGACGGGCTCGACGTTGCTGGCCTCGAGTGCGCCCTGGCGCAGCTTGCGTTCAGTCGCGTCGGAGACGCGTCGCGCGATCCCCGTAGGATCGAAGGTGCCCTGGGGTTCGTGCACGAGCGTCGCCGAGCGGTCAACGGGGAGTTCGACACGCAGGCGATCGAGCACGACGCCGTCGGCGACGACGAGGCCGTCGGGCTGGATGGTGAGTTGCTGGAGCGCAGGCGGGAGTGTGATGACGCCGTTCACGCCGAGCAGCGGTGCGCCGCCGACGGTGAGGCGGTTGCCGGGATCGATGGTGAGTGTGCCGCCGCGCACCCAACGCTCGCCGCGCGGCGTGCTCACCACGGTGAAGCCTTCGCCGTCGACGGCGAGGTCGAGTGGTGCACCGGTCTCGCGGAGATCGCCCTGGCGCACGTCGGCGCGCGTGGTGATCACGGGCGCGCCCTGTGCGGCGTCGAGCAGCTGCGAGAACGAACGCTCCGCCTTGAAGCCGTCGGTGGAGACGTTGGCCAGGTTGTTGGCGACGACCTCGAGGCGACGCTCCGCAGAGCGGAGCGCCGATGCCGCGATGCCGAGACCGGAGACCGGGGCAGTCACTTGGCGACCTGGCGGTAGCCGTTGGCGGGCGTGTTCATGGAGCGGCGCGCGCCGGAGTTGCGGGGTGCGGCGGCCGCCGGCTTGGAGAGGAGCGTGAAGTCCGGTGCCGCGCCATCCTCACGCAACGGCGCCATGACCGACCGCAACCGCGTGATCGCACGCGACCGGATCTGCGAGACGCGTGACTCCGTGAGCCCGAGCACCGAGGCGATCTGATGCATCTTGAGTTCTTCGTAGTAGTAGAGCGCGAGCACCGTGCGCTCCTGCTCCTTGAGCTGACCGAGCGCGTTGCGGAGCATGTCCTGCTCGGCTTCGGCCGTGAGCACATCCTCGATCGTCGGGGCGTCGTCGTGCAACGACGATTCCCACTCGGTGTACGGCGCGTCGCTGTCGTCCTTGGTCGAGCGCTCGAGCGGGACGCGGACGCCCGTCTCGAGGTCGGCTTCCCAGCGCCAGAGCGTGAGCTTGTCGATGCCGAGCTGCGCGGCGAGTTCGGTGTCGTCGGGCTGACGGCCGAGCTTCGCGTGCAACGCGTCGCGTGCGGCCGCGATGTCGCGGGCGCGACGGCGGATCGAGCGCGGGACGTTGTCGAGCCGACGCAGTTCGTCGAGGATCGATCCGCGGATGCGCGGCACGGCGAGCGTGCTGAACGCGAGGCCGCGCGTGTGATCGAAGGTCTCGATCGCCTGAATGAGGCCCAGCGTGCCGGCGCTCACGAGCTCGTCGAGATCCATCTCGGACGAGAGCGAGCGCGAGAGCTGCTGCGCGACATGGTGGACGAGGCTCAGATGCTCGCGGATGAGGGCATCGCGGGCAGCGAGGTCGCCGGTGGCGAGGGCGAGCCAGTGATTGACGGACGTGTTCATGCGAGTGCTCCGGGGAATGCGGAGGAGGCGAGGGCGGACCAGAGGGCGCCGGCAGCCGTGATGAGGGCCGTGTCAGCCACGGCCTCGGCGAGTGGGATACCTGCGCCCAGCGCGACGGGCAGCGTGGGGTCGAGCGGTATAGCGGGTGCAGCGAGCAACGGATGCCCGAGCCAACGCTCGGCGGCATCGTAGAGAGAGGAGACATCGGCCTCTCCACAGGCAGCGACCGACGCCGAGCACTGCGGGCGGCGGCCGAGGATGAGCTTGAGGACCGCGAACGACGCGGCGAGCGAGGCGGCACCGCTCTGCGCGAGCACGAGTGCGCTGGTCGGCGAGGTGTAGGCGCAGAGTTCGTCGACCGAGTCGAGCAGCACCTGCGCTCTCGCGGACGGGACGCTGATGATCACGTCGGCCTCGAAGAGGCTCGGGATGCTGGCGCAGACATGGATGTCGCGTGCGATCCGGACCGGCGCGTCGGAAGTGGACGACAACGCGATGCCGAACATCGCGGCGATGCGCTGCGCGCGGAGCGCCGGCCCCACGAGCAGCACGCGCGCGCCGTCGGCCTGCGCCTCACGTGCGAGCAGGGCGGCGGTGACGCTCGCGCCCATGCCCTCCTGCCCTGCGGCGACGAGCACGCCGAGGCGGGTGCGCGAGTGGCGCCACGCGTTGAACGACTCAGGCTGCCGCACGTGGCACCTCCCACATCGCGATCGCCGAGAGCTGGACGTTCGCCGGGAGCTCGGCGAGCGAGAGGACCGGCTGGTTCGGGAGCACCGGCTCGAGCACGTTGCGAATGCCGAGGCGCAGCGCGCTCGGTACCACGAGGGGCGGCAAGCGGCCGTCGATCGCACGCGACGAGGCGGTGTGCTCGAGATCGCGGATGAGCTGCGAGACCATGTCGGGCGTGAGATTGGTCGGCGCCTGACCCTGACGCGGAGAGAGCAGTGCGCTGAGCGACTGTTCCAGGCGCGGTCCAAGGGTGATCGCGGGCAGCAGGCCCTGTTCGTCGAGATGGCCGCGCGCGATCGCGTCGGAGAGTGCGCGGCGCACATGCTCGGTGAGCATGACCGGGTCCTTGGTGCTGTCGGCGGCGTCGCCGAGGGCTTCGAGGATCGTGACCAGGTCGCGGATCGGCACGCGCTCGCGCAGCAGGCGCTGCAGCACGCGGTGCACGGTGCCGAGCGAGAGCTTGCCCGGGACCACTTCGTCCACGACAGCGGGATGCGTGCGCTTGAGTGCGTCGAGCATCTGCTGCACATCCTGCCGACCGAGCAGCTCGGCGGCGGACCGCTTGACCGTCTCAATGAGATGCGTGGCGATCACCGTCGAGGGCTCGACCACGTCGTAGCCGGCGGCGAGCGCATCGGCGCGACGCGAGGTCGCGACCCAGCGAGCGCGCATGCCGAAGCTCGGGTCGATCGTGTCGATGCCTTCGACGGCGCCGTTCACGCGGCCGGTGTCGAGTGCGAGGAGGAACTGCGGCATGACGTCGCCGCGCGACTTCTCGGTGCCGCGCACCTTCACGACGTACGTACCGCCGGGGAGACCGAGGTTGTCGAGGATGCGCACCGGCGGCACGAGGATGCCCGGGTCCTGCGCGCACTGTTGCCGCAGCAGGCCGATGCGCTTGAGCAGATCGCCGCCTTGCGAAGCGTCGGCGAGCGGGATGAGCAGGTAGCCGACTTCGAGTTCGATCGGTTCGATCTGCAGGAGGTCGTCGAGCGGATCGGCGGATACGGGGGCGGGCGCGGTCGCGGCCGCGAGGGGCATGGCCGCGTCGTTGCGTGCCTTGAGTTGCTGCGCATCGGCGCCGCGCGCGAGCATGGCGAGCGCGATGGCGATGCCGATGAACGGAATCTTCGGCAGCCCGGGCACGAGGCCGAAGGCGGCGATGACCCAGGCTGCGAGCTTGAGCGCCTTGGGGTTGGCGGAGAGCTGATTGGAAAGGACCGTGCCGACCTGCACGCCGGCCGAGGCATGCGTGACCATGATGCCGGCGGCGGTGGAGATGATCAGCGCGGGGATCTGCGAGACCAGTCCTTCACCGACGGTGAGGATGGTGAACTTGGTCGCGGCGTCCGCGAGCGAGAGGCCTTGCTGCGCGACGCCGATGATGATGCCGCCGACGATATTCACAGCGGTGATGAGCAGGGCCGCGATCGCGTCGCCCTTCACGAATCGCGAGGCACCGTCCATGGCGCCGAAGAAGTCCGCCTCGCGTCCCACCTCGTCGCGGCGCGTGCGGGCTTCGGCGGCGTCGATCGCGCCGTGCGCGAGTTCGCCATCGATCGCCATCTGCTTGCCGGGGAGGGCGTCGAGCGTGAAGCGGGCCGAGACTTCGGCCACGCGCCCGGCGCCCTTGGTGATCACGATGAAGTTGATCGCGATCAGGATCAGGAAGAGGACGAGCCCGACTACATAGTTGCCACCGATCACGAACTCGCCGAAGGCCGGGATGATGTCGCCGGCATGACCGCCAGACAGGATGAGGCGGGTGGAGCTGACGTTCATCGCGAGGCGAAAGAGCGTCAGCAGCAGCAGAACGGTGGGGAAGCTGGAGAAGTCGAGCGGTTTCGTGCTTTGGAGCGCGACCAGCAGGACGATGACGGCGGAGCCGAGGGAGGCCGCGATGAAGAGGTCGACCATGAAGCCCGGGAGGGGCACGATCAGCAGCGCGAGCACGAAGAGGACGCCGAGTGCGGTCAGCGCTTCCGTGTAGCGGTGCGACTTCATGGAGGAGGGAGGGCGGCTCATGGTAGGCTCTAATGCAGGGGCCGTGCCATTGAGATGTAGAGCCTAATGTGTTGTCAGTGAATGACTTAAGGTGGTTGCATGGGGGCGGAAGAAATCGCCTAGCCTGGCAGTGAATCGGTCCGCGCGGCACGATTTGCCGAGCGCGGGCGGCACGTTCAGCCGCGCGCGCTTCCGCGCCACGTGCCGCGCTGCGTGCGCGTGCGGTAGACGTAGGCGAGGATCTCAGCGACGGCCATGTAGAGCTCGATCGGAATGACCGAGCCGACCTTCGCGGCCTTGAAGAGCGCGCGGGCGATCGGGACGTTCTCGACCATCGGAATACCCGCTTCGGCGGCGAGTTCCTTGATCCGTTCGGCGACCTTGTCCTGGCCCATGGCGACGACGACGGGGACCGGCGCGTCGGTGTCGTCGTACTGGATCGCGACCGCGATGTGCGTCGGGTTGGTGATGACCACGGTCGCCTTGGAGACGTCCTTGAGCATCTGGCCGAACGCGACCTCGCGCGCGAACCGACGGCGTGCCGCACGGATCTGCGGGTCGCCCGACTCTTCCTTGGACTCGCGCTTCACCTCGTCCTTGCTCATGCGCAGGCTCTTCTCGAGCTGAAAGCGCTGCCAGAAATAGTCGGCGGCGCCGACGAAGGCGTAAGCGAGCCCGACGGTGAGCAGGAGGCGACCGACATGCGCGGCGACCCAGGGCGCGAGAGCGCCGGGGCCGGCCTGCGAGAGCGAGGCAGTCGAAGGAACGGACACCGCGAGCGCTTTCCAGAGCAGCGTGCCGACGACGACGACCTTGAGCATCGCCTTGCCCGTCTCGACCAACTGCGTGGGCGAGACGAGACGCTGGAAGTTCTTCATGACGTCGAGGCGCTCCCAGTGCAGCTTGAGCGCCTTGCTGCTGATCTGGCCGCCCGACTGCAGCGCGGCGACGGTGAAGGTCGCACCGGCGATCAGCAGGAGGAACGCGGCACCGGCCGCCGCGAAACGTGTGGTGGTGTCGCGGAGGATCGCTACCGCGCTGCCTTCGTCGAGCGTGATGGTGCCTGCAGAGGCGAGCCCACGGCCGAGGAAATCGCGAAGGGCGAAGCCCGCGTCGTCGGAGAGCATCTTCACGCCAGCGGCGGCGGCGAGGATGGCGGCGGCGATGCCCGCCTCCTGACTGCGTGCGATGCGCCCTTCGTCCGTCGCCTCGCGCTTCCGTTTCTCTGTGGCTTCTTCTGTCTTTTCGCCGTCGTCGCCTTCAGCCATGGTGCGCTCAGCGCGGTGCGCGCAGGAGCGCGGTCATGACTTCGTTGCCCATCGACCGGACCTGCTCGCCCCAACCGGAAGCGACGAGTCCGAGGAAGGGGAGCGAGGCCGCGAGCGAGACGAGACCCACCGTGATCTGCACCGGGAAGGCGAGGTTCATGAGATTCAGCTGCGGCACCGCGCGGCTGAGGATGCCGAGTCCGACGTTGGTGACGAGTGCCGCAGCGATGACCGGTGCAGCGATCTGCAGACCGAGCGCGAACATGATGCCACCGTCCTGCGCGAGGATGCGCAGTCCGTTGGTGACGTCGAGCGCGGCACCGACGGGGACGCGCGCGAAACTCTGCGCGACGGCGTCGAGCATGACGAGGTGGCCGTTGCCGGCGAGGAGCAGCGTCGCGCCGAGCAGGGCGAACGCCTGGCCGATCACCGACGTCTGATGGCCGCCGATCGGATCGACGACCGCGGCGCCGGAGAGACCGATCGCCTGACCCATGAGGTCGGCGGCGAGTTCGGCGGCGGCGACGAGCAGCGATGCGCCGAGCCCGAGCGAGAAGCCGATGAGGCTCTCGGTGAGGAAGGTGGCCGGGGTGATCGCCGCACCACTGAGCGCGGTCGCTTGCGCGGCCGGCTGCATGACGATCGTGAGCACGAGCAGGAGCGACGTGCGCACCTGCATGGGGACCATCTTGGACGAGAACATCGGGGCCACGAGGATCAGTCCGCCCACGCGGCAGGCGGAGAGGATCGTGACCTCTGCCGTCCCCGGTGCGACGAAGTCCCAGGGGCTCATGCCCTCGATCATCGCGGCATGTCGGCGAGGCCGATCAGGATGGTACGGGTGTAGGCGACGATCGACTGGAGCATCCAGGGCAACGCGAGCACGAAGACGATCCCGATCACCACGAGCTTGGGGACGAACGCGAGCGTCTGCTCCTGGATCTGCGTGAGTGATTGCAGGATACCCATGATCAGGCCGACGACGAGCGCGGCGATCAGGAACGGCGCAGCGAGTTGCAGCGCCATGAGCAGCGCCTGGCGCGCGAGGTCGAGGACGAACTGGTCGTTCATGGCGCGCGCTCTAGCGGAAGCCGGCCACGAGGCTCTGCGTGATCAGGCCCCATCCGTCCACGAGGACGAAGAGCAGGAGCTTGAAGGGCAGGGCGATCATGGTGGGCGGGAGCATGAACATGCCGAGCGACATGAGCACCGACGCAACGACCACGTCGATGACGATGAAGGGCAGGAAGAGTGCGAAGCCGATGGCGAACGCGGTGCGCAACTCGCTGATGACGAAGGCCGCCATGAGCGTGATGAACGGCACGGGTTCGCCGGCGACGACCGGCTGGCGCGAGAGCCGCACCATTCGTCGCACGTCGGTGGGTCGCGTCTGGCGGAGCATGAACTCGCGCAGCGGCACAGAGCCCTTCTCGAGCATCTCCACCTGTTCGATCTGACCGTCGAGCCAGGGGGTGATGGCTTCTTGATTGAGTCGTGTCATGGTCGGAGCCATGACGAAGCCCGTCAGGATGAGCGCGAGTCCGGCGATGAGCGGCGCAGGCGGCGACGTCTGTGTGCCGAGTGCCTGCCGCAAGAAGTAGAGCACGACGAGGATGCGCGTGAACCCTGTCGTCATGAGCACTAGTGTGGGGAGCAGGCTGAGCAGGCCCATCATGATGACGACACCGACGGTGCCATTCATGCGGAGGCCTTCGCCGCCGTTCTCGTTGCCGAGGCGGAGGTCCATGCGTGGGGCGAGGCGTTCGACGACGCTGGCGGCGGTGGCGGCGGGGTTCTTGATGACGCCGGTGCTGGTGCCGGTGGCGACGTTGCTGCCGGCGGAGCGCACGATCGGCGCGCCGGGTGTTGAGGCGGTGATCGGTGCGGTGATCGATGCAGTGATCGGTGCAGTGATCGGTGCGGTGATCGGTGCGGCGTTCTGCGCGGCGAGCGGAGCGGTCGTGACTGCAGCAAGTGCGAGCAGGAGCACCGCGCTCTTGAGCCCGACCGCCTGCGCGAATGCGCGCTTGAAGATCTCGGCGCCAGCGGGGCGCGCCGCCACGACGGGCGAATACGTATTGTCGGCGGTCCGCTCGATCACGGTGCTGGTGGACGCTCCGCACTCGGCGAGCATCCGCACGGCGTCGTCTTCCTCGACCTGCATGAGCGGATGCACGCCGCCGTCGCCGATGGACACGAGCATGACGCGCGATCCGACGCGGAGCAGGGCGACGCCCTGACGCGGTCCGAGCGCCGTGCGTTGCAGCACGTCGAGCGGCGCAGTGGCGCGATTGCGCGACCCGCCCACGCCGAAGCGACGATACGCGCGGCCGAGCACGGCAACGAGCGCGAGGATCGCCGCGAGGGCAAAGAGCACGCCGACATAGGTCAGAAGCACTGGATTACTGCTCGAGCGCGGCGGTGGGGAGCTGCGCAACGATGCGGCGCAGGCGGAAACCGTAGTGCTCGTTGACCACCACGACCTCGCCCTCTGCGAGCTTGAGGTCACTCACATAGAGGTCCATCGGATCGCCGGCGAGTCGGTCGAGTTGCAGCACCGAGCCGCGGCCGAGGCGCAGGAGCTCGCCGACGGTGACGGTGGAGCGGCCGACCTCGATGCGCACCGGGAGCGTGATGTCGATCAACGCCGCGAACGGGACCTCGCCACCGGCGAGGAGCGCTGCGCCGAGATCGGCGAACTCAGGGGGCTGGTGATCGCCGGACAGCCCGGCGTCGGAATCAATGGATGGAGCGGTCATGTGACGGACCTCAGGCGCGGTGCGACCGCGCGGTAGTGGGACGAGGGAATCGAAGGCGGGGCCATTCAGTACATCGGTCACGCTCACGGCGCGGAGCTGCTTCACTCGACCCGCCTGAACGCGGAAGCGCGGCAGGCCGCCGACGAGCAACTCGAGCGGCGTACCCATGGGAATGCCGGTGGAGATCGTCGTGCCGGCAGCGAATCGCAGCAGGTCGCGCATGGGAATGCGGAACTCGGGGAGGCGCGCGATCGCCGGGACGGTCGTCATGCGCAGTCCCTGCTCCGTCTGTTCGCGCGACACCTTGCGCTCGGCGTCGGTGCCGACCGGGTCGCTGAGGCGACGGTCGGTGGAGCGCGAGAAGAACTGCTCGACGACGTTGAGCGGGAGACAGATGGAGAGCAGTCCGTTGCCCCCGGAGAACTTCGCGTTCACGGTCGCCACGAGGCAGGGGACCTCGCGCTCAACGGCTTGCATGATCTCGGGGATGGACTCGAAGCCGGTGACCGCGAGCTGAAGCTTGGCGTGATCCCACCAGACTTCCATGAGGTCGGTGACGACGCGGTCGGCCACCGTGTCGAGCGCCATGCGTTCGATCGGTGAGACGACGCGGTCGAGGATCGTCGGCGCGCCACCGCCACCGAAGAGGCGGTCGATGAGGAAGTAGCCGAGCGAGGGGTTGAAGTCGATCACGCCCTGCTGCGAGCCGGCATCCTCGATGCGGATGAGGAAGCTCGCGCTCGGTGTGTTGAGCGAGAGGAGGAACTCAGCGTACGAGATCTGCTCCACTGACTGCAGGCGGAGGTCGATCGAGTCGCGCAGGCGCGAGACGAGCCACCCTTCGAGCGAGCGCACCAGGCGCTCGTACATGGCCTCGAGCGTCCGCATGCGGTCGCGCGAGACGCGCGCCGGGCGGCGGAAATCGTAGAGTTGGATGTCCGCGTCGCGTGACGCGGTGGCGACGGCGGCACCTCCGCCTCCTTTGAGGAGGCGGTCGATGTCGTCCTGCGAGAACGAGGCGGCAGCTTGAGCGCTCATGGTCGCCTGTTACTGGATGACGAACTGGGGGAGGAGCACGCGCTTCACGACGCCTTCGGGAAAGAGCGCGCCAACGGCGGCAGCGAGATCGGTCTTGAGCGCCTCGCGGCGCGAGGGATCACCGAGTTCCTCGATCGTGCGTCCGCTGAGCAGGTCCACGATCCGGTCGCGGATCTCGGCGTCGCGGGAGGCGAGCTCTTCGACGGCGGCCGCGTCCTTCACGACGATGGCGGTGGTGACGAGCAAGAACCGCGCGCCGTTGGTGCTGGCGGGATTGACTACGAGATTCTCGATCTGGTGAACAGAGGCCGGGCCCGGCGGTTCGGCCGGTTCCTCATGCTCCACGACCTCGGCGGGGGCTTGCCCCATGCGAGGTGCGATGACGAGCCCACCGACGGCACCGCCGAGCAGAAGTCCGGCGAACGCTCCGATGAGGATGCGCTTCTTTCCCCCCGCCGGAGCGGCGGGAGTGTCAGCGACAGCGGGTACTGGAGTGGCGGCGGTGGCCATCGGTCCGGAAGCGGCGAGGGGAGCGAGGTGAATCGGCGGATTGAGCTCCGTCGGGCACTACTAAAGCAGGAGCTGGGCCACAGTCGGCAGGCGGCTGCTCGGTGTACCGTAAGTGCTGTATTGCCAACGTGTTGCAGACTTAAAAATGTGAACCTCAGATGAGTTCGTACTCGGCAAAAGCACGCCCGCCGCCGGAGGCATCGGCAAGGGTTGCCGTGCGTCCAGCGGCGGGCGTTGCCGCTCCGCTCACATCTCACATCTCACATCTCACATCTCACATCTCACATCTCACATCTCACATCTCACATCTGCCGTTCGATTACCGCTTGAGCGAGACCAACTCCTCGAGCAACCGGTCCGAGGTCGTGATGACACGGCTGTTGGCCTGGTAGCCGCGCTCGGCGACGATCATGCTCGTGAACTCCTGCGCGAGGTCGACGTTCGACATCTCGAGCGCGCCCGAGACCATCACCGACTGCGAGCCTTCGAGGGCGAAGCCGTAGACGGCCTGGCCGGAGTTGCCCGAGGTGGAGTACATGTTGTCCCCGATGCGCATGAGGCCGCCCGGGTTGTTGAAGTCACCGAGGACGATCTGGCCGAGGGGCGACGTGGTGCCGTTGGTGAAGGCGCCGACGATCGTGCCCGTGCGGTCGATCGAGAAGTCCTGCAGCGTGCCCGAGGTGTAGCCGTTCTGGTCGCGGAGCACCGAGTTGTGCGTGCCGGCGAACTGCGTGAGGCCGTTCACGCCGGCGCCGCGCGGGTCGATCGTGATCGTGACGTCGGTCGCGCCGGAGTTGGGGCGGAACGTGATCGTCGGCGGCACGAAGGTCGCCGGGTTGATGTCGAGCGTGCCGTCGGCGAGGAAGGTGAACGGATTGGTGCCGCCATTCACCTGGATGCCGCCTGTGCCGAAGGTGTTGTCGATGTCCATGCCGGCCGAGTCGATCTGCCAGCTCCACTGACTCGGGCCCGTCTTGTAGAGGACGACCTTGAGTTCGTGCTCTTCGCCGAGCGAGTCGAAGGTCGTGATCGAGACGTCCTTGTACGAGCGCTCATTGCCGGTCACCGAACGCTGCGCGGGATCGAGCGGATCGAGCGTGGCCGCAGTGCCCTGGTCGAAGACCTGCGAAGCCGCGTCGAGATTGCCGGCGAGGGTGACGCCGCTCGTGGCGAGCGCCGCGGTCTTCTGGCCGAACGGCAACGTGATGTCGCCGATGCCGTCCTGGAAGACGCCGTTGATGGCGCTGCGGCCCTGCACGACGAACCCGTTGGCCGGCGAGACGAGGCGGCCGTCGGCGTCGAGCTGGAAGTTGCCGGAGCGCGTGTAGAAGAACTGGTTGCCCTTGGCGACGACGAAGAACGAGTCACCCTGGATCGCCATGTCGGTACCGAGACCGGTGGTCTCGACATTGCCCTGGCTGAAGAGGGTGTCGACCGACGCGACCTGCGAGCCGAGGCCGACCTGCACGGGGTTGACGCCGCCCTGGTCGCCCGGCGGACGCGTGGCGCCGCTGACGAGCTGAGCGAAGCCTTCCTTGAAGGCGACACGGCCGGACTTGAACGCGATGGTGTTGACGTTGGCGACGTTGTTACCGATGACGTCGAGGCGCAGCTGGTGATTGCGCAGGCCGGTGACGCCGGAGAACAGGGAGCGGAGCATTTGTACCTCGGAGGAAGGACGAACGATGAAGGAGGAAGGACGGGACGGCGGTGCAGATGCCTTACGGCATCGGAGTGATCGGGATCAGGCCCATGTTGTCGAGTTTCTCGTTGATTCCCACGAGCTGTTCGAGGCTCGAGAACTGCGCGAGCTGGGCGGCGAGCTGGTCGGGTGAGGCGGGATTCATGGGATCCTGGTTCTTCATCTGTGCGACCAGCAGTTTGAGGAACATGTCCTTGGTCTGCTTGGCCTTGCTGCGCTCAGTGGCGGTGGTGGCACCGGTCGAGCCGGTGGCGTCAGTGGCGTTGGCGGAGATCGTGGCTGGGATGTTCATCGGGTGACCGGTGGGGTGAGGGACTAGAACTGGCGCTGACGGCGGGAGCCGAACTGCCGGGCGTGCTGCTGTTCGCGCTGCTGTTCGCGCTGCTGCTCGCGCCCGGAGTCGGGTGCGGTGTGTTGTTCGCGTCCCTCGAGGGAAGCGTCGCTGTCGCTGCGGAGTCCGCGCGCGCGGGCGCGGGCGCTGGCTTCGGACGCGGCGACGGTGTCGAGTGCGGTCGCTCTGGACTGCTGTGCGGCGTCGAGCTGGACCGAGACGCGCGCGGCGTCAAAGCCCTGGCGCTCGAGTGAGCGCGTGAGCGTCGCGACCTCGGACTGCAGGCCGCGTGCGATGCCGGCATCGCTGGTGCGGAGCGTTGCGTCGAGCGCACCGTTCTGCAGGGCGAGGCGGACTTCACTGAGGCCGTCACGGACGGGATCCATGGCGAGGCGCAACTCGCCGAGTGTGCCAGCGGGCTGAGCATCGCGGGCGGCGAGCAACTCGGCGACGCGTTCCGCCGCGAGTCCACCCGTGCGCAGGATCGGCGCACCGGCGCCGAGGTTGCCCATGCGCGCGCCGCTGATCGCGGTGCTCTCGCGCATGGGATCGAAGGTCGAGCGCGAGGTGACTTCGTTCGCGAAGGCGGCGAGCGCGGCGGCGCCGCGACCACGGGCCTGGCGTACCGGGCGAGCGTCGGCGACGTCGCGCGCGTCCTGCTGCTCAACGGTGCGCTGGTCGCGCGCGGAGTTCGCGCTATCGCGCGAGGCACCGCGCCAACCGTTGTCGCCGGCTCCGTCGGTGGATGCTGTTCCGGAGTCGTCGGTCGGGACGGTCGCGAGGATCGGGTCGGACTCCGAGGTCGCTCCGCGCGTCGCTGAGCGCTGGTTGTTGCCGGCTGCCGTGCGCGCGTCCGTTGAGAGGCCGACGACCGCTGCGGCGCGCGCGACAGCCGAGCGCGCGGCAGCCTGCGCGACGGCGTTCGGCGATGCGTTGGCGCTCGCGTTGGCGGTCGCGTTGGCGGTCGCGTTGGCGGTCGCGTTGGCGCTCGCGTTGGCGGTCGCGTTGGCGGTCGCGTTGGCGGTCACAACAGCGCGGCTCGTATCGACATCGCCGCCCCGTGTGATCGTTGCGCCCTCGAGCGTGATGCCTGAACGGATAGCCCCCTGCCGCGACGCGCCCTGGCTGCTGACCTCAGCCGCGACGCGCGGCGTGGCGTCACCGGCGGTGGTACCCCGCGCGCGAAGTGTGTGGCCCAAGGCAAGGCCCGGTACGGCAACGCGTGCGGTAGCCGCCACCTGTGCGACCTGCGCCACCTGCGCCGGCGCCGCGAGCATTCCACCCTGACGCAGCGGCTTCACCACCTGATCGGAGTTCCCGCGACGAGCAGCGGCGCCTTCCCTGGCATCCACTGTCGTCCGGGGCAACTCGAGATGGCCCGGATCGCGGGCCCCGAGCGTACGCAGACCTTCTTCCTGCGCGATCTGATGCAGCAACGCGTAGCCCTTGCCGGAGGCGCGACCATCGACGACCACGTCGGCGGCCTTGCCGTCGATGTGACGTGAGTCGAGCGTCCATGTGACCACGGGCCCGCTCGTCGTGCGGCCCTGCGCGTAGAGCGCTTCCTGTCGCTCGGTGCTGCGCACGGTCTCGCGTACGTCGACCGTGTGACCGGCGTCGCGCATGCGGTCCAACACGCGCTCGAGACGCTTGGAGAAGTCCGGGTCGAGCCCTGCGGCCGACGCGGTCACGTCGGCGATGTCCGCGACGCGAGTGATGTCGGCCGTGGCCGTGGTCGCGACCGACGCGTTGCTGCCAGTCGTCCCGGCCGCGAGCGTGGACTCGTCATCCCGCTCGTCCGTCGTCGTCGCGTCTGTTGTCGCGTCCGTCGTCGCGTCCGTCGTCGCTGCGTCCACGATCTCGTCGACCATGACACGCACGATCGCCGGCGCGACATTCGTCGGGTTCATCATCGCCGTGAGCATGGCGGCGAACTCGCTCTTGGCGGAGTCGTCGGCGCGCGTGTTCGACGGCTCGGCGGCCGTGACGAGGCCGAGCGGTGACGAGCTGAGAGGCGTGGCGCCGGCGATCATGGCGCGACCGTCTTGGGGAGGAGCGCGAGCGTCGCCTGCAGGAGCGACGCGGCCTTCTCCGGCGTGAGCTGCGAGAGTACCAGTGCGGCCTGCTTGTCGGTCATCGCACCGAGCGCGCGTGCCGCCTCGGTGCCACCGAGTCGTTCGATCGTGCGTGCCGCTTCGCGCGGTCCCAAGCGAGAGAGCAGGCGCGCCATGCGTGCGTAGTCCGGGAGCGAGTCAGCTCGTTCGGCGCCGATCGTGCCGTCAGGACGCATGCTCACGGTTGCTCCGGACTGTGCGCGGAGGAGTGACTGGATGGTCAGCTGTCCGGCCGGCGTCGTGCCGGCGGGCGTCGTGCCTGCGGGTGTCGTGCCCGGGGGCGTAGCGCCGACAGGCGTTACCGCAACCGACGGCGTGCGCGAGGGATCGGCCGCGTGCGCGTCGAGTGGACCGGTCGAGCCGTCCGTCGCCGGTTCCACGGTGTGCGGAACGAAAGTCGCAGCCGAATCAATCGTCGAGTCGGCGGCATGGCCGGGCTCGGACTGCGCGGAGTCGGCATGCGTCGAGTCGACCAGGGTCGAGTCCGCGACGGCGGGCTTCATCACATAGACGCCCGCACCGCCCCCGAGGGCGAAGAAGAACACGAACGCAACGAGCGGGAGGATCAGGGGCTTCATGCTTCGGTCTCCATGGCGTCAGCGTCGGACTGGCGGGCGTGCCGCTGGACAGCGAGGGCGTCCATCGCCGTGCGTTCGTGACGCGTGTGGGACTGACGCCATTCCTCTTCGCGTCGCTCGCGCAGTCGCGAGATGATGCGACGAGCCTGCATGGCGTCGTTCAGTTCGGTGCGGACGAGGGCCACCTGCGCATCGCGCGAGGCGACCTCCTGCTCAGCGACGTCGAGATGTGCCTCGAGTGATGCGATCAGGCGTTCCTTCTGATGCAACGCGCCCACCTGCAGTGCACTCGAATGCGCACGAGCGAGGTCGGTGCCGCTGGCCTGACGCACGGCCTGGAGTGCATCCATGGCGGCGCGCGCTTCGGTTGCGGCTTCTGACGCAGCACCAAGCTGGCCGGCGATCGCCTTCTCGCGCTGCTGGCGAAGGTCGAGCACGCGCTGGAGCCCGAAGGCGAAACGAGACGAGGGAGCGGTCACGCGGTCATCCGGTTATGGGTCGGCTGCGCATTCACTCGCGGGGCAGCGCCGGGGCGCGGCACCGCTGAGGCGCCGCGCATGCCGATCTCGGCGAGCTGGGCGATCGTGCGGTCCATGGGCGTGTAGTCCTCGGGCGGTTGCTGGAGCAGGTCGAGGATCGGGCTGCGCAGGTCGATCGCTGCATCGACCAACGGGTTGGTGCCACGCTGATATGCGCCGACGAGGATCAGGTCCTCTTTCTCGCGGTATGCGGCCTCGAGGCGCTGCAGCATGCCTGCGTGGTCGCGCTGCGTTCGCGTGATCACGTGGTCGCGCACGCGGCTCTTGCTGTCGAGGATGTCGATCGCGGGGTAGTGACCAGCGCTCGCGAGCCGACGCGTGAGCACGATGTGACCGTCGAGGATCGAGCGGCTCGCGTCGGCAACGGGCTCGGAGAAATCGTCGCCGTCGACCAGCACCGTATAGATGCCGGTGATGCCGCCGGTGCTGCCGTTGCCGGCGCGCTCGAGCAGGCGGGGCAAGTAGGCGAAGACAGAGGGCGGATACCCCTTGGTCGTAGGCGGCTCGCCGACGGCGAGCCCGATCTCACGCCAGGCCATCGCCACGCGCGTCACCGAGTCGACCATCAGCAGCACCTGCTTGCCCTGATCGCGGAACCACTCGGCGATCGCGGTCGCCACGAGCGCGCCGCGCGCGCGGAGCAGCGCCGACTCGTCACCGGTGGAGACGATCACGACCGATCGGGCCAGACCTTCGGGGCCGAGCGCGTTCTCGATGAACTCGCGCACTTCGCGGCCGCGCTCGCCGAGCAGGGCGATCACGTTCACGTCACTCTCGGCTTTGCGCGCGATCATACCGAGTAGCACCGACTTGCCGACGCCGGAGCCGGCGAAGATGCCGACGCGTTGTCCGCGGCCCACTGTGAGCAGGCCGTCGATCGCGCGGACGCCGGTCACGAAGGGAGTGTCGATGCGCTCGCGCTCTAGAGGGTTCGGCGGATCGGCGGAGAGCGGGACGCGCTTCTCGAACTCGATCTTTCCCTTGCCGTCGATCGGCTCTCCGAGCGCGTTGACCACGCGGCCGAGCATCGCCGCGCCCACACGCACGCCGAGGTTTCGGCCCAGGTCGGAAACGGTCGCGCCCGGGTGCAGCCCTTCGATGTCGCCGAGCGGCATGAGGAGCGCGCCGCGCTCGTGGAAGCCGACCACCTCGGCGAGCACGGAGCGGTCGTCCGAAAGGCTGGTCACGCGGCAGAGGGCGCCCATGCCGAGCTCGAGGCCGCTCGCTTCCATGACCAGGCCGACGATCCGCGTCACCCGCCCGAGAGGGCGGAGTCGCGGGATCTCGGGGAGCCGATCCTGGAGTGTGTTGAGCGTGGCAGCGACCATGGGAGCGATTGGGGACGAGTGTACGCGAGAGGGAAAAGCAACTCGCGTGCCGCGCCGTTCCGTCGTTCAGGAATCGTGCAACGCTATGATGTGTAGAGAGTTGCGGCGTTTTGTGTCATTGTGGTCAGACTGTCGCGGCGCTAGGCAAAGTGTGCCGTGCGGCAATCGCGACCGAGCGACTCAGGCGTCGGAGCCCGTGAGCCGGCGGAACACCTGATCGAGCGCGAGATCGACGCGACCGTCCACGATCCGATCGCGTCCTTCGACCACGCATCCACCGCGTT
>JANOWT010000112.1:0-5309 GCA_031418115.1 Gemmatimonadota bacterium
GATTCCGCGCGCGCCTTCGAGGCGCTCCCCGACACGCAGCAGGTCCTCACGCTCAATGCGCAGGCCTGGTCGCTGCGCCGCTCCGACCCCAGGCTCGCGATCGCGATCGCCGGTCGCTCGCTCGAGTTCGCACGGCGCATCGGGTTCGAGCGCGGCGAGGCACAGGTCCTCAACTACCTCGGCGTGGGCCATCAGTGGAGCGGCGACAATCAGAAGGCTCAGAGTCTGTTCTTCGAGGCGCTCGCCGTCGCCGAGCGGGTGCGCGCGCATGCGGAAGAGGGGTACGCGCTGAATAACATCGCGGCCCTGCTCCTGATCGAGGGCGACGGTGAGCAGGCGCGCGTGTACGCGGAACGTGCGCTCGCGGTGCACGAGGCGAACGGCGACATCCGCGGCGTGGCGTACGCGCACATCCGCCTGGCGGAGATCCTCAACTTCCTCGCACGTTACGATGAGGCGCTCGCGCACGCGGAGACGTCGCTGCGGATCTGGACGCAACGCGGCGAGCGGTCGACCGCCCTCACCGCGTTGCGCAACGTGGCGCTTGCCTACGAGGGAAAGCGTCAGTACGCGCGGGCGTTGGCACGACTGCTCGAGATCGACGCGTCCGATTCGCTTGCCGCCACGACACGCCTGCATAACTACTCCGATCTCGCACGCGTCCACGCGCGCATGGGGCAGACGGAGAAGGTGATCGCGATCGGTCTCAAGAAGCTCGATGGCGGTGAGGTCGACGCGGAGATCCTCGGGCTCCTCTCGGAGGCCTACGCGCAGCGGCGGGACTGGGCCGCGGCGTACGACTTCGCCAAGCGCGAGACGGCGGTGCGGGACAGCGTGGCGAAGCAGGAGCGGTTCCAGCAACTGAAGAACCTGCAGATCAGGTATGAGACGACGCAGAAGGAGGAGGAGAACGCAGCCCTGCGGGACGGGCTCCGGCTCACGCGTTACCTCGCCGCGGCCATCGGGGCGATCCTGCTGCTCTCGGCGTTCTTCGTGGTCTCGTTGTTCTGGCACCGGCGGCGGCAGGACCGGGTGAACCGCACGCTCGGCGAGCAGCTCGAACGGATCCAGGCCTCCGAGGCGGCGCTCTCGGAGAGCTGGCGCCAGCAGCGAGCGATCCTCGACAACGTCCCCGACGCGATGTGGGTGAAGGACCGCGAAGGTCGCTACACCGCGGTCAACGAGGCCTTCGGCCGACGCTTGGGGCGCAGCAAGGACGACCTCGAGGGCCGGACGGCCTGGGAGATGTTGTCGGCGGAGGTGGTGCCGACGTTGCACGCCCATGAGCTGCGGGTGATGGAATCCCGTCAGACGGTGCGCGAGGAGCATGAGGTCGTCGTGAACGGGGTCGCGATGGTGCTCGAGCGGACCTTGAGCCCGGTGCTCGACAGCGATGACGCGGTGGTCGGCACGACGGGCATCTCGCGCGACATCACCGATCGCCGCCGAGCGGAGGCACAGTCGCGACACGCGCAGAAACTCGAGAGCCTCAGCGTGCTCGCCGGAGGGATCGCGCACGACTTCAACAACCTGTTGGTCGGGATCCTCGGGAACACCGAGTTGGCCCGATTCGACTTGGAGCCCGGTCACGCGGTGATCGAGTCGCTCGACCACATCGAGGTCGCCGCGCATCGTGCAGCCGAGCTCACGCGGCAGATGCTCGACTATACGGGGAAGTCGCAGATCGACATGCGGGAGCTCGATCTCTCGGCGGTGATCGGCGGGATCTCTGCGGACGTCGGCGCGGTGCTACCCGCGGCCGCCGTGCTGCGGCTCGAGATCGATCCACAGTTGCCGCGCGTGAGCGCCGACGCCGGGCAGATCGCGCAGGTGGTGAGGAGTCTCGTCATGAATGCCGTCGACGCGCTCCCGGACGGGGTCGGTACGATCACGGTCCGCACCGAGCTGGCGCGCGTCTCGGCGACGGCTGCCCGGTCGACCGCGTCGCACGAGGCGCACGGCGCACTGACCGCGGGCGAGTACGTGGTGATCGAAGTCTCGGACACCGGCCATGGGATGAGCGCCGAGACGCGTCGCCGGATATTCGAACCATTCTTCACGACACGGTTCCTGGGGCGCGGCCTCTCGCTGGCGGCGGTGCAGGGAATCTTGCGCGGCCATCACGGAACGATCGAGGTGGAGAGCCTTGAGGGCCGCGGCAGCCGGTTCCGTATGTACTTCCCCGCACTCGGGTCGGCCCCGGCCCATGCGGCGAAACAGGAAGACGCCGTCACGAGCGGAGTCGAACCTGAACGAACGGACGGCAAGAGAGAGCTCGTTCTGGTGGTGGATGACGAACCGACGGTGCGGTCGTTCGCGCGCCGAGTGCTCGAGCGAGCTGGCTTCGACGTCGTGACGACGGAGGACGGCGTGGAAGGCGTCGCGATGGTGCAGAGGCACGGGTCCGGACTCTCCGCCGTGTTGCTGGACGTGATGATGCCGCGACTCGGCGGTCGCGAGGCGATGCACGAGATGCGCCGCATCGTGCCTGAGTTGCCGATCGTCATCATGAGCGGATTCACCGGCGGGACCGATGCGGCGGAGCTGCGTCGGGCGCCGTGCGTGGAGTTCCTCGCCAAGCCGTTCTCAGCGGAGTCGCTGGTGGAGGAACTGCGCACGCTGATCGACAAGGCGGCAGGTCGGGTGGCGGTCGCCGGCTGATCGACCGCCGGTGACCGGTGGGATCGTGTTCGGGTAGGATGAAACGAGGCGCACTGGCGCGACCGAATGCCGGACCTCGGCGCTTGTTCGCTCGCGAGCCGCAGACCACATTCTTGGGTCACGGTCCCTGCGTCCCCCACGCCCACGATGCTCCCTTCCGCGGCCAGCGCGCGCTCCGCTTCGACATCCGTACCCGACGCTCAGCTCGTAGTACGGATGCAGGGCGGCGACGAGCGCGCCCTGGCAACGCTCTACGATCGGCATGCGGCGGCGCTGCTCGGCTTCGTGCTGCGCATCGTGCGGGAGCATGCGGATGCCGAAGCGGTGCTCATGGCGACGTTTCTCCAGGCCTGGCGCTCGGCGGCGAGTTTCGACGGTTCGCGCGGCTCGGTGCTGGCGTGGCTCGCGATCATGGCGCGTAGCAGGGCGTTGGACGTCGCGCGGGGCACCAAGCGGCGGGAGTTGCGCGAGCAGCCGACCGTCGATGAGGCCGATCCGATCGGCGAGGCGGGGGAGGCGGCGCCGGTGGATCCACTGGCCGGTGTCGAGCAGCAGGAGCGGCGGCGCGCGATCGATGTTGCATTGGCGACGCTGCCGGCGAATCAGCGGCGCGTGATCGAGCTGGCGTTCTTCGAGGGACTGACCCATGTCGAGATCGCCGAGCGGCTGACCGAACCGCTCGGCTCGGTGAAAACGCGCATCCGACAGGGGATGCTCAAGTTGCGGGATCTGCTCGCTCCGCTGGCGCACGAGGGTGTCGCATGACGCGATTCACGCGCGAAGAACTGTTCGAACTCGCCCCGGCGCACGCGCTCGGCGCGACGACCACGGACGAGGCCGAGGCGATGGAGCGCGCCATGCAGTCCGATCCGGCGCTCGCAGCCGAGGTCTCGGCGTTCCGGAACGTGCCGGCGATGCTCGCGTCGGCCGCGCCGGTCGTTCCGCATCCTCGCGTGCGCGAGGCGCTCCTCGCGGAGGCCCGCACGGGGCCGCCGCTGCGCGTCGAACGAACGGTGTCGGCCCGGATTCCCAACTGGGTGCCGGCGCTCCTGGCGGCCTCGGTCGTGCTCACGGTGTCGGGAGCCGTCTACGGCGTGCGGATGCAACGCGCGGCCGAGGGTCTGCGCGCCGGCAATGCGGAGCTCACAGCGGAGCTCAGGCGTCGCGAGCGGGTGCTGAACTCGCTGCTCGATGGCGAAGGCCAGCTTCACCTCGTTCAGGTGGGGGCCGACACGGCGGGCACCGGACCAGGGCTGCAGTTCTACTGGAACGCGCGTCAGGGGAAGGCTCTCGCGCACGTCTTCCGGCTCAAGCCGGCGCCGGCGGGCCGCGACTACCAGATCTGGGCGCTCGTCGACGGCAAGCCGGTCTCGCTCGCGGTGTTCAACTCTGACGCCGCCGGCCACGCGCTCGTGGAGGTCGAGGGGATCGCGCGGAGCGTGCGCGGCGTGACCGCGGTGCTCGTGTCGGTCGAACCCTCCGGCGGTTCGCTGCAGCCCACGTCGGCCCCGTTCCTCGCGGGGACGTTCCCCGGCGCCTGACGCGCGCCTCGGACGGGCGCTGATCACGCGCGCCATGGATGTGCTTCACGTCACACATCCAATGTCCGTACTGCGGTCGTAGCTAGTGTGTCCACCCGCTCACTGTCGTCGCACATGAGGTGCGGCGACGGAGCACAGGATCCACGACACTTCACGCAGGAGTCGGAATGCAACAGTCCCACCGCCGTCGCGCCGCCGTCGCGCTCGCGGCCGTCGCCGCGCTCGCGACCTTCGCGACCGCGCGCGCGCGCGCCTCGGACCATCAGGACACCCCTGAGGTCGAGATCAATCCCCGCATGGACATCAATGACGTGTACGCGTTCCCCGGCAGCGCCGCGGACCGGATCGTGCTCGTGATGACCACGTCGTCGCCGATCGCGGGGAGCAACGCCGCGTTCGACCCGAATCTCCTCTACCAGTTCAAGATCGACAACAGCGGTGACGCAGTCGAGGATCGCGTGATCCAGGTGACGTTCGAGGGTTCCGAACCCGGGTCGCAGCGAGTGACGCTCCGCGGACCGGTGGCGCCGGCGATGGTCGGCACGCGCGCGACGCTCAACACCGATGGCTCCGTCGTGACCGGTGCGGTGGGCGGCGCGATCAACGGCGCGAACGGCATCACGGTCTTCACCGGTCTCCGGGCCGACCCCTTCGTGATCGATCTGGAGCAGTTCTTCAACATCCTGCCCGACCGTCGTCCGGCCACCGGCGCGCTCTCCGGTCCGGCGACCGCGACGGCCTCGGCCTTCCGCACTCCCGGCGTCGACCTCCTGCGGCCGTTCAATACGCTCGCGATCGTCGTCGAACTCCCGAAGTCGTTGCTGCAGGCGAGCACGGCCGCCGACGCGTCGTTCGGCGTCTGGGGCACGATCAGCCGTTGAAGCCGAACCTCACCTACTCTCACTCGAGACTCCTGACCATGCGCCTCTTCCACACTGTGCGACCGCTCGCCGGTCTCGCCCTCGCCCTGATCGCCGGGGCCTGCAGCGACGACAACGGCCCCACGTCGCCTTCGACCCCTCGCATCTATGCGCAGGTCGAACGGCTCGGCAATCCCCTCGTGAGCGAGGTCTTCTTCATGAAGCGCGATCACGGACTGCACAACAC
>JANOWT010000113.1:0-6514 GCA_031418115.1 Gemmatimonadota bacterium
TCCTGATCGAGTGAACCCCAGTTCACGCCGATGCGCACGGGCTTCTGGTATTCGACGGCCACCTCGACGATCGTGCGGAAGTTGTCGTCGCGATGTCTCGTTCCAACGTTGCCAGGATTGATGCGGTACTTCGCCAGCAACTCCGCCGTCTTCGGATATTTCCGGAGCAGCAGGTGTCCGTTGTAGTGGAAGTCGCCGATGATCGGCACGCTCACACCCATGTCGGCCAGGCGCGACGCGAGTTCGGGGACGGCGGCGGCCGCCTCGTCGTTGTTCACGGTGATGCGGACGAGTTGCGATCCGGCCTTTGCGAGCGCGGCCACCTGCGCCGCCGTCGACGCGGGGTCGGCGGTGTCGGTGTTCGTCATGGACTGCACGACGACTGGTTGAGCGGAGCCCACGAGGACACCGCCTACGTTGGCGGTCACGGATTTGCGGCGAGTCTTGAAGGGCGACACGAACCGTTGGGGCATGAGGTGGATGCGAATGGCAGAGCGGGTAGGGCGGGGCCAGACCGGCAGCGACCGGCGCTTCCCTGCCCTCCCTGCCCTCAGACGAACAACTTACTATCCTTCTCTCGTTTCCTCCTTCTCAATCGAGAGCTTCCATGGCCAAAGACGACGCGACGACCGCGAGCAACCCGAACGCCGCAACCGCAAGTCCGGCGTCACCGCGACCGGGATTCGCTCGGCGGCACTGGGGAAAGCTCACGGTCCTGGCAGTGTTGGGCCTGCCGCTTGTGGGACTTCTGGTCTGGTCGGCTGTGGCACTGAGCTATACCTACTCGAGCGGTACTCGGACCGGGTATGTCCAGAAGCTCTCGAGAAAGGGGTGGCTCTGTAAGACCTGGGAGGGTGAGCTCGCGATGGCGACGGCGCCTGGAGTGTCTCCCCAGATCTTCACCTTCACGATCCGGAACGACTCGCTCGCAGCGGCAATCGAACTCGACATGGGCAAGGGCCGAGTGGCGGTGCAGTACGACGAGCACCGGGGCGTGCCGACGAGCTGCCTGGGTGATACTCCCTATTTCGTGGTCGCGTATAGGCTCATCAGCGACAGCGGACAGCCCCCGCTCCCCTGACGCAATGCCAAGACCACGTCAGCGGGATTGCCCATTGCGCACTGGCGGAGACCACCGTAGGTTTCCTCCGTCCCTCGGACTCTCCGGGCGGATGGTCCAGCACGGGGGATCTATTTCGTCCCGTGGTCTCGATTGTGCAGGGTCGGCGTTTCCCGCTCCCGGCGACAATCACCAAATCAGGAGTAGGGTATGCGTACGACCGGCAAGGTAAAGTGGTTCAACGATGCGAAGGGCTTCGGGTTCATCACCCCGGACAACGGCACCAAGGATTGCTTCGTGCATTACAGCGCGATCCAGGGTTCCGGCTTCAAGTCGCTCGCAGAGGGCGACGCCGTCGAGTTCGACATTGTGCAGGGTGCCAAGGGCCCCGCTGCCGAGAACGTCTCGAAGGTCTCGTAAGCCACGCCGGCACGATCGAAGGGCGCTCGGAGCTTTTGCTCCGGGCGCCCTTTGCCGTTGCCCCCCAACTCCAGTGTGTCGATTTCCCTAGGCTTCGACAGAAGCCCTCGGACGACCTCGAGGTCGCCGGACCACGGTCTCAATCGCGACTTCGAGCTGTCGGTCGATCTCTTTGTTTATCGACTCCGTATCCGCCCGCAACCGCAGGAACGGTCCCGCCGACACATCACCTGCAACGAGGCGACGCGCGAGAGCGAAGGCTGAGCGAATCGGTATGTCGAGTTGATCCGAGAGCTCCGCGGTCAACAGCAGCTGGGGCAGTAGAGTGACCGGAATCCGGCGTTCCACTCCCTGGCGCCCTGAGGGCGCTTCTGGCAGGTCGAGACGCCCCAGAAGGTTATCGAGTGCCTTCTTCTGTAGGCCGATCGCGACCGCTGCGGTCGCTGTCGTGACAGCTCTCATTAATATCCTCCAATGTCAGGATATTATAGACTATGAGCTAAATGTCAGACTGTCAACAACTTGTGCAGAATATAAGGTTTGCTTTGAGACACGTGTCCGGACAGTGCCTTGATCAGGCAGATCGCGAGCCAAAAAATCAAACAAAACCAGACGGTAAGTTACTTGCAAGCAAGTTTCTTATTGTATCTTGTTTCGGGACAGTGACTTAGCTACAATAAAGACTGATAATCAGCGAGTCGCTAGAATGAGCGACGCAGCTTGCAGCTGCGTGCGCACCGCGGCCATTCCAGTGCCTCCTGGGAGCTCGCGATGCCCCAGCGAGCTCCCAGGGTCCAGCTCGCCGAAAACGTCGCGCTCGAACGCGGCATTAGCTATCGAGAAGCTCTCGAAAGGAAGATCGCTCATTTCGACGCCCTTCTCCTCGGCTTCGCGTACCAATCGGCCGACGGCGCCATGCGCTTCGCGAAACGTCACGCGCTTGCGCACGAGGTAGTCAGCGAGATCGGTCGCCATCATCGAGCTCGTCACAGCTGACCGCATCCGGGCACGGTCAAAGGTCAGTGTCGCGATTGACCCGGCGACGGCGGGCAGTAGCAGCGTCAACGCGTCCACGGCGTCGAAGAGCGACCGCTTGTCCTCTTGCAGATCCTTGTTGTAGCCGCTTGGCAGACCCTTGAGCGTCGCAAGCAGTGCCGTGAGATCGCCGAGCAGCCGAGCGCCGGAGCCACGAGCGAGTTCGAGGGCATCGGGATTGCGCTTCTGCGGCATCATCGACGACCCCGTCGAGAACGCATCGCCAAAGCGAACGAAGCCGAACTCGCTCGATCCGAACAGGATGAGGTCCTCGCCGATCCGCGAGAGATGCGCCCCCACCAGCGACAGGGCGAACAACGTCTCGGCCACGAAGTCACGATCGCCGACGGCGTCGATCGAGTTCCGTGAGATCGACGTGAATCCGAGCGCCAGACGCAGTTGCTCGCGTGGCACCGGGAAAGCAGATCCAGCGATCGCGCCCGACCCGAGAGGCAGAACAGCCGCGCCAGCGCGGGCCGCGCCGAGACGCCCAAGATCACGCTCAAGGGGCCAGAAGTGCGAGAGAAGCCAGTGGGCGACCGAGACCGGCTGTGCCCGTTGCAGGTGCGTGTAGGCCGGCATCACGGCATCTAGGTGTGCCTCAGCTTGGGACAGCAGCGCGCCCTGCACGTCGCGAATGAGCGCGCCAACACGGTCGCAGGCGTCCATGGTCCAGAGCCGTGTGTCGGTCGCGACCTGATCATTCCGGCTCCGGCCGGTGTGGAGCCGACTCGCAGGTTCACCAGCCTCTTGGTGCAACAGACGATCAACGAAGGTGTGCACGTCCTCGTCGGAAGCGATCGGCGACTCGCCAGCCGCGATCCGCACCGCAACACGGCCGAGACCGGCCACGATCGATTCCGCATCGGCGGCGGAGAGCACGCCGGCGGTGACCAGACCTCGCGCCCAAGCCTGCGAAAGGCGCACATCGAAGGGCCAGAGTCGCAGGTCCGTGGTGATGGAACGGTTGACGGCCACGAGTTCGGGGGCAGGGCCCCCCGCGAACCTACCACCCCAGAGCTTGTGCTCAGTGTCACTCACGTCTGATCCTCGAGGTCGTGTGCTCCTCGTTGCGACCGACCAAATGGGGTCGGGCGGGAGGGGCATGATATCGCATAACTATGCGTAAAACGTCCTGCGGCTCAGACGGTACGTTTGCCAAGTGATGCGAGGCGGCGCGCGATCCGCTCGCGGGCCTGCTCGCTCCGGCAGATCATCAGAATGGTGTCGTCTCCCGCGATGGTGCCAAGGATGTCGGTGCTGGACTCCTTGTCGAGGGCGTGCGCGACCGTCTGCGCCCCTCCGCTCACCGTCTTGAGCACGATCATATGACTCACGCTATCGAGCCGCACGAGCAGCTGCGGCAGTAGCGCGGCGAGCGGAGCGCGCGCCGTCTCCTCCGCTCCTTCGCTGACGACGTATCGGAGGCCATGGTCGGTCGGGATCCGCGCGATCCGCAGGTCGCGCAGGTCGCGCGAGAGCGTCGACTGCGTGACGTCCCATCCCTGCTTGAGAAGCAGCTGGCGCAGTTCTTCCTGACTCCCGATCTCGCGGGTGCCGATCAGCTCGAGGATGGCGTGTTGTCGGTCGCGCTTGCTGACTGTCACGAGAGTGTCTCCTGGTGTCGCAGTGTAGCACCGTCGCTCCATCGGGGTAAGCGAGCCGTTGACAGAGCGCGAGCGCATTAGTATGCATTAAAGGTGCATAAGATACCAGTGGGCGTCCTCGGCGCCTCCGGCTACGCGGGGCGCGAGCTCTGCGCGATCATCCAGCGCCACGAAGGCCTGAGTCTCGCCTACGCGACCGCGAACTCGCAGCGGGGCGAGACGGTCGAGCTGCCGCGCGGCGGCCGGGTCACATTCGAGGCCGCCACGGATGTGCGACTCTCCGATGCGGCGCTCGTCTTCTCAGCGTTACCGCACGGCACGAGCGCCGAGTGGGTGGCGCGTGCGCGTGCCGCGGGTGCGCGCGTCGTCGATCTGTCTGCAGACCTCCGCATCGGAAACGGCGCGAGCGAGGGAGTTCCCTATGGTCTCACCGAGCTGCGGCGTGAGCAGATACGCGATGCCGAGTGCGTCGCGAATCCGGGCTGCTACCCGACGTCAGCGCTCATCGCCTTGGCGCCACTCTTCGAGATGGGGCTGGTCGCACAGGGCACGCAGGTGAACATCAGCGCCGCGAGCGGCGTCTCTGGTGCCGGACTCTCGCCTCGCGTGGACCTGCTCTTTGGCGAGGTGACCGAGAACTATCGCGCCTATGGTGTGGGCAATGCACATCGTCACCTCAAGGAGATGCGGGCGCTGGCAACAGAATACGGCACCGACGTCGACCTCCTCTTCACGCCGCATCTACTGCCGATCGCACGAGGGATCCTCTCCACGATCACGGTGCAACTCGCGCGACCGTTGGATGACCTGCTCGCTCCCTGGCGCACGCGCTACGAGAATGAGCGCTTCATCGAGCTCGACGACGCATTGCCAGAACTCCGCCATGTGGCGCACCGGAACGTCGTGCGCATCGCCGTACGCGGGGTCGAGGGCGCGCGCACGCCGACGATCCAGATATTCAGTGCGATCGACAACCTCATGAAAGGCGCCGCAGGTCAGGCCGTCCAGAACGCGAACCTCATGCTCGGACTGAACGAGCAGGCCGGTCTGCCCGCGTGACCAGCAAGCGTCGCCACTCCGACTCCACCCACGCGATCAAACCGACAGCGCAGCGGGCGATCCACGTCGCCGCACATTCGGCGGGACCCACCGCGGTGCGCGTGGTGAAGCTCGGAGGTCGTGCTCAAGGGGACCCTTCGTTGTCGACGCGTATCCACGACGCCGTCGCTGTCACGGGTGCGCGCGTGGTCGTGGTGCACGGCGGCGGTGACGAAGTGAGCGCGTTGCAGCGTCAGATGGGGACCGAACCGACGTTCGTGGGTGGAAGACGCGTGACGGACCCCTCCGACCTGGACACGGTGCGGATGGTACTCTCTGGCACGGTGAACAAGCGTCTCGTCGCGCAGTTCATCACCGCTGGTGTCCGGGCGGTCGGCGTGAGCGGCGAAGATGGCGGTCTGATCACCGCGCGAGTGACCGATCCGGCGTTCGGTCGCGTCGGGGGTGATGTGATCACCGACGCGACATTGGTCGCTGACTTGCTCAACAGCGGTTGGGTCCCGGTGATCTCGCCGCTCGCGCGGGATCGTGAAGCGGCGAACGGAGCGGGGCTCAACCTGAATGGCGACGATGCTGCGGCGTCGATCGCCGCCGCGCTCGGCGCGGACGAGCTCGTGTTCGTCGCCGACGTGCCGGGTGTGCTCGAGGACGGCACCGTGTTGACGGGTATCGACACCGCGGCGATCGCCGCGTTGGTCGCACGCGGCGTCGTACAGGGCGGAATGCGCGCGAAACTGGAGGCCGCCACCATGGCCCTTCGGAACGGCGTGCGCCGCGTGCGTGTCGCCGGCCTCGCGGGGATCACGGATCCGTCCGCTGGGACCGTCGTCACGTTGACCACCACCAACATCAGGGAACACGCATGACCGTTGCCACCGACCCCGTCACCGACGCTCTGCTGGGTCTTTATCGTCGCGCACCGATGGAGTTGGTGCGTGCGGACGGCGTGCGTCTCTACGACGGGGAGGGGCGGGAATGGCTCGACTTCGCAGCCGGGATCGCCGTGAACGCACTGGGCTACAATGACGCGGGTGTGAAGCAGGCGATGCTCGAGGCGCTCGAGACAGGGCTCGTGCACGTGTCGAACCTCTTTCGTACGCAGCCGGGTGAACGACTCGCGGACAAGCTCGTCGCTGCATCGTTCGCAGACCGTGTCTTCTTCTGCAACTCGGGAGCGGAGGCGAACGAGGGCGCATTCAAGATGGCGCGGAAGTGGGGCAAGCTCGAAGGTGGCGTGGCCAAACACGAGATCCTGTCGCTCCGCGGCGCATTCCATGGGCGCCTCTTCGGCACGGTCGCGGCCACTGACCGGCCGCAGTACCGGAATCCGTTC